>JAFXVM010000018.1 GCA_017524525.1 Alphaproteobacteria bacterium | reverse complement strand
CTCCCGAAGAGCGTGTGTCGCACTTCCGTCCGTTCCGGGACTTCGCCCTGGTTTCAGCCGATTGTATCATTTTTTAACTCCTTTCTTTCCCTTCTTTTTTGTTTCTTGATGCAATTATTTTATCAAATTCCTAAATTTAATAAAAGCAAAAAATTACATAAACACAGAAGTAATTTGTTCTTGCATTTGGAATGTTCCCATAACAACCCAACCGATTATTATTGACACTAAAATAATACCGACACTGTTCAAAACGCTTGCAATGCTTTCCATTTTACGAACAGATTCTTCCATATAATCGTTTGCAATCTGGCTAAGGTTTTTATCGAAATCGTTCATATCAGAATAAATTATCAAATCGCCAATAATTTCTTCGTTTGGAAATTCTCTTTCCGTCATAGCCAGCGCATTACCTAAATTTTCACCATTAGCAATATAATGCAAAGTATCTTCCAAAATCTTGGATAAATACCTGTTTGAATATTGTTCCAACAATCGCAAAGCATCCGGCACAGAAACACCCGCCGCAACCATCGCAGACAAAGACATTAACCAACTGACCGAAACTTGTAATTTATAAGTGCTCCATGGGGGCAATTTATCAAACATGGTTCTTAATCTGCCCGACCACACCGGCAAAGACCACCATATCAAAGTAACCAATACAGCAAATCCACCTGCAACAATATGCCAATATTTACCAGCCCATCCAGATACCCAAACCAATGATGCCGCACTGCCCCGCCATATAACTTCGCTGCCCGCTGCTTCGGCAAGTGGTGGCACCAGATACAAACCCACCATAATAATAATTGCCACAGTTAACGCAAACAAAAACAACGGATACGCCACAGCATTCCACATGGCACGCTTAATACGATTGATTCCACCAACAATACGACTTATGTTTTCCAACGATATTAACAAACTGCTTACATTACCCGAAGTCAACAAAAGTGTTTCTTCACTTGGCACCCAATCAGCAGTTGCTTCGGCAAAAGTCATACCGCGTTCCAAATTCTGTTGTATTTCACGCATAGCAATCGCAAACGGTTCATTAGGTTTACGACCATTATGCGATTCTATCATTTCAATTCTGTGCAACGCGTCCATCAAAGTAAAATTATTACGCAATAATGACGCCACCTTGCGCGATATAGCCATGCGCTTTTCAGTATCTGTTTTAAAAACCATTTTTGCATAAAGCAATTCCAATCTATTCATATCTTAATACACCCATGGTCTATCTAACATACCAACCCAACGTTCCAATTCATCAACACCGATTATTCCGCGCAACATTAATTCTATGGCAGCCTCTTTTAATGTGCGTCCGTTCATTTTTTCCAACCAATATTTCAAAGCACTTTCTGTTTCACCCGCCAAAGCCAAATTTAAAAATTCGCTGTTTGTAATAATAATTTCACCTGCTTTGACACGACCAGATGTCCCACTGCCATTACAATATTCACAACCAACCCCGCGAACATAAACTTGGTTTAATCCTAAATCTCCAAACGCATCTTTGACACGATTATAAGCAGGATGATTATGTTTATCTGCCAATCTTTCACGACAATGCGGACATAATTTTTTAAACAACCTCATAGAAATCAGTCCACGTATCATTGTTTCGTCTTTTAATTTAAACGCCTCTACACCCATATCTAATAATCTAGTCAACGCACCCATCGCAGAATTCGCATGTAATGTAGTCCAAACATTATGCCCAGAAAGCGCACCCTTAACTGTCAACTGTGCCGCAGAAAGTGTTCTTATTTCCCCAACCATTAATGTATCAGGGTCGCTTCGAAGTGCTGCTGCCAAAGCCTCTGTAAATTTTTCTTCGCGTTGTTCTTCGTTAATCGCATTAACCACAGGCATTTGATGTGCGCCAAATATTTTTTGTTCCGCAGGATCTTCCACAGTAATAAGATTTATTTCATATCTTCTTTCTTTCAACATTAATGCCATATTGCGCACCAAAGTTGTCGATTTACCAGACGATGTTGGACCTGCTACAATAACCAACCCGGTCGGCGCAGAACGCAAACGCAATAATAATTTTTGTTCATAATCATTAAATTCTTGTTCTGATTTAATACCTTCGCTTGGGTTATCATAAAGAAGACGCATAACAAGATATTGTGAACCAAACGCAATTGGATTAAATTGCATTCTTATACCCAAAACACCTTCTGGTAAATATAAATCTTTGGTTCCACGCAAAGGTGTTCTGCCATCTTTTTGAGCAGTTTGATATTCGTTCTGTGCATAACTTGAATTAGAAATATCAGCAGATGCAAATGCAGCACGAACAAAAGATTCCCCCCACTGAGAATTATATTCCAACACTGGTTGCATACTGCCATCTACACGAAAATAGATTGTTGTTTGATCTGCTACTTCAATATGGATATCAGAAACCTTTTGTGCAGCGGCACGCGCAATTATATCAACAAAATCTTTCTGCATTTGGTTATCATAATCAACACGCGAACGATTACCACTTCCCAATCTTTCATCATGCGTTTTATAAATATTAGATAATAAACCTAAATCAGAATAAAAAGGTTCTTTGATAACACGATTATTTTGTTGCAATAAATCAATAAATGCCAAAACACGACCATCATATTTATGAGTTCGTGATATTATAATTTCACCACCAGAAAAATATGCCACTAAATTTTGAGTGTCTTTTGGCAAAGCCAATTCACCAGCATACGCGGTCAGCAAACGATTATTATTAGCAAACAAATAATCAAGTATTTCTTTGCTATTCGCGTTTTCAAGACCGTTCGGTATAGATGGTTTTTTAATAGTTGCAAAATTACTGTTTGTTTTTGGCATAATTTATTTTCCAATGTTCAAACTTTCCAATTCTCCATCTTTTTCGAAAATAATACCATCGTTCAAAGAAATAGATTTTACAATATAACCGTCTAATTCTTTACCAACTGCTATGCGTTTATTTTGCCCCGTAGATAATTCAGAAACAGTAGCCTGTAATTGATTACCAATTCCAACAACATTTATTAATTTATATCTTCTGCTTACTTCTGTATCTTCTTTGCGCACTGGTTGATATTTTGGCGCTTCGTAATTACTGACTTCTTTATCAATAGAATCTTTTTGACGTTTTAATTGTTCAGTTTGAATTTCCAATTGTGCTTTTGCTGCTTCTAATTCATGTTGTTGCTGTTCAGCACGACCAGAAAGCGTATCCAATTCCATTTGCAACTTGATTCTTTCAGCATTTAATCTTTCCAGTTCCAAATCAAGTTGTGCGCGTTCTTTTTCCAGTTGTATAACAACTTTTTCTTGTTCCAGCGCTGTTATCTTTTCAAACAAAGACCCTGATGGATTATAATCATTTAACGCTTGGGCAGAAACTTTATCTGCATAATCTGCATCTTGTTCAACAGCAGATTCTTGTTGAACTTGTTCTTGAATATCTTGTTCTTCAAAATCTGCATCGTCATATACTTCTTCAATTTCGTCTTCAAAATTATAATCATCTTCTGCAAAAGCAGCGGTATTAAGCCCCAGTGCGATTACACAAGAAAATATTGCAAAATTTATTTTTTTCCACATGTTATCCTTCCTTTATTTTGAATAAATAATCACTTCGTAATCCCATGTTCTCGTATTTGCACGCCACGACACAGACGTCATATACACACCACCAAAATCATTAAACGCCTGCATAAATTCTGTTGGAATTAATTTCGAAGCAACTCCAACCTCTGTGACATACAAACTTTCTTCGTTATTCATCAATCTGTCTTTTACCCCTTGAATATCAGCCTTCATATTAGTTTGCTGAAACACAGTAGCAACATCTCGCATTACAGTTATTTGATCACGTTCATCCAACGAAGAATGTGTTTCAAGTTCTGGCAATTTTACACGAACTATGATTTCATCTTCTGATATTTCTTGGACCACTGCACCAGGCATTAATTCCGCACCAAATTCATAAAAATCATTCAATGTCCCAAAATCACGCGAAAACGTAGCAGAAACAAAATCACCATCACATTTCGCAAAAGTTTGATTCCATCCAGCCAATGGTTGCATAACAAAAGCAATCGCTTTATAACACAAATTCGCCCTTTCCATAACATCAGGCAATTCATCGTATGGATATTTTGTTATGTTATTAACATTTTCTACTTTTTTCTTGTTAAGAAATTCTTGTTTCTTTTGTTCAATTTTTTGTCTGTACTCTTTTGCTAATTCTGTATCTATCTTGAATTTTTTATCTGGGTTTCTGTTCATAGGATTAGTCAACACAACAACACCAAACACAACAAACACCGCAGTAAAAAACAAAGATGGCAACATAGATTTAAAAACATTTATTTGATGTAATTTTGCGGTTGTTCCTTTGCCAATCAAATCAGATAAAAATTTTTCCTGTGACTTTGGCATTCCCCACGAAGCAGGAGCAAACAAAGCCCCCCAATCTGGTATTTCTGCCAATTGCGTATATAATTGGCGCGCGCTTTCCGCAGTTTCAAACAACATATCACGAATAATGACACCATTTCTTACCGCAACTAAATAATAATATTTATCAGCACGAAATACACCTAAAAAAGAAACCAGATCAGACAAAGCATGAACAATTTCAACAGCTGCACTTGGCATACCAACACGCGCACCTTCACGACCGTCAGTCAAACCAATCATAGATTTGTATTCAATGAACAAAGTATATTTTCTATCATTGTTTTTTGCCAACTGCCTTGCATAATTTTGCGCAGTATTACCAACCCCCAAAGGCTGCCAAAACAGCCCTGTTGCTAACTTTCTACGATGAACATTTATTATTTGATTTATCAATTCTCTCTCTGTTTGGAATTATTATAGCATAAACTAATAAAAAAAATAAAGCCGAAATTTATAATAAAAAAGTCGTATTTCTACGACTTTTAATTATTTTTTGCAATTATACACTTTTGCTTTGAATTTATAAGTATTTTTTGGTCCAAAAACTGCCCCAGGATTTTCGGAAATATTAGCAGTTTCGATATAGTAAGCATCACCATTTGGTCCTTGTTCTAATATCGTTTTTTCCAAATATTCATAAGCGTTTTCTATTTTATAGGTTGTAGCATTAGAATCAATTGTGTATAAATATTCACAATTTTTTGGTTCTCCATCAAATCTTACCAACCCATTATCTGCGTCTTTTGTCATTGTGCATGCCCCAGCAACTAAGCCCAAAGCGATTATCAAAGTTTTTTTCATTTTTTTCTCCTTATGTTTATTGTTCTATGATTTCATAGTTTGTTTTATCGCTGAATAATTTACGTAAAACTAAATTGTTCAGTGCATGTGAACCTTTGTATGATTCAAGATGTCCGTAAATAAAGCCCGTGCTGGTAAACATATCACCGACTGCATCTATGATTTTATGACGGACAAATTCATCTTTGTAATACAATTTATTAAGTGTTCCATTTCCTTCTGCGTTAAGTGCGATTACATTATGTTCGTTTGCGCCACGCCCCATTCCATGTGCCTTTAAATATTCCCATTCAGAATATTTACCAAAAGTGCGTGATTTTGATATATTTTTAATAAAATTATCGACTGATTTTTTTGTCCCATCTAATAAACAAGAACAAGATTGGGTTCCTATGACTGCATCTTTATAAACCAAAGTTGCATCTATTAACAACCCATTACTATTTGGTGACAATTTCACAAAACCATTTCCATGACGCCAAATCGTATGATTCAAAATTATCGTTTTAATTCTTTTAAAAAACGGCATAGTTTTTACTAATTCATTACGACGAGCAACAACAGTTTTTTTCACAATAATTTTTTTCATTTTTGTTTTTTTATTAATTGCAGCACTTAAAAATTTAATAAATTCATACGCACTGCCATCCAGAATTGGTGTTTCTGGCCCATCTATTTCAATAATTGCACTATCAATTCCTAAAACAAAAAACGCAGCCATTAAATGTTCCACAGTTTGAACATGTGCACCGTTTTTATCACCCACCGTAGTATTACGCAACAAACTTTCCCCGACATTATTGAAAATCGCAGGAATTAAATTAGTGCCTTTCATATCAACACGTCTAAAAAAAATCCCAGGCTTTTTGGATGGCAAAACAACCATATTTACCTTTTTACCAGAATGAATGCCAACGCCTGATATTTTAATTTTTTTTGTAAGTGTCATCATCAATCTTTCCTTTCAACCAATCATAAAAACTTTTCTCGATTTCAGTATCCAGCGCAGAAAATTTTATATCTTTCTTTGCCCAATCTGGTAATCTTACCCAATCTTTTTCCGTGGTTAATAATTTAGCATTTTTATCTTTTGCTTTTTCAATTAACTTTTTAATATCATCATCGCTGTACTGATAATGGTCAGGAAAAGAAATCTTTTCAACTACATTACAAGGTATATTTTCAAAGAATTTTTTTGGATACCCTATCCCAGCAAAAGCAACAACATTTGTTTTGTTATTATAAGGGCACATTTCTTTATTATAAGCCTTAAACACTGGTATATTCGTGGGCAAAGCAAACCCCTTTGCTATATTTTTTCGCTTAATTAAAATTATTGCATCAGCACGCATAATCGCAGATTTTTTTTCACGCATTGGTCCAGCAGGCAACAAAAACCCATTACCAAAACCAATTGCTTCATCAAAAACCAACACAGAAATATCTTTCTTTATAGAAGAATTTTGAAAACCATCATCCATAATTATCGGTGTATTAGATTTTTGTTTATTTAACAAAATCAAATTGCTTTTTCTGCTTCCCACATGCACCAAAATACCATCATTTGATAACATTTTTGCTTCATCCCCGACATCACCAGTTTCAGCAGATTTTTTATATCCACGCATAACCACAGGTGCATCAAAAAACTTTGCAACCTGACGCACAATAGGAGTTTTTCCAACACCCCCAGATAAAATATTTCCAAAACAAATTACTGGGCGTCTCGAAGAATATTCGTGCATTTTACGAAAATTAAAGACAATTTTACTGCCAATCAAATAAAAAAGACTTAATGGACAAAGCGACCAAGATAATAAATTTCTTTTTAAAAACCATTTTGGAGTTTTCATAATATCACCGCTTTATCTTTGAAATTATCAGGTGTTAAATCTTGTTCTGGGGAAAAATCAGTGAACTTTCTGTCTAAATCTAAAGCCTGTTTTACCATAATATCTTCAAGATTTTTGCGAATTTTTTCAAAATCTTCTATTTTAGTCTTTCTATCGATAAATATAGGTTCACCCACAGTTCCCGCAATAATAGAAAAAGGTTTAGTTAACAAATATCTGTCCCACCTGTTTAAAAACCAAGGCCGCGAAGAAGAATAACACACAGGAATAATCGGCGCACCCGTCATCTTGGCAAAATATAATGCCCCATCATGAAAACGCATTGACGGACCACGGGGACCATCCGGAGACAAAGCCAAACAATTTCCCCCCGCATTAAGAACACTTACACCCTTTTTTAACACGGAAACCCCGCCACCAGCAGACGAACCATATATAGTTTTAAGACCAAATAATTTTTCCATTTTTGCGATTGCACGCCCATCTTTTCTGGCATCGGCAATAGCATACCCACGCACCCGCGCCAACGCAATCACCGGCGATAACATCATTGTGCGTCCATGCCAAAACACGAATATAGCCGGCTTATTACGATATTTTTTTAATATTTTATAACCTGTGATTTGCTTTTTCGAAGTAAAATATACAAACCAAATCAAAATATAATAAATCAGGGCTAAAATCCATTGAATAACCCCCCAACCATAAAGGAATCTAAAAAATCGTTTAAATTTTCGTTTCAAAGATTTTTTCATATTAAAACCTTGCGCTTAAGATTCTAGCAACAAAAACTATACAATGCAAGCCCCATAAACCACCCCAAAAAATTCTGGTTGCGGACGGTGTGCGGTTCTCGAACCGAATTGTTGGGGATTGGACAAAAAATCGCACAATCAAGTTTGTTAAATTTACATTAAACCAATTTTTTGGTATAATGCAAATCATGCAAATAGATATTGAATTTTTTAAGCAATTTTTCCTTAATGATTTTATTTCTGAATATAATCATTCAAATTATGTTGATAAATTAGGTAACAAAAACTACTTTCATATGGATTGCAGTGGTTTTATATATTGGTGCTTGATGCAAATGGGATATAAACGGGCATTGACTGAGTTAAGAAGTTTTTTGAAACAAAATGATTTTATAAAGATAAACAGATTCTTTTGCAAAGATTTTGCTTTTATTCACAAACATAAAAAGATATTCAAATACTGGGATTTTATAAACAAACCTGTATCAGGATGTATTTTGGTTGTTGTTTTCCCGGATGGTAATGGGCATTGCATGTTTGTTGATAAAATTATTAAAAATAATAAGAATGACAGTATTTTGCAAATAATAGATTCTACGCAATATCCTCACAAAAATGATACAAGGACAAGTACTGGCATTGGTATCGGAGAAATAGAGATTAATAACGGGTTGTATAATTCCAATAATCCGTCTTTGCCAATAAGAAAAGCGGACATTTATTTCGTATTGCCAAAAAAATAAAAACTGGTTCGAAAGTGGCGAAAAAATGCCACTTTTTTAATTTTTACTTTTGAACTTTCTGCGGGTATTGTAAATCTAACAAAAAACCGCTCTAAAATGAGCGGTTGTAAATTCTGGTTGCGGGAGATGGATTTGAACCACCGACCTTCAGGTTATGAAAACTGCCTTTTTTGAGACAATTTTAGACTAAAAACATCGAAATGCCTGACACTTTGCTTGGCACTTTTTAAATTTATCGTGTTTTTAGACAAATGTACAATGTTTTATAATAATTAATTCATTATTAATCAATTAGGAAAAAAATGTTGAATAAACTATCAGTCTGTGACACAATGCCTTTAGTAGTTAATAGGTAAAAAATGGAAAAAAATAATTTTATCGGTTTGTTAGGGAAACTTATACTTTGTTTAGTTGCTCTTGTTATTATATCGATTTTTTTAACTTCGGAAAATTCAAATCATAGCCAATATTCTACAGATACACTTTATGCAAAATATGAAGCTTCTTCGCATGGTGATATACTACAAGTAAAAGTTGAAGATAACATAACAGGTGAAAAACGGCAGTATAATATCAATAATATTTCTGCTTCTACTAAACAAATGGAAAATTTATCAGATGTATCTTCTTCAAACAAAAATTATGCAAAACAGAATTCTGAGTTGGTTCGACAAGCATCAAAGGCGTATGGTTTTATAATTTCTAATGACTATAAAACAGTTAAATATTGTTCTCAGTATTACCCTGTTAACAATTTAAAAAGAAAATTTGATTCAATGTTTAAAGAGAAAAAAACAAAAGCAGTAAATATATTAAATAATGCGTTTGGAGTATCCGGTGCTAAGAATTTGGAAGTTGCTTTAATGTCTAATACAAGTATGATACAAACTTTTCAAAAACAAATGGAAGATGATTATCAATCGGTTAGAAAGTTAGCGGCACAAGATGGTATACTTAATTTCACAAGAAAGGATTATTGCAAAATGATAGAAGATTCTGCAGATGAAGCGGTTAGAGAAGAATATAGTAAATTCAAAATAGTAGTACCTGGTTTTTAAGATTAATCATAGGAGTATAATAAATGAAACAAATATTATTAGCCTTATTTATTGCTTCGTTTGGGATAGCGGTTATTAGTGGAGAGTATCAACCTTCTTCTCAGACAATTCATAGGGCGTTTGGATGGGTAATATTTGGATTGGTTTTTTATATCATATATATACTAGTTAATATATTTAAGAATGCAAAAGAATCGGCTGCTAAAAAAGCAAAAGAAGCGAAGACTAAACCATTCAAAATAGAAATTGTAAACAATGAAAAATATATAAACCTTAAAAAAACAGAAAGAATTGCTTTTCTTCATGATTTAAAAGTAAAAACAGAAGATGAATTAATAAAACAACGCAAAGAAGTTGAACAAGAAAAGAATAAATTAAAAAATATACCCGCAGATGTGGCTAAATATGTAAAATCAAAAGATACATCTTCTTTGGAAAAGAAAATATTAAATTTAGAAAATAAAATTAAAGCTATTGATGAATTGATTGAAGCAGAAACAGAAAACCACTGATTAATATTATAAAAAATAACAACATATAAATAATTACATTATGTGGACAAAAACAACATCATCTACTGGGGGAACATAACGATACATTTTATGGAAACATGCATCATACGCTTCAAACCAATAATCCCAGAACAAATTAAATAAAAACACCCGAAAAATTGGGTGTTTTTATTTAAACTGGTTGCGGGAGATGGATTTATTCCGCTTCGCTCCATTGGCTGCGGATTTTTGCCTCTGGCAAACCGGCGCTTTTTAATCGCCTAATCCTTGCACTGAACCACCTTACTTCGGTGGTTCAAACCCAACACAACACACATATTTAATAAAAAGACACCACAGGGGTGTCTTTTTATTAAATCTTGGTTGTGCAGTGTGTGCGGTTCTCGAGCCGATAACTATATGGATTTAATAGCATTTGGACACGAAATACAACTTTTTAAAGATAAATTAGGTTTACAGAATCTGCATTAAATAATTTTTTAATAAGTTTATGTCCATATGGGCAAGATGTTGAAAACAACCAATTTCTTGGTTTTTTAATCATATAAATTAACAATAAAATTGTAGAAAATAAGGTTTAAAATTAAGCGAAGGGTTTTATGTAAAACAAACAATTAAATATTTTACACAAAATAACTTGATAATATTTGGTTTTACACAAAATAGTTTGTGTAAAATAAATTTCTCTTGATTTTACACAAAAAGTGTTTAATATATAGAGTATGTTATCTCCGTATAGCCCATCTTTGTTACCTATAAACAATTTAGATTGGAAATTGTTAGCACCATATTTAGCATTAGCTGAAAGGAGTTTGGCTACTTATAATGGGTTATTGTTGGCTATACCAAATCCGAATGTTTTATTATCTCCTTTAACGAGTAATGAAGCTCGCGTTTCTTCAGAAATAGAAGGGACACAAGCTACATTGACTGATGTATTAGAGTACGATGCTGATGAAAATACAGATTTGTCTCAGCGCAAAAAGGACGATATAAAAGAAGTTTTAAATTATCGTATGGCTCTAATAATAGGAGAAAACTCAGTTAGTAAGGGTCATAAAATTTCTGCATCATTGATTAGGTCTTTACATGGAATTTTAATGAGAGATGTAAGAGGAAAAGATAAGAATCCGGGCGAATTTAGAACAACTCAAAATTATATAGGAATACCAGGAAGGCCTGTTGAAGAAATGACTTTTATTCCACCTGTACCAGAATCTGTTAATCCATGTATGACAGATTTGATGGATTATATAAATAGTACTGAAGATACACCACTTGTTCAATTATCTGTTTTACATGCACAATTTGAGATGATACATCCTTTCAATGATGGTAATGGACGGTTAGGTCGGATGTTAATACCATTGTTTTTATATCAAAAGGGTATATTGATTAAACCTGTTTTTTATCTTAGTGAATATTTAAATAAGCATAGAGATGAATACGAACAGGCATTTAAGTATATAGAAAACAAAAAAGATTGGAATTCGTGGGTATTGTTCTTTTTAAATGCGGTAAAAGAACAATCACACAAAAACTACGAAAAAGCCAAAAAAATTTTGGAATTATATGAGCAAAATAAATCGATATTCCAAGAAATAACAAAATCTAGATTTTCAGTGAGCGCATTAGATGCCTTGTTTAAAAGACCGATTTTTACGTCGACGCAATTCATTCATGAATGTGGAATACCAAATAGAGCAACGTCAAGAAATATTTTAGAAAGATTGATAAAAGCAAATATTTTAAAAGAACGAAGAAAATCGTCTGGTCGACGTGCTGCAATGTATCAGTTTCAAGAACTAATAGATATCGTAGATGCTTAATTTAAAATAATAAGTTTGAAAAAAGGTAGGTTTTGTTGTATTATTACGCTTGTAAGACAAAACTAAAATATACCAAAAGGTAGACATAATGACAACAAATAACTTAGATACACAGCGGCAATTCAAATATAGTAAAATTATATATTATATATGTTCTGTTCCTATTTTTTGTTATATTGTAGCAAGTATAATATCTGCGTTTTCTTTTCGTCATACGACTTTAAGTTTTAATTTAGTATATATGTTAGTATCATTATGTATGGCGACATTATTGTATTTATGGTATTTTCTCAACTATAAATTAATCCAAATTGCTTATCGAAATAATTCGAAACAAAAAGAAATTGTTGTTATTTTATCCTGTTTATCAGTAGGGGCAATTCTTCTTAGCGGTGATTTTATCGTGTGGTTTATATTATTATCAATAATTCCAGCAATAATTAATGCTTGTATATTCTACATCAATAAACAAAAGAGATAATAAGTATTTGTGAAAATATTTTTTATAAATTACAAAAATAAGAACCGAAATACGAAACTGTGGTATTTGAAATAGCAAACAAAAAGATCATTTTTATAAAATCGGTTTAAATTTCGATAGATGATTAGTTCGAAAGTGGCGAAAAAATGCCACTTTTTTAATTTTAACTTTCGAACTTTTTGTATGTATTGGAAATCTAATAAAAAACCGCCCTTATGGACGGTTTTGTAAATCTTGGTTGCGGGAGATGGATTTCGCGAAAATAAAATTTTCGCGGCAACTGCGCTCATCAACCGTTGGTTGACCGTCATACTGCCGTCTGGCTTTCGCTTGTGGTGAACCACCTTACTTCGGTGGTTCAAACCCAACACAACACACATATTTAATAAAAAGACACCACAAGGGTGTCTTTTTATTAAATCTTGGTTGCGGGAGATGGATTTGAACCACCGACCTTCAGGTTATGAGCCTGACGAGCTACCGGGCTGCTCTATCCCGCGATAAGCAGACATATTATATATCTTAAAAACCAACTGTCAAATAAAAAATCCTATATTGCTTTTTTATGATATTTATGGTATAATATAAACCAGCACGACGGGATGAACCGCCGTTTTTTTATTGCCTGATTTTCATCAGGCTTTTTTTATTTAACCAAAAGGATTTAACAATATGACAGCGACTGTTAAACAAATAAGACGCGGCACAGCGGCAGAAAACGATGCCTTTACCGGTGCAATCGGTGAAGTCACTATGGATACAACGAATAAAACACTTCGTGTTCACGATGGTGAAACACTGGGTGGAACAATCTTGGCAAAAAAATCTCAAACAACCGACCCAAATTTAAGTAACATCACATCTACAGCAAAAACAACTATTTTCAAATCGACATTACCATCATTAACAAACAGCATATCAAACATTTTTGATTCACAAGTGACCAGCACATCAAAAACATACACAGCCCCATCACAAGGCTTTTGTTATGCCAGTTGTGCAAAAAGCAACGGGGCAATGGAATTTTACAGAAACAACATGATTGTTGGTTATGGTGGTTCTTCTTCAGCCGACGATTTTGGTTATTTTGCAGTAATGATTCCATGCGACGCTGGCGATATTATAAAATATAAAACAACATCTGGCACAGGTATAATATGGGCATCATATTTTTATCGTACTAATTAAAAAAGGGGTTCCCCCCCTTTTTTTTCGATATCATTTAAAAAACAAATAACTGTGTGTCATTGTATGAACAAAAATTCTAAGACAATCATAAGCACACTGCAAAGCAAATTTTAACTTTTTTTTGTTTTTAAATTTTTCTCGATGACCTTTGAACTTAGCAATTTTCTTTTCCAGTTTCAAACGATTTACAAACGGCAGTTTTATTTTATACTTTTCATCGCAATACTTTTTATAAAGTGTTTGCCAATCTATAAAATGAAACATATGCCATCTGTCTTGAGTATACAACCATTGTAAACTGTCTTTTAACGGATAAACACCATATTGATTAAAATCAAGACAAACAAAATTATTAACGAACGAAAGTTCACCAACACGAACGCTTTCAGGATTTACATCAGAACAATCTTTCATTATTGAAAATACTTCTGGATATTTTTTAGCCAAACAATTCATCCAAATATGTTGTTCAGGAATATATTTAAACAAACCTTGGGTGAGAAGATATTTTTCATCATTAATCGGTTTATGAGTATAAAACCATTCTGCATCTTCTTTGGTCATTAATGGAATATCAAAAAGATTCAACAAATCTTTTGTTAAACCAAAAAACAAAAAATCATATACAAAAAAAGAACGTATATCTGGTTTATCCCCCATAACAGAAATAACACGTTTTTCAAAAACCTGATAATCATTTGAATATTTGTTGTATTTATCAAAATATTTTAAAAATCCAGCGTGTTTTATTTCAAAATCTGTCCTTATTTTCAAAGCATATTTTGTTTTAACAGCCTTTAACCCATTAAGCGTGGATACAATTTGACGATTAATATTATTTGGATTGTTATGAATGTTTTTATTTGAATCAAACATAGGAGCAATAGCACCTGGGTCTTTGTTAAAAATGACTTCATCTATGTCTAAACCGGACACATCTGTTCCATCCCATGTAGACAAAAGTATATGGGCTGTTGGTAAATATTTGCGAATACTTTTTAAACATATTGGTGTAAAATCAGCACTAACAGCGCCTTGAACAACAACAGTTATATCTTTCATTTATAAATCCTTAAATTTTTGAACCAACATTGGACGAGCATCCATATTTAAATGAACACCATCACGATAATATTCACCTTTGGTGGTCATATCATCATTAAGTAAATCTTTCAACATTGATACAAAACCCATATTATTTTTATCACAAAATTCTTTCAATTTTTTTCCAAAAACCAAAGAAATATTATTTCGTTCTATTTCGCTTCCATACCTTGGAAATTGTGGATCGATATCGACAGTTTCTTTCTGTGAAGCAATTGGCGCATAAGCATATACACGATAACCTTTGTTTTTCAACATTTTCAACAAAGTCCCATAATTTTGAATAATATTATAAATAACCTGATCTGTTGTGATATTTTGTTGCTCTGCTTGCTTTTTAACATGGACACGACAATCAATTTCACCCAAAGAAGTCACTACTTTAGCATGCTTTGGCAAATAACCGTTATTAATTAAATATTCAATTTTTTCAAGTCCCTTCATAGTGGAACCATGTCTGTTCATATTATAAGCCAAAACAGCATCCAAATGATACGTCACAAAATCAGGTGCGGAATAAATACAACCCCAAAGATTAGATTTTAATTCATCTTGACCTAATAAAACTTTTTCATAAAACATATTTTGATTAAAAATATCTGTATGGCTATCACCGATAACAAAAAAAGTATTTGGTGTAAAAACTCGACAGAATTTTTTATGCGCTTTAAGCCAATTTTTTGCCGCTCTATATTTTTCCTGTCTCTTTGGAACACGAGTTATAAGAAATAAAATTTTATTTTTTAAATATTTATAAATCATTTTTCTTTTTTTTGATTTCATTTTTGCATCCTTTTCATCTGCTCTGTCAAATTTTGTAGTGATTTTTCCTGTAAATCTTTTGTTAGATTAATCAAAGATTCTTGACGTTTTGCATATTCTTCTTTTGTCATTTCTATTGCTATTTTCATACCATCGTAAAGTTTTGTATAAACGATTGAATTTTTATCATCCAAATGATACGAAGGTGCAAATAATTTATGCATTAATGGCAATTTACCAAATGCATAAAATAAAATACTGCTGCCTGTTGCCCAGTTATCAAGATATTTATGATGTTCCTTGTTTTTCGGGTCAAATAAATTCAAAAGATAATCACCAGATTCTATGGCATTAAACATTTCTTCGTATGTTAACCCCCCAAGTATTTTAAAATAAGGTCTTAATTGTTTTGGCAAATCATCAATATTACCCAAACCAATTACCTGTATTTCAAAATTAGTAAGACCTGATTTAATTAAATTTTTACATGCATTAAATAACAAATTCATATTTTTATTACCTGGATGAATCGTACCAATACTTAAAAATTTAACTTTGCCATCACTTTTTGGTGTAAATTTTACATCCCCAACATAAGACGAAGATAACATTTTTGTTCCACGAAAACCCAACAAAGTAAATAAATTACCTGCTTTGATATATTTTTCTTCGTGATATTTTTTAACATATGGATCCAAATTGTGTTCTATAATTAATGTTCCGTATTTACCAGACGGTACAAGACCCAATAATTTAAAAGTCGAATTACCTTTTGGATACGGTGCCAAAACTCCATAATAGAAAGTAGTATTAACAAAAACAAAATCATATTGTTTTATTTTTTCACTGTTAAGGTTTTCTTTTAATTCAAATTCATCACCGACAAATGCTTTATATTTATCTTTTAATCTGCATAATGGTTTCCATGCAACATTTTGACCAAAACGCAAAAAAACATCTACATTATAACCCAATTTTGCAAAATAATGCATATAACCAGGCAAAGTGATGCCATGAAAATCGTTAAATTCCAAAACAAGTACACTTTTTGGTTTAATTCTATGCTTTTTAAACATATATACAGGATAAAAATTCTTTAATTTTTTTAATATACTGCACTGTTTTTGTTTTTCAATTTTGTTAAAATATTTTTCTCTAAAATTGCTTCTGTATTTTCTTATTGGGATAAACAAAGCAATGATTCTTATTAAAAATTTTTTTATTTTAAAAAACATTTTTTTAAATCCTTTATTATTTTCCTAGATGCATTTAATTTTTCCAAGCCCAACTCATCAAACAAAATATCAAACTTTAACTTTTCCCACATTTTATATTTATCTAATTCATCTGTGGTATTGCTAAATCTACATATTTAATAGCGCGAATAATCTCTATTCTATCTTTAAAAGGTATGATAGTTTTTTTATTTTTATATTCTTCCACTAATTCATCTGTAGATACACCGGCAGTATAACCAATTATTTGTTTTTTCATTCTATATAATCCTTAATATTAGAATTTCTTGGTAATGTGATTGCCAATCCAGAAGGGTATGGATTTGTTGGTGCAAAATCATTTATAACTACGCGTGCAGCATGATTCATCCCCATCAATATAGCATATGGTTTTAACCCTGCATCTGTTAAGATTTTAGTAAGTGCTTCACGAAATTCTTCTGTTCTTGATGTAGTAATAACAATTTGTGCGCCATTTTCTTGTAATTTTTTCAATGTTTCAACATTTTCTTCAAGCATCACAGTATTATTATACCAATTAGTTTTCCCGTATTTTCCGCTGTTTTTCATTATTACACCATCAACATCAACAAAATACGTTCTGCTTGCTTTTTGAACAGCCTTCCATTCATTCAATGTACCCCAATCATCATAAGACGAAGCCATCACAGCGGCAAAAACATACTTATTAGTCGATAACATATAAGAAACAACATGACTTATATACATTTCACCTGAAATATTTTGTGATTGCATTTCTTCATAAGCTTTTTTAAAATCTTCAGCATTTTCAAAACAATAAACTCCTAAACAAACTATGTTAGATACAATTTGCTTTTCGATAATATCTTGAATAAGATTCTGTTCGTTCACAATCAAGAAACTTTTTCCAGGTATATTAGTAACATCACGATGTTGATGTAAATCATAACCAACTATCATATTTTTAATATCATCATCAAAATGAACACCTACACGATTATCAGAATCTTTGATAACAAAAGAGCCTTCTACTTTCATTTTATTCAAAGTAAGATAAATTGTTTCACTGGCTGATGAAGTAAAATCATCTAACATACAAATTTCAACTTTTGGATTATCTTTGAAAACTTGCTGCATGATTAAATTTGCTTCGTATTTATCATCATGAGGTTTAACTATGGTAATAATAATTCTGTCGAAAACATCAATGTTTATATTTTCCATAGACTTTTCAATCATTAACTTTCCATCTGGATGTGTTAACATATATTTAGGTTTCATGTTTGGAAAACGACTGGATTTCCCAGCACAAGGAATAATCAAAGTTTTCATTTTAATCTCCCATTGTATCAATTGTCTTAATAACTTGTTCTGTTGCATTATCTAAAAATTTAAATGTTTCTTCGTCTTTGGCATAAGGATAGATACGCAAAACATTAAGTAATAAAATATGATAAATTTTTGTTAATATTTTTTTACCATCTGGCAAAGCCAATATTTTATCAAATATAGCCTGTTTTGCTGTAGCCAAACGCAAGTTCAAATTAAAATCACGTTTTTGATGACGATAAGACCACCCTAAATCAATATCTTGTAATAACTTAGCAACATCTATCATCCATGAATTATAAAATGAATCTAACAAATCAATAACATATATACCACTTGAAGAAAGTATTATATTTTCCAGTGTTAAATCCCCACAACATGTTGACAAAGGAATATCTTTAAAATCAAAATTTTCCAATTTATCAAAAGCAGATTTAACACACGAATTGTAATTATACCACTTATCATGCAAAGATTTTATTTTGTTTTTAAATATCTGGTCCGCAATATCACAAGGATACGAATTATCCACTGGTAAAACTTCAAATAATAAATCTATTAAATTAACAATATCTTTTATCTTAATATAATTCATATGTTGCGCACATGTCACACCATTAACAAATTCCATATCAAAATAAAATAAACCATCATCACCTATTCCATATCTGTAAACTTCTGGTGTTTTTATTTTATCAAGACGAAAACGACATTGTTTTAAACACTGAGATTTTAATCTTTTGTTATAATCTTTATCACCTGAACTTTTTCTTAAAAAAATATTATCATTTTCTTTGTACAAGCCTAACACACACCCAGAATGTCCAGATAAATCTTTAATATGTTCCATAATTTTAAACCTTTATCTTGTTTTTATATAATCAATCATATCAGCGATTGTTTCGTCTAATTTATAGCGAATTTTCCACCCCAATTCTTTTTTTAACTTGGTATTATCACCAATAACCATTTTTACATCATTTGGACGAATACGTGTTGGATCTATATAAATATTAGGTTTTATACCCAATTGCTTTGATGTAGAATTTATAATATCACGCAATTTAACACCTTTGCCAGAACATACATTATAAACAGAACGATTTGGCGCCATTGTTAGTATCTTATAATAAGCATCCACAACATCACGAACATCTGTAAAATCACGTATAACATCTATATTACCAACCATAAATTTATTTTCTATTTCGCCACTAGAAATTTTTATTAATTGATTAATAAAAGACGGTATAACAAATTGTGTATTCTGCCCTGGTCCAATATGATTAAAAGAACGTGTCATAACAATATCTAATCCAAATTTATCAACATATAATTTAGACATATATTCTTGAGACACACGCGCCACAGAATATGGATTTGTTGGATGTAAATCAAGATCCTCTTTAAGTATTTTTTTATACGGTCCATATTCTTCAGAAGAACCAACAGATAAAATTCTGGTTTTTAGTCCTAATTTTCTAACCGCTTCAGCTAAATTTAAAAAAGTTGAATTATTGTTCAAAAAACATCCAGCAGGATCTTCCCATGATTTTGCAACAGATGAAATCGCAGCCAAATGAACAATATAATCAGGTTTATATTTTGCGATAACATCATAAACCTTGTCTGCATCACAAAGATTCACAGATTTGTATTTTATATTTTTGACTTTTGTTTTTTCTTCTAAACCTAATCCCATAATATCAACATTAGATTCATTAGCACGAACAACATCAACAAAATACTTACCTACAAAACCATTGATACCTGTTATTAGATATTTTTTATTCATCATAAAAACCTTTAATCAGCATATTTTATATTTTCTTGAAACCCATTTTCATTTAAAACTTTTTCACGTTCTGCTAATTTTAAATCTTGTTCTACCATTTCATGAACTAACCCAGTTAAATCATATTTTGGCAACCAACCTAATTCTTCACGTGCCTTTGTTGAATCACCAAGCAATAATTCAACTTCTGCTGGACGGAAAAACTTAGGATTTACTGCTACAACTGTTTTCCCAGTTGTTTTATCCACTGCATGTTCATCAACGCCTTCACCAATCCATTCCAAATCCATACCTAATTCAGCAAAAGTCATTTTTACAAAATCACGTATTGAAGTTGTTTTTCCTGTTGCTAATACATAATCACTTGGTTTTTCTGCTTGCAACATACGCCACATACCTTCTACATAATCTTTTGCATGCCCCCAATCACGTTTAGCATCCATATTTCCAAGATATAAACAATCTTGCAACCCCATCTTAATACGTGTTGCAGCCAAAGTGATTTTACGTGTCACAAAATTTTCGCCACGACGAGGAGATTCATGATTAAATAAAATACCATTACATGCAAAAATATCATAAGATTCACGATAATTTACAGTAATCCAATAACCATACAATTTAGCAACTCCATATGGAGAACGTGGATAAAAAGGTGTCTTTTCAGATTGAATTGGTTCTTGAATTAAACCAAATAATTCGCTTGTCGAAGCCTGATAAAAACGTGTCTTTTTTTCAAAACCATTGATACGAATTGCTTCTAACAAACGCAAAACACCTAACGCATCTGTTTCTGCGGTAAATTCAGGACAATCCCACGAAATTTTAACATGTGATTGTGCGCCAAGATTATATATTTCATCTGGTGCTATTTCTTTTACAAGACGAACTAAATTAACAGAATCTGTTAAATCACCATAATGTAAATGTATTTTATCAATAATATTTTCTATACGACTAGTATTATAAGAAGAACTACGACGAACAAGACCGTGCACTTCATAGCCTTTTTCTAACAATAATTCTGCTAAATAAGAACCATCTTGACCCGTAATACCTGTAATCAAAGCAACTTTATTTGTCATAATTAACACCTTTTTATTTATTATTCCATTTATTTAAAATCCAAGACGATGAATTCGCTTTATTTTCACCACCAACACCAAAAACCACAGTAACACCGCATTCATTACAAACAGATGTTTCTGGAATATTATCTTTTGTTCTATCTCCACCGTTTGCAAAAAACAACTCTGCATCGGGGTATTTTTGACGTGCTTTTCTTATACCATCACATGCACTATTATCGGAATCATCAAAAGCGATAACATCTATTACACCTTTTATATTTTGTAATATAATACACCTTGTATCAAAAGTATAGAAATTTTTTCCTTTTTTTCTACATAACCATTCATCTGAATTAGCTAAAACAATAACACCATCAGATTGCTTAGCAGATTCAGCTATCATAGCGATATGACCCTCATGAATAGGATCAAAACCACCAGATACAATATAATACTTAGCCATATTACTTTCCTTTTATTTGATTAATTATGATTTTTGCTGTTTTATCCCAAGAAAAATATTTTGAATGTTCTAAGCCTTTCTTAGCCATAGATTTACGATATTTTTCATCAAAATAGTATCTTTCATAAGCATCAATATGCTGTTTATCATTATCAAAATCTATCATTATACCAGCATCACCGATAACTTCTGGCAAAGAAGAATTATTAGATGTTATTACTGGACAACCGCATTTCATTGCTTCTAACGGTGGCAAACCAAAACCTTCATATTGAGATGTATAAACAAAAAATTCAGCCCCACTATAAAGTGCTGCTAAATCTTCGTCCATAACATAACCAGCACGAATAATTTTATCTTTGTATTCACCTAAATTTTTTATTTCTTTTTCTAATTTACCAATAAATTCGTCCCAATGTGCCCCGCCCAGAACAAAAACCATATCATCTATATTATTTTTCTTAATAAATTCTATAAATGTCTTCACAGCACGAATCAAATTCTTTCTTGGTTCTAAAGTACATAGTGAAAAAACATATTTTTTGTCTGTCGGGATATTATATTTTTTAAGAACTTTTTTAATTTTTTTATTATCTTTTTCATGATAAAAATTATCATTTGCCGCCAATGGTATCACAGTAATATCATCAGGATTTATATCTAATAAACGAACAAAATCATTTTTAGCAGATTGAGATATAGCAAAATATTTACATGCTGGCTTTGATTTTATGTAATTTACCAAATCATTAAACCAAAATTTTTTCAATTTATATTGTGGATAATATTCTGGAAACAAGACAGGTATAACATCATATAAAACAATATATTTTTCTTCTGCTTTAATTTTTTTTGAAAAAACTCTAACTGGTGAAAAAGCAATATCAAAATTTGGCAAATTAATATGATTACCTAAAAATTTAACAGGTTTTCTAACAAATACATTTAATAATAATTTTAATATATTGTGTTTTGATTTATGTAAATTATTATCTAAAACTTCCATTTTTTCTAAGAATATTCCAAATCTATTTCCAAAATAAATTTTTACATTTTTACCAAAATTTTTCTCAATAAACTTTATAAAATCTTTATTATATAAAACATCACAATACAAAGATATATCAAAATCACCAGATTTTAGCAATTCATACAATATATTATAAGTTGCAAAATATATTCCAGAACGACCACGACAAGCACATAAATTTTCAGCAATAACAGAAGCATCAAAAATTAATGTTTTTTTATTCATTGTTTTACCTATTTTTCAAAAATACTTTTGTCTGGAAATTTAGTTTCAAAAAACAATTTATTCCGTTCATGTGTCTTGGCAGAATTATTAATTCCATCATTTACACAGACAATTTTTGCCTTACAAGATAATACTTTTGATTTTATTGCATCTTCACAAAAAAACGGTGAATTTTTTACTGATTTTTGATACAAAAAATTATAAAGAAAATCTAATACGATATTATGACCTATGTGTCTTGAATGTGAAATAATAATATCTGCCCGTTTATTTACAACATCATATAAATTAAATATTAAACGATGAACATCTGTTTCATCACGAAACCTGTGATATCTTGTATTATTTATAGACTTTGAAATAATAGGATGTTCACAACATTCTTTCATAGAAGATTTTATATATGGATCAATACCATGAGAAGATTTAAATTGATACAAAGAAATATTAAAAGCTTTCTCTATTTCTTGTGCAGCATTAATTAGTAATTTTAAATATATACTTTTTTTATCCCGAATATTTTTTCCATTTTTCCGGTATATACAACGCAACTTAGCACGACCATTTTTATCAAAAAAATAATCAGGCAAAGTTGGCATATTAAAAAACATATCATCATTAGCCAACAAAAAATGTTCAGACAAATTTGGGATATTTACCAAACATGCTTCTACTGCGCAAGAATTAAAAATTGGACCAGCATCTTTTGGTAATATATCTTCTTGGGGGATAATCGTTATTTTTTTATTTTTTAAATTCAACCATTTTGGTTTTTGCCCCATTGGTGTGACAATATAAATATGATTTACCCATGGGGCATTTTTTTCAACTGAACGCAAAGAATATTTTAATTCATCATTATCACGAAAAATTTGTTCTTTGGTATCATCTATGTATTTATTTGAATCTTGGGAAAATTTTTGCAAAAACTTATTCTTCATAGATATAAAATTTTTATCATTTCCATCGACCCATAAATAAACAATATCTATTGGAAAATTTGATTTAAATTTATACATCTATATCCCTGTTTTATGTAATCATAGCAGGATTATAAAATATAAAAATAATATTTTCAATAAATTAAAAAATATATTTTTTAGAAAAAACAACCAGATACAATACAATATTTATTGTTATTTAAAGCAGTTTTTTAATGTATTACCAGTATCATTTAAATCAATATATTTATTACGAATTTCTTCATCTGCCTTTATACGCTGTTTTAATAAAATAATATCAGGATGATTTTGCAGTTTATCATTTAATGTATCTATGGCAGATTCTATATCTTGTTCATTTTTCACAAAAATCGGTGTTATTGATTCAGCCGCAGATTGTATAGATTTTTTAAACAAATCTTGATTATCTTCTATCACAGATAAATAAGCGCGTATATGTTCATCTTCATGTTGCAGTATTGCATTATATTCACATGTATCTTTTTTATAATGTATATCTATTTGAACCATAAAATCAGAATATCCAATTGTTGCATCTATATTTTTAAGCGCAACACAAAACCCATCTTCAATTGAAGTAATATCACCTGTGATTTCAAAATTACTTACTAATGTAGCGATAACATCACCATGTAAAACATCTGTATGTTCAAGTGGTTGAATTATATTTTCTTCCCATAATGGTTGATTTATACTAATTATCGGGGTTATTTTATAATCTAAACAATCATCTGCGGCATTCGCAACAGATACAAATAAAAATATTTGAAAAAATGTAAAAAATATTCGTTTAAAAAACCAAGAAAACACTGAAAACTACCCTTGTTTTTTAAGATATTCTTCAACAAAATTATTTCCAAATGATTTATATAAATCTTCGGCTAATAATACAGAAGAACGTCCAGATTCAAACAATTTCAACATATTTCCCAAACCACCTAATTCAGTATTTAAAATCACTGATTCATTATTTACAGGTCTTGATAATAACACAGCACGTTTAAGATTTGGATATGCTTGACCTTTGATGAACGCCATTTCTAATGGATTAAGATTCCATTTTTCATAATCAGTCACATCCGCAGCAGGATTACGGAAGAATAAAACAGTTTGTGCCTGACCACGAACAACATCACCTATACCTAACTTATCCAAAACATTTGCACGTTGGAACGCAACCATATAAGCCTGACGATTCTTACGTCCTTCTTGAAGTCCTGCTATAAAATTATCACGGAACATTTTATTTTCTAACATTGGCGCAGTTTCGTCAATCATAATAAGTGATGGATTTCCCCCAGATACAGTGATTGTATTAATTCTGTGTAAAATATAAGATATAACTGCTGGAGCCAAAATTTCATCTTGTAAAATATCCGTAAAATCAAATGTAGTTAAACGAGAATTTAAATCCAAAGTATCACTAGTTTCATTAAATATATCACCATATTGAAGTGGATCTACCCATTTTTTTAATTCTCCGCGCATTTTACCAGCAGAAGAAAAACAACTTTCATAAAGATTAGATAATAATCTGTATTTTTCTTGTAAATAATCAAAATTAACAGACACTGCTCGGGCTATTTCATCCATAGATTCAGTATCATTTTGACCTGTAATCATTGTAAACCATCTGCGTAAAAAAGCACGATTTGCAGCACTATCAGGAATCTTTAATGGATTTAAATGTGTTAAAAATGTATCTTTGCTAGCATCTTTTTCTTTGCCATTCATAGTGATATATTTACCATCGATTGCCAAAGTAAATATTTCAGCACCTCTGTTTCTGTCAAAAAAGAATGCTTTTAATTTTTTATGTCTCAAAGATTGAGCAATTAAAAACGAGAACAAAGTTGTTTTACCACCACCTGTTGGACCAATAGTCAAAGTATGTCCCACCGCAGCTGGTTTATCTGAAACATGGAATTGAAATTGATATGGTGTACCTTGGGCTG
Source organism: Alphaproteobacteria bacterium (assembly GCA_017524525.1). GTDB lineage: Bacteria > Pseudomonadota > Alphaproteobacteria > Rs-D84 > Rs-D84 > Enterousia. Next base: position 52,110 of record JAFXVM010000018.1, on the reverse strand, counting down.
TTGGAAAAATAACCAAAGGTCCTGGACCCCAATCGCAATTTTCAATACCTGTTGGCATAGATGACAAAGGAATACTTATTGCAGCAGTTTTTGATAACATTTTAAAACTTCTTGGGAATGTATCAAAACCAGGCAATTGAGAAAAAAATGAAACTTTTGATGCAAATTTTTCTACAACCGGAGCAACACCAAACGAAGCGCAAATTTTCTTAAATTCATCAACATATTGATTTAATTCTTCTATAGATTTACCAAATAATATAAATAATGGGTAATAATCAACTAATGTTTGCGCCCCAGTAGCATTTTCATCCATAGAAGAACGTGCTTCACTTAATTGTTCAAGTGTAGAATCTTCACTTTCATCAGTTATTGTTGATTTATGTTGACGCATCAAAGCATCTATATCATTTGCTGTTAATATATGTATTCCATTCATACATATCATTTCACATTGTATTGTATAAACTGTATCGAAAAATTCTTCATCCATATAATCTGGGGCCGCTTTAAAAGACAACATCGAAGCATAATAAGTTTTATCCCCACTGCTGTATTCTATAATACCATCACCAGTAAATTCAACATTATCAACAGTCACATTTTGAAGTATATTATTATCACAACTTTGAATTACAGGTTTTGATACAGGCGATAAAATACGACCAAAAAATGTCGCCATATTATCAAAACTTTCATTTTTTAATAACACAGGTTTATATGCCGACAACATTGATTCTATATAATTACAACATTGATTTAATTTTTCACGATTATTTTGACCAGTCACAGATACAACAACATAATATGTATTATTATAAATTTTTAAACCTTGGTTATCCCATTTATCATATATTTTTTGCAATGTAGGTTGATCAAATTCATAATTTCTTTTTGCATTTACAAAATCACGTACTGTAAAAAATCGTAAATATACACTTGGATCTTGGATTTGATTAAATAATTGAGCACGTAAATCTAAAAATTTTTCACGATTTCTATCATCCATTATATTATTTTGCATACCAGTAATTTTATAAACACGCACCAAAGAACCATCTATCATAGACAAAGAATTATCATTATAAACTTTGTAAAAAGGCAAAAAATCCAAATATCTTACATAACCAAACTTTGGAAAAATCTTCTTTGTCAAAGCAGGAATATACATTAAAAGTATTAAAAATACTAAAATAACAGACATTGCTATAGTCACAAAAACCAATGTTGTAGATTCACTATTACCGGCAAAATAATTAAACATCTGTTCCATTTTATACAACCAACTTTTTCGGTATCCTGTTTTTAATTATTTTTAATGTAGAAAATATAATTTGTGCTATTTGTGAGTCTTTTTTTGAAAAAAAAGCCAAAACAGCATGACAAATTGATAAAAGCCCTAAAAAAAACAAAGGTAATATCGCTGGTATTTCATGTGGCGGGATAATTAAAAACACTACTATAAAAATAACAAAGCCAAAAAACCAAAAAACAAAGTTTATCAGCGCAAGCGTGTACGGTACATAAAATATACGCGGCGGATTTGCCAAAGCTTTCAGGACTTTTTCTCTCAAATTTATCTCCTAACGAATTTATTATAACAATTTCAACTTTTTTCAACAAGCATAAAATACAAATATTAAAAATTGTTAAAAATATAAAAAATTGTCTTATTTTCAACATGTTTATATAATCGTTATATTTTTCAACATTTTGCTTTATTTTCCCAAAAAACAAGGATTTTTTTGTTTAAAACTTGTTAATTAAAAGTTTATTTAAATTATTAACAAAACAAACAGGTATAATAAAAATAACAATAAAATATAATAAATATTTGATTTTTTATAAATCTGGTTTATAATCGCTTGGTAAAAAGGATTTTGACATGAAATTTTTAAGTTCTTTAAAGGCTTGGAAAAAACGCGGTAATATTAAACAAATTCGCCGTGGTAAACAAGTTATATTAATTGACCCTTCTAACCCTAAATTAAAGGCTAAACAGGGTTTTAAGAAAAAATAATAACTCCTTTGATGGATGAATATTTTTTGATACCCGGTAAAACTGGGTATTTTTTATTATTCTTCTAAAAACGCTTTTTCCAAAACTTCTTTTATTTCTTTTGTAGATAAACCAGAAGTTCGTAAATAATAAATTTGATTATCATTTGGTTTATACAAAGATGCAGAATGTGCAGCATTTTTTGGTACAGAATTTATATATTGAATTGGTTTCATAGTTATTTTTGAATCTTCGTCAGCCATCACAGTAAAAGATATATTAGAATCACACTCTGGCATATTTTTACCTATATTTGCGATACCTTCCATATAACTAATAGATTTTTTATATGCAGCGACACGTGTTTTTATAAAAACACCGGTATTTTCACATAAATGTTCACCAACTATCTGGATTTTTAATTCCCGGTGATTTTTAATGATAATATCACCATTAAACACACTATTTTTACCGGCATTTTTAACAAAAATATTCAAAAAAGCCGGTTTTTTATTAAAAGTTTTAAAAGTCATAAATACCGGCAAATTATCAATATTTATATCTATATTTAAGTCAATATTCCCGGCAATTTCACCAAAATATATAATATGAACCGGCAAATCAGATTTTTTATTTATAGAAATTAAGTTTTTTTTACCGGTATATTCTGCACTTTTATATTCTGATAATTCAGGACAAAAAACACCATCGCGAAAAACTAATGTTTCGGCTGGAAATGTTTTTATATTGAATTCTTGCCAAAGGTATGACATATTATAAACCTATAATTAATAAGTATAATAAACAAAAAATAAATAAAAAACAACTTAATTGGTGAAAAGATATGGGATTTAATTGTGGTATTGTTGGACTTCCTAATGTTGGGAAATCTACATTATTTAATGCATTGACTCAAAGTGCGGCTGCTGACGCACAAAATTATCCGTTTTGTACAATAGAACCAAATACAGGACGTGTGGTTGTTCCAGATGCTACTTTGCATAATCTTGCACGTGTTGCAGGGGCAGAAAGAATTATACCAACCCAACTTGAAATAGTTGATATAGCGGGTCTTGTTAAAGGTGCATCTGCTGGCGAAGGTCTTGGAAATAAGTTTTTATCAAATATTTTAGAAACAGACGCAATTATTCATGTGGTAAGATGTTTTGAAAATGATGATATTGTTCATGTTAATGGGAAAATAGATCCATTATTAGACATAGAAACAATTGAAACAGAATTAATGTTGGCAGATATGGAAAGTCTTGATAATCAAATTAAAAAACTTGAAAAAAAAGTTCATGGTCAAGACAAAAATGCTGCTAAATTATTGGCTGATGCCACTACTATTAAATCTGGGCTTGAAAAATCTATACCTGCGCGCGATATAGAAGTTGATGCAACACCTTTTAATTTGTTAACAAAAAAACCTGTAATTTATGTGTGTAATGTTGAAGAAGATGCTGCAAGCAAAGGAAATAAATATTCAAATATGGTGCGCGAAAAATTTGGGGCAAAAGCACCAGTTTTAATAATATCTTCAAAGATAGAAATGGAAATTGCTCAAATAGTTGACCCAGAAGAAAGAAAAATGTTTCTTAATGAACTGGGGTTAAATGAATCTGGTCTGGACCAAGTTATTCATACAGGGTACGACACACTTGGGCTTCAAACATTTTATACAGTTGGACCAAAAGAAGCACATGCTTGGACTATTAACAAAGGAATGACTGCCCCACAAGCGGCCGGAAAAATTCACAGCGATTTTGAACGTGGTTTTATACGTGCAGAAATAATTTCACCAAATGATTATTTACAATATGGTGGTGAAGTTGCTGTTAAAGAAGCCGGTAAAATGCGACTTGTTGGCAAAGAATATATTATGCAAGAAGGTGATATATGTCATTTCTTATTTAATGTGTAAAATTTTAAGAAAATACCGGTAAACACCGGTATTTTTTATATAAATTCATAAAAAAATAAATTCCCGGCTTTTTTGATAAAAATATTCAAAAAGACCGGGAATTTTATTTGTTATTCATATCTAATAAATTCTCTAATTTATTATTAGCATCATTTATTTTATTATTTATTTCATTTAATATATCTGTATTTGAAGTATTATTTTTTAAAGATTCATTTATAATTTCTTGTTTTTCTTGTTCTAATTTTTTTATATACCTTTGTAATTTTAAAGAAACGATAAATTTTTCAGCATTTTCTAAACTTAAATCAGTTTTTTTAACGTCGTTTTCAAAAGATATATTCAGTGATGTTAAAAAATCTAGATATTTTTCGGTTATTTCTGGATAAGTTTGAACTATTTCTTTAACAACATTAACAGTCATAATATCAATATCTGGTAATTCAACTTCTGGTTTATATTCTTGTTTTTTCCATTTATGCCATTGATTAAATTTACGAGAATTATATTCTTCGTTAATTTCATTTTGGAAAATTTTATCCTGAATTTTTGATATACAATCTTTTAAATATTTTTCAGCACTTGTGCGTCCCCCAGGCGTATTTACAAGATAATTTTTATTAACGCTTTCCCATAAAAAATCTATCAAAGGTGTTGCATTATCTATTATTTTTTTCATGGCTGCTTCACCTTGATTTTTTAAGATTTCATCAGGGTCTTTACCACCAGTAACAAAGGCAAATTTTACATCACTATTTTCACGTAAAAACGGTAAAACCAGCGTGCACGCCCGTATAGCGGCTTTTTGACCAGCATTATCACCATCAAAACAAAAAATAATATTTCTGTTTGATTTACATAATATAGCAATATGATCTTCGGTTAATGCAGTCCCAAGTGGGGCGACAGTTTCTGGAAACCCATGTGTTTGCATTTGAATTGCATCTATTTGACCTTCGACTACGATACTTCTGTTGTTTTTATGAATTGCATCTCGTGCAAAATTAAAGCCAAATATAGTTTGTTTTTTATGGAATAATTCTGTATCTGTTGTATTTATATATTTAGGTTCACTGCCATCCAAAGAACGCCCAGAAAAAGCCACTATTTGATTATGTGCATTACATATAGGAAACATTAATTTATCCCTGAAAAAATCATAAGGACCATAATTACCAATTCTAACCAAACCTGTAGCAACTAATTTATCTGGTTTTATATTATTGAAACGTGCAGAAATAATATTATTTTTTGGTGCATAACCAATACGATATTTTTTTATCATTTCATCTGTGAAACCGCGTTTTTTTATGTATTCCAGTGCGATTTTACCAGAATCTTGATATAATAAATCTTGATATATTTTTGCAGCATCATCAGTAATTTTTATATAATTTTCTTCTGCTTCTATTTGGGCTTGAGATTTTTGTTTTATTTCTGGCATTTTTATACCAGCCATATCAGCTAATTCTTTAATCGCTTCTTTAAAATCTACATTTTGAGATTTCATAGTAAAAGAAATAATATCACCATGTTCACCGCAACCAAAACAGTGATAAAATCCTTTTTCTTCATTTACTGAAAAAGAAGGTGTTTTTTCATTATGAAAAGGGCAACATCCCCAATAATTTTGACCTTTTTTAACCAGCGGTACACGGCGAGAAATAACGTCTACCAAAGATAATCTTTGTCTTAATTCATCAGTAAAAGAATTATCATATTTTGCCAATCATCATGCCTTTTTCTTAAAGAATTTTTTAGTTGTCTTTTTATTGTTTATTAAATCTATCGCTTCTTCTAACAATGGTTGTTCTTTCACAGAAACATTTACACGATTAGAAGAAATATATGGCCCATATCTGCCATCGCTGTAATAATAAATAGGTTTACCAGTTGATGGATTATTCCCAATTATTAATGGTTCAATTTTCTTTTTATCACCATTTAATAATTCTTTGGCTATATCCAAAGTAATCGTGTCTACGGTGTATTTCTTGGCAGACGCATTTTTTGCACCATCTGTCACATATGGCCCATATTTACCAATTTTAAAGACAATATTATCACCTAAATCTTTTTCTTTGATTTCATCTGTTTTTTGTTGATTATCAGTATTTTCTGCATTTTCAGTTAATTTCATAGTATAATCACATTTTGGATAATTGCTGCATCCAACAAAAGGACCAAATTTAGATAATTTTATTCCCAAAATTCCACCACATTTTGGACATTTTGCATTTTCTTCTTTGAATAAATGATAATTCATAAATTCATTAACTTTGTTTATAATATCAGTAGTTTTTATCTTTGCTGCGGATTCAATAGTTTGTTTAGTAGGATTCCAAAATGCTTTTAATGAAGACAATTTATCTTTTGTTCCATTTGAAACATCATCCAAAGTATCTTCGGTTTTTGCGGTAAAATTTACATCAACTAGATCTTTGAAATAATTAGATAAATAAGAAATCAAAACCCATCCAGCAGTTGTTGGATGAAAACGATGTTGTTTGTCTTGTTCTACATATTGTCTGTCCACAATAGTAGACATAATTGTTGCATACGTTGATGGGCGCCCTATTCCAAGTTCTTCAAGTTTTTTTACCAGTGATGCTTCGGTAAATCTTGCAGGTGGTTGTGTGAAATGTTGTTCACTTTTTAAAGATTTAATATCTATGTTATCACCGACATTTAACACAGGTAATTTTACATTATTATCATCTTCTGTATCATCATTATCTTCGATATAAACCTTCATAAAACCATCAAAAGTACGTGTTGTTCCAACGCAATGGAATAAAGAATTTTTTACTTCTATATCGACAGATACAGAATCAAATTCAGCATTTGTCATTTGACAAGCGATAGTTCTTTTCCAGATTAAATCGTATAATTTTGCTTCGTCTCCAGATAAATGTATTTTTTCATCAAAGAAATGCGTAGGACGAATTGCTTCGTGTGCTTCCTGAGCATTTTTAGACTTAGTCACATAAATATTTGCGGTTTTTGGTAAAAATTTATCACCATATTCTTTATTAATATATTCACGAATTTCATTAACTGCCTCAACCGATAAATTTGTTGCATCAGTTCGCATATACGTGATAAATCCCGCTTCATACAACTTTTGTGCAGTTGCCATAGTGCGTTTTGATGAAAAACGAAGTTTACGTGCAGCTTCTTGTTGCAGTGTTGATGTTGTAAATGGTGCAGATGCATGTCTTTGAATTTTTTTCTTTTCAATATTTGATACTTTGCCATTTGTCGGCGTTGTAATATTTGATATAATTTCATCTACCATAGATTTATTTTCTATGGTCATTTTTTCTATTTTTTTACCATTATGTTGAATTAAATTCGCATCAAATTCTGTGTTATTAAAATTACAATTTGCAGCAATCGACCAATATTCTTTCGGGTTAAATTTTTCTATTTCTTTTTCTCTATCAACAACTAATTTAACAGCGACACTTTGAACGCGTCCGGCAGATTTTCCAAGATTTTTTTTCCAAAGTAATGGCGAAATCCCAAACCCAATTAAATAATCTAGAATTCTTCGAACTAAATATGCATCAACCAGATTATTATCTATTTCGCGTGGATTTTTTAATGCTTCGATAATTGCATTTTTTGTAATTTCATGAAAAGCGACACGATAAACATTTTTACCTTTTAAAACATTACGAGCATTTAAAATATCATTTATATGCCATGCAATGGCTTCTCCTTCGCGGTCCGGATCGGATGCAAGATAAATATTATCAGCCTTTTTTAATTCATCAGTTATTAATTTTAATTGTTTTTCTTTGCCAGGCATAATTTGCCACTTAGGTTTAAAATCATGCTGTACATCAACACTGCCACTTTCTGGAACTAAATCACGAACATGACCGACAGATGCAACAACGCGCCATTCTTTTCCCAGGTATTTTTCAATAGTTTTTGCTTTTGATGGTGATTCTACGATTAATAAATTCATTTTTTAAAACCCCCTGGATGATAATTGTTGATCTTTGTGGATATGAGCATTTTGACACAAACCAAAACCAAAAAGCAATGATATTAAACTGCTGCCACCAAAAGACATTAATGGCAACGGAACACCAACTGTCGGTAATACGCCCAAAACCATAGATATATTTATAAAATAATAAATAAAGAAATTCAACATAAACCCAAAACAGATTAATTGCCCAAATCGATTTCTGCATGTTTTTGCAGCCCAAAACAGCATAATAACAATGAAAGTATATATCATTAAAAGCATAAAAGCACCGATAAATCCAAATTCTTCACCCAACATAGTAAATATAAAATCTGTGTGTTTTTCTGGCAAAAAAGATTGTTGAGATTGTGTTCCACCCATATAGCCTTTGCCGACAATTCCGCCAGAACCAAAAGCAATTTTTGCTTGATTAATTTGATAGCCTGCACCTTTGGCATCTAATTCAGGGTTAATAAAAGTTATAATTCTGTTTCTTTGATAATCATGCATTGCACCATACCAAACAACAGGCATAGCCAAAATTCCAAGTATTCCAGCAATTAAAAACCATTTCTTGTTTGCACCAACAATATAAAACATCCCCACAGTTATTAATGCCAAAGATATACCTGTACCTAAATCTGGTTGCGCACAAATTAACATAAATGGTATTAACATCATACACAAAGGAATTATGTAATTCTTAAATTGAGATAATTCTACGCTATTTTGCCACGCAAAATATCGTGCTAAGGCAAGTACTAGGGCAATCTTAATAAATTCTGATGGTTGAATATTTATTCCGCCAATTGACAGCCATCTTTGTGCACCCATACCTATATCACCAAAAAAAGTGACCATAATTATTAAAATTAAAGCGATTGCATAAATAAAATAAGCAGATTTTATCCATGTTTTTATATTTGAAAATGCTGCTATGAAAAAAACAATTAAACCAAAAATTATTTTTAATAGTTGTGACATAGCAAAAGGTTGCCAAGAACCACCACCTGCACTGAATAGAACTATGATTGAAAACGCTAATACAATACACATAGGTATAAACAATGGCAGTGAAAAACGTGAAATTTTTTCACTGAAAGTCATCATATTCGCATTAGATACACGTGTCGTTGTCACCATTTTTATTTTAATAACTCCTTCATCACATCAGCAGTTGCGTGCGCAGCAGGTGAAGATCCCCCAGCGTGTTCCATAATGATGCATACGGCGTATTCTGGGGAATCTGTGGGGGCATAACCCACAAATAAACCATGGTTTCGTAAATTCCATTTTAATTGGCTGTTTGTTAAAACACCATTTTCGCGTTCTGCCTTGGAAATATTGCGTACTTGGGAAGTTCCTGTTTTGCCACCCATTTTTTTACCGTTTACATTTATAGCACTGCCAGACGCCGTTCCACCTTTTTGTGTCACTTGTTCAAGACCAGTCAAAACATGTTTGATATTTTTTTGTTGTAATCCAAGACTTTTAAAATTAGGTTTTTTATTAGAATATATTAAACGTGGTTTTACTTCTTTATTAGATACAACGCGCGCAATCATCACTGCTAATTGTAAACAGTTAGTTAAAATAAATCCTTGTCCAATACCAGAAATAATAGTATCACCATGAACCCAAGGTGCGCCTACATTTTTTTCTTTCCATCGTCTATCCGGTATAATTCCAGGCATTTCATGTGATAAAATATCTTCCATATACTTTTGATTAAGTCCCAATTTTAATGCCATATTTTTTATAGCATCAATACCAATACGTAATGCTAATTGATAAAAATAAATATCACAAGAATGTTTTAACGCACCATATAAATCAACATATCCATGACCGTGTTTTTCCCAACAATGATATTTATGATCACCATATTCCCAATAGCCTGGACAAAATACTTTTTCATTTGGTGATATTGCGCCACTTTCAAGTGCTGCCAAAGCCACCACAATTTTAAATGTTGAACCTGGAGGATATAGACCTTCAATGGTTTTGTTCATAAAAGGTTTAGCAACATCATCTAATAATGATGCTATGTATTCTTCACCATCATCTGTTTTAAAATTGTTTGGATCAAAACTGGGGGTTGAAGCCATCGCTAAAATATTTCCTGTTTTGATGTCCAAAGCCACACCACAACCAGCCCTGTTCATAGCCAAAGAATCATATAAAACTTTTTGAACATTGTCACGAATAGTGGTTTTTATGTCTTTTCCTGGAATTGGTTCAATAAACTGAGATTTATCTTCGCCAGTGACACGTCCAACTGCGTTTGCAACTAATACAGTTTGACCGTGAATTCCTGCCATGTCATCATTAAATCTTTTTTCAAGTCCATTAATACCAGTGGTAAAAAATGGTGTATTAGGAACGGCTTTTTGTGGTGCCCCAACATAACCAAAAACCTGCGCCCCAGCAGGCCCCATTTCGTATACACGTGAAAAACCACTGCCAATATAAATGCCAGGAATATTTTTAGCAGATATTTCAGCCAAAGTATTCCAATTAGAATTTTCTGTAATTAGTACAGGTTGAAATGGTTGCTGTTTTTTTATGTTTTTCCAAATTCTGTTAATGGTTTTTTGGCGCAAATTTAATTCTGCTATGATTGTATCCATCACAGAATTTATATCTTCGGCTTCTTCTGGAATAAGATATATTCTGTATATTGGCGCATCTCGTGAAATAACACTGCCACTTTCAGACAAAATATTACCACGTTTAGGCATGGTATTTTGAATACGAAAAGAATTGTTTTCACTCTTTTTTAAATAGCCCTTGTAATTAAAAACTTGCATTTGCAACATGCGTAATACAAGAAACGAAGTTAGTATTGCACCACCTGTTAAAAACAGTGCACTGCGTCTGTCAAAGGTGCGTGTTACTTCGGTATCTATCATCGTTTTGCCCAATTATCTATGGCTGTTATTGGCGTATATAAAATACTTAGCCATACAAACAACCATATATTATTTATAAAATTCATCCAAGTAAGTCCAGAAAATATCAAAAGAAAAATACCAATACCGATAAAAATCATAAAAACTTTGATTGCATTATTATCTGCATTTTGCATATCTATATAATTTTGAAATCCGTTTACAGCATAAAACAAACAAAACAAAATAGTCCAAAGCAAAGGTAAATCACACCTGTAATCTATTAAAAAACAAAATAATAACCCAAAAAAAGTAAATCCATGAATATGTCTTACAAATGTATAATAAAAAATAGGTATTAATGCCAAAATACCTGCTGGATTCCAAAAATACACAGACAGGCGCCACAAAAAAATCGTCATTAAAAATGGCAAAGATTTTTTTAAAATAGGCGCAACATTATACATTATTTATAAGAACCTTGGTCGTTATATTGTAAAACCATTACACGCGATACATCTGTAGGGCGTAAAACATCTACATTTTTTTCATCAATCATATCCCCAATATAAATTCCGGACGGCAAAATTCCGCTAATATTACTGGTTATGATTTTTAAACCTTTTCTGCCAACAAACAAAGTATCGTTAAAGAATCCAATGGAAGCATTTGATTTACCGTTTCCTTGTAAAAAACCGGAAATATCAGAACCTGTGATTCTTACTGCTATATTTGTTTTATTGTCTGTCAAAGCGCGAACGCGACAAAAAGCCGAACCACAATCAGTCACAACACCAATTAATCTGTTATCTAAGGATACAACAACCATGCCTTTTGTAATACCAGCCTTTGTTCCGCGATTTATCAAAAAAGTGCTGTGATGGAAAGCAGAATCATCAAATTGAATATCAGCAATCACAGTTTTAAAAGGAGATGCTTTTTTTATTTCTATTTCTTGTTCAAGTTTTCTGTTTTCTTCTATTGCGACATCACAATCGTTTTTGTTTGCCAATGCTTCGTCCAGACGAACGCGTAATTTTTCATTTTCCGCCCGCAAATTCGAAGTTTCTTTAACCCAAACTGCGCCTTGACCAATAGCGCGAACAGGCCAAGTCACAACATCACCAACAACATGCGCCACAGGCAACACAATGTGCGCCAAACCGTTCATAATTGCATAATCAGGCTTTGCTACCATTATGTATATGATAAATACAGGCAAAGCAGCAGCAGCAATGGCTGATTTTATAAATTTTGCCAATTTATAAGATGATTTGTCGCCTATCATGCAAGACACTTTAAACGCAAAAAAATCAATATTCAATAAAAACTTGATTTTTCTTTTTATTATGGCACAATATGGGCAACCGACATGGCAAGGCATTGCCACGAGGGTACAAATAAAAGGATAAAAAATGCCAAAAATGAAAACAAAATCGTACTTGAAAAAACGTGCGTCTATGACTGCGAGCGGTAAAATCCGTGTTGCTAGAAACTCTCACCACAAATGTCTGTTGCATAAATCCAAACGTGCTAATAAAGCCGGGGCAAAGCCACAGTATTTGAACGATAACATGATGGGTCAGGCTAAAATCTTGGCTCCATACGGATTGAAATAAGGGGGCGTATCATGGCAAGAGTAAAACGCGGAACAACCGTTAAACAGAAACATAATAAGATACTTGAAAGAGCCAAAGGTTATTTGGGTCGTCATCATTCAACTTATCGTGCTGCACGTGAAAAAACTGAAAAAGCGGGTCAATATGCCTATCGTGATCGTCGTCAAAAGAAACGCGATTTTCGTTCACTTTGGATTGTTCGTATTAATGCTGCTGTCCGTCCAAACGGTTTGACATACAGCCAATTTATGAATGGTTTAAAGAAAGCGGGTGTCACATTGGATCGCAAAGTTTTGGCACAAATGGCATACGATGCAGATAAAAATTTCAATACATTGATTGAAACAGCAAAACGATTTATCGCCGCTGAAGCAAAATAACGCTTTACGGCAGGCTTTTGTTTTGTCAAAATATAAGACCGTAGAGCATTACGGTCTTTTCATTTATAAATGTGTATAAACGGGGTAAACATGAAAAATAAAATAAAAAATGCCAAATCTTTGGAAGAATTACAGGTTTTGTATGCTGAAACTTTTGGTAAAAATGGGACGATGACTGCCAAATTAAAAAATATGGCGACATTGTCTAATGAAGAACGCGCAACAATAAACGCAGAAAACAGCGAATTGCGTACTTTGTTCAAAGATAAACAAACTGAATTAGAAATGGCTGCATTAAATGCTAAATTGGCAACCGAATACATCGATGTCACATTAGATAAAGAACCACAAAATAGTGGAACAATTCACCCATTAACACAAAGTTTAAAAGAAACAGTGGATATTTTTGAATCTTTGGGATACACATTGATGACTGGGCCAGAAATCGAAGATGATTGGCATTGTTTTACCGCGTTAAATGTTCCAAAACACCACCCTGCTCGTGATATGCAGGACAGTTTCTTCCTTGAAAATGGTAATGTTATGCGTACACAAACCAGCGCTGTTCAAATTCGTGCTATGGAAAAATTTGGTGTACCAATTAAGATGTTTACACTTGGTCAGTGCTACCGTCGTGAATTAGATGCAACACATTCTGCTATGTTTGGTCAAATCGAAGGGCTTTATATTGACAAGGTTGAAAAGAATATAAATTTATCTGATTTATTGGCGACAATGCGTACATTTGCATCAAAATTTTTTGAAAAGGATGATGTGGAATTACGTATACGGCCATCTTATTTTCCATTCACAGAACCATCAATTGAAATTGACATGAAATTCGGTGATAAATGGATGGAATTATTGTGTGGTGGCATGGTGCATCCAAATGTTTTGAAAAATTGTAACATAGACCCAAATAAATACCAAGGTTTTGCATTTGGTTTTGGTTGGGCCAGATTGGCAATGGTTAAATATGATTTGAAAGATATACGCGCATTTACTGACAGTGATGTGCGTTGGTTAAAAAACAGCGGATTTTAATTAAAGGGGTAAAAAATGAAATGGTCTTATGAATGGTTAAAACAATATTTAAAAACAGATTTAACCCCAGAACAAATAGCAGATAAATTAACATCTATTGGTTTAGAAGTAGAAGGTCTGGAAAATCCAATTTTGCCAATTGCTGCAAAAATTGTCGAATGTAAACCACATGAAAACAGCGACCATCTGCATGTATTAAAGGTAGATGATGGAAGTGGGATTTTGCGCCAAGTGGTTTGTGGTGCGCCAAATGCCCGTGTTGGTTTGGTTTCTGCGCTGGCAATACCAGGGTGTAAAATTGGTGATATGGTAATTCAAAGCGGAAAATTACGCGGTGTATTATCAGACGGTATGATGTGCAGTGGCAAAGAATTGGGTATAAACGATGACCACAGTGGTATCATCGAATTAGATGAAAAAAAAGAAAAAATAGGCGAACCAATATCTGCTTTGTCTGGAACAGGTTCTGCGATTTTTGAAACTTCTATTACACCAAATCGCCCAGATTATTTATCTTTGCGTGGAATTGCGCTGGATTTATCTGCGGCTGATGCTGGTGAATTTATCGATGAAAAAATCGACGAATTAAAAGAAGTTAAGGGAAACCGCAAAGTAAATTTATTGGCTGGGGACGCTTGTCCAACATATCGCTTCTGCGAAATTCATGGAATTAAAAATACGCCATCTAATAAAACAATTCAAAATCGTTTGTTGTCGGCTGGTATAAATCCAAAGAACGCAGCAATTGATGCTACGAATTATATTTGTTATGATTTGGCACAGCCTATGCATTGTTTTGATGCTGATGAAATTGTTGGTGATATAACAGTTCGTATGGCAAAAAGCGGTGAAAAATTCACAGACCTTTTTGACAATGAACACGAATTAAATGAAAAAGATTTGGTTATAACTGATGATGCTGGGATACTTGCTTTGGCTGGTGTGGTTGGCGGAAAACGTGCATCTACAACAGATAAAACAACAAATATAATTCTGGAATCTGCGTATTTTGACCCTGTGTTTGTGCGTAAATCATCAAAGAAAATCGGTTTATCCACAGACTCTTCTTATCGGTATGAACGCAATATAAATCCAAACGGAACTTTGCGTGCTTTGTCAAAGGCTGCAAAAATAATAATGGATACATGTGGTGGTAAAATAGTAAATGTATCAGTCGCAGGTCGTGCGTCCTATACGCCGGAATCTGTGGTATACAATCCATCATTACTTAAACAAAAAACAGGTATTGAATTAGATAAAAAAACGCAAAAAGATATTTTGAAAAAATTGCATTTTGATGTCAAAGAAAACGCAAATGGCGATTTTGAAATTATACCAAACCCACAAAGAACAGATATTGTAATACCTGAAAACATTGTGGCTGAATTGGTCCGTATTTATGGTTATGATAAAATCGGTTTAAAAGAAATGCCAGAAAACACGATGAAACCAGTTCACAAAGATATGGATGTTCCATTAAAACAAAAATTAGCAAATCGTGGTTTGAACGAAGCAGTCACTTTTGGATTTGGTAATTCAAAAATTGAAAAAATCTTAACAGATAAACCAATTATCAAAGTTGCTAATCCTATTATTAATGATTTGGATACGGCAAGAAACAATTTGATTGGTAATTTATTAATAGCGGTTGCGAATAACGAAAAACGCGGTTTTCCAGATATTAACATATTTGAATTAGGAACAGTGTTTGATGGTGATAAACCAGGTGAACAACATACATCAATTTGTATAATTCGCAGTGGCATTACATCGCCGCGTCATTGGCAAAAACGCAATCGTGCAATAGATGTTTTTGATGTCAAGGCTGATTTAGTATCGCTTCTTGGTGCACAAAAATATACAATTGAAACAGATAACGCGCCACTTTGGGCGCATCCATACAGATATGGTCGCGTTGTTCAGGGTAAAAAAGTTTTGGCACAATTTGGACAATTACATCCATCCATAGCTAAACAAATGCATATTAAAACAAATGTATTTGTTGGTTTGGTTGATGATATTGAGAATTTACCGGTATCACCAAAGCATAAAAAAATACCGATGACTGATTTTATGCCGATTACACGCGATTTTGCGTTTGTTGTGGATGCAAATTTTGCGGCTGAAAAAATAGTATCGGCTGCTTTATCAGCAGATTCAAAAATTGCGGACGCCATAGTGTTTGATGCATTTGATATGGGTGATGGTAAAAAATCGGTTGCTTTCACAATAACCATTTACCCAGAACAAAATATGACAGATGTTGATTTGTTAAAGATTCAAGATTCTGTTATAAAAAATGTAGAAAAAAAATGTAATGCAAAATTACGCGCATAAGAAAAACCGCCGTTTACGGCGGTTTTTATTTTGTAATTTTATCTTATAATATGATTATTCGCCATGATAAGTGATTCTATATCACGGTTCATTTCACAGGCATTGATTATTCTTTCTGCATCTTGGCCATAGAAAGTATAAGTTGCAGATTTTTTTGAAATTATATTAACGCCGCTTCCTTTGACCAGTTTATTATGGTGTTCTATGCCTGGTAAACCAAAGGCTTTGGCTTCGTTAAAACATTCTACATACCATTTATCGTATGAAACTTCTACACCATTAATGTTGTATTCATATCGCATAACAACACTTGCCCCAACTGGCGCATAATTTCTATTTTTGAAAATAAGGCATTGAGTATTTGGGTTTTTTACAGAAAATTCTACAAATTCTCTAACTTTGTCGCGTTGAGTGAACATAATAAACCTTTTTGTTTTGTCCCATTCTCATCTGCGCAGGGCGTATTGTATAAGAATATAATAAAAAATCAACAGATTACTTGATTTTTATTAAAAATAATTGTATAAATAAGCGCATGAGCAAAAAAACAATAATTATCATTAAATAACTGGCACTGCGCTTTGGCGGGGGCTGGGGCGCATATAGCGCCTTTTTTTAATGCAACCAAGGGTAAATACAATGGCATACACAAAAACAGAACCAAAAGTGAACTTTGCTGAATTGGAACACAAAGTAATAGATTTTTGGCGCGAAGACGACACATTTCATAAATCTTTGAATAAAACCAAGATGGGCGAAGAATTTAATTTCTATGATGGTCCCCCTTTTGGAAATGGTTTGCCACATTGGGGGCACTTGGGGGTAAGTGCGATTAAAGATATGGTATCGCGTTATCAAACCATGAATGGAAAACATGTTGTTCGTGAATTGGGTTGGGATTGCCATGGCCTGCCAGCAGAAAACAGTGTTGAAAAAAAACAAGGATGCAGTGCTAAAAAGATTGTTGAACGCGACGGTATAGCGGCTTTTTGTGATATGTGTAAAAAAGATGTTATGACTTACACTAATGAATGGTTGCGTTTTATTGAACGTATTGGTCGTTGGGTTGATGGTGGTGACGAATTTGGTTATCGCACAATGGATAAAAACTATATGGAATCTGTAATTTGGGCATTGAAAAAAATGTACGATATGGGATTGCTTTACAAAGATTTCAAAGTTAATCCGTTTGATTGGAAATTAGGAACAGTTTTATCCAACAGCGAAGCGTCCAGCGAATACCAAGATATCGTTGATGATACAGTGACAGTTTGGTTTGAACTGGAAAACGGAGATCGTGCAATTGCATGGACAACAACACCATGGACTTTGCCGGCTAATTCTGCATTGGCAGTTAATCCAAATATGGAATATGTTCGTCTGCGTCACGATGACGGATATGTATATGTATTGGCAAAATCGCGTGTAAGCGCATACGATAAAATCTTTGCCAGTTCAGAAAATCTTGGCACAGTAATGGGTAAAGATTTGGTTGGGTTGCATTATAAACCAATATTTAATTATTACGAAAACAGCGACCCATTATTGTATCAAATCATATCTGCAGATTATGTAAGTGACGGTGATGGTACGGGTATAGTTCATATTGCACCTGCGTATGGTGAAGACGATTATTTGGCAGCCAAAGCTTTAAATCCAAAATTCCCGGTCATATTAAATGTTGATGATTATGGTAATTTTGATTCTACCGTCAAAGATTGGGCGGGTGAAAATATTTTCGAAGCGAATCCAAAAATCATAGATTGGTTGCGTCAAAACGGTATTTTGGTTAAAAAAGACCAACATAAACACAGTTATCCATTTGGTCCGCGCAGTCATGAAAAATTGATTTATCGTGCAACAGACGCATGGTATGTTGATGTTCCAAAAATTCGTGAACGTTTGGTTGAAATAACCAAAAAAGAAACAAATTGGACCAGTGCCGGCAATCGTTTTATTGCATGGATTGAAAATGCGCGTCCATGGGGAATTTCCAGAAATAGATTCTGGGGTGTTCCATTACCAATTTGGGAAAAAGATGGTGAATATAAAATCTTTGGTTCAATAAAAGAAATGGAAGATTTCTTTGGTGTAAAGATTGATGATTTGCATCGTCCAACATTGGATAAATTAACAAAAGATGGTTGGCATCGTATAAGCGATGTGCTTGATTGTTGGTTTGAAAGTGGGTCTATGCCATTTGCTCAATTACACTACCCATTTGAAAATGCAGATAAGTTTGAAAAGGCTTTCCCAGCAGATTACATTATCGAAGGTCAAGATCAAACACGTGGATGGTTTTATACTTTGATGGTTATGGCAGTTGCGTTGTTTGATAAACCTGCATTTAAAACAGTGTCAGTAAATGGTATGGTTTGTGATGAACAAAAACGAAAATTTTCTAAATCTTTGCATAATTATGTAGAACCAACTGACCAACTGGAAAAATATGGTGCAGATGCAGTTCGTCTATTTATCCAAGGCAGCAATTTTATGAAGGCTGAATCAGTCGGTGTTGACAAAGAAGGTTTGGTATTCAACGACACAATCAAAACTATTTTGACACCACTTTGGAATGCATACCATTTCTTTACTTTGTATGCAAACGCCGGAAATATTACTGTTGAAAAAGAACCAGATTGTGAAAATCTGTTGGATAAATATATCGTTGCAGAATTAAACGAACTTATCAAAACAACAACAGCGTCTTTGAATGAATATAAGCCAGATATTGCTGTGAAAGAATTTGTTCGTTTCTTGGATATATTAAACAATTGGTATGTTCGTCGTAATCGTGACAGATTCTGGGACGAAGACGAAAGTGCTTTTGAAACATTGCATTATGTGTTGGTAAAATTCTGCACAATATTGGCACCTTTTGCACCGTTCATAAGTGAATATATCTTTAAGAATTTAACAGGCAAAGAATCTGTGCATTTACAAGATTGGCCAAAGGCGGGTGAAACAGATACTAAAATTTTACAAGATATGCGTCGTGTTCAAATGATAGTATCAACAGGAAAACAATTGCGCGAACAGTACAAATTGCGTAATCGTTTACCACTTCAAGATGTCACAATTGCTGGGGTTGATATGCGCGAATATGCCGATATAATCGCAGATGAATTAAATGTCAAAGAAGTTAAATTCTTGGACAATATTAAATCTGTGGCAGATTCTTTCGTGTATTTAATCACACCAAAAATTGGCGCGCGTCTTGGCGGTGCATTGAAAGAAATAATCCCATCAGTTAAACGCGGTGATTATACTTTGGACGGTGATAAGTTAGTTGTTGGCGAATATACTTTGAATAACGACGAATTTGAAAACCGTTTAACAGTCAAAGAAGGCGTCAGTGGTGCCACCTTGCCAGATAATACTGCTGTGGTTGTTTTGAATACTGAAATCAATGGTGAATTAATCGCCGAAGGTTTGGTAAACGATGCATTGCGTTTTATCCAAGATTCACGCAAAGCCGCGGGATTAGATGTATCAGACAGAATAAAAATGACCTATACAGCAGATTCTGGGCTTTATACAGCAATCGAAGCACACAAAAAACGTATTATGCATGACGCACTAATTGTTGAAATGAATATTGGTGTGGCTGAACAATTCACAAAACAAATCGAAGATTATAACTTTGTAATTGATATTGAAAAAGCATAAATGACAAAACAGAAAATAACTCTTACACCGGATATTTATTTTGAAAATGTATGTCCTACATTGAATATGAATATCCGGTCAGAGTTGTATTCTACAAATGAATTTACTTTTGCTGTGGCGGTGATTTTATCTGCCCAGGCAACTGACAAGAAAGTAAACGAAGTGACACCTGACCTTTTTAAAATTGCATACAGCCCAGACAAAATGTTGGACTTAGGTTTAGACGGTTTAAAAAAACACATCAAAGTAATTTCTTTTTTTAATAACAAAGCAAACAATATCATTAAATTATCACAGCAATTAAAAGATAAAAACAGCAATTGTTCAAACTATAAATTTCCGAAAAAATATCACAATCGCAGCGAATTAATGAAATTGGCTGGCGTTGGTCAAAAGACTGCTAATGTTATTATGAACGTGCTGTGGAACGCACCAAACATAGGGGTTGATACGCATGTGTTTCGCCTGTCTCATCGATTTAAGTGGTGTAGCGACAAAGAAAACACCCCAGAAAAAGTCGAAGAAAAATTATTAAAAATAATTCCACAAAAATATCATGCATTGGTAAATCATACAATGGTATTACATGGAAGATATACCTGCAAAGCACTGCATCCAAATTGTGAAAATTGCCCGGTAAATAAATGGTGTTGTGCAAAAGATAAAAAAATATAAAAATACCGGCATTCGCCGGTGTTTTTATAAATT
Organism: Alphaproteobacteria bacterium; assembly: GCA_017524525.1. Taxonomy (GTDB): domain Bacteria; phylum Pseudomonadota; class Alphaproteobacteria; order Rs-D84; family Rs-D84; genus Enterousia. Next base: position 31,557 of record JAFXVM010000018.1, on the reverse strand, counting down.
TTATGGTGCCGGTTATAGGACTTGAACCTACGACCCCCTCATTACGAATGAGATGCTCTACCAACTGAGCTAAACCGGCGTATGCGGGAATTTTAATATATATTTTTACTTATTTCCACATTTAATTTTGCGTAATACAACCATGATACCTGCGGGTGTCATTCCTGGAATCCGCGATAATGCCGCGATATTTTCAGGTCTGGTTTTGGTCAATTTTTCAATTAATTCATTTGTAAGTCCCGGCAAATTAGTATATTTAAAATCTTTTGGAATTTTTAATTCACTATCTTTTTTATAATTCGCGATTTCTCGTTCATTTCTGGAAATATATCCAGCGTAAAATTTATCGTTTTCTTTTGCTGTCGCTTCACGTAATTTTTTTATTTTTTTATGTAAATCTTTTGTGATTAACCCCAACTTTTCAGCCGTTTCGCCCAAACGCAAAACAGCATTATCACTGCGCAAATTTAATCTGTATTCCGCACGCGAAGTAAACATACGATATGGTTCGTCCACCCCAAGCGTTGTTATATCATCAATCAAAACACCAATCATAGAATTAGTTCTGTCCAGAATAAGTGGTTCAATATTTAACGCATACGCAGCAGCATTACTACCTGCGATTAAACCTTGGGCGGCGGCTTCTTCGTATCCGCTGGTCCCGTTAATTTGTCCTGCAAAAAATAAACCTGTATAATCTTTGGATTCCAAAGTATTCTTTAATACGCGCGCATCAATCGCATCATATTCAATAGCATAACCAAAGCGCGCTATACGGCAATTTTCCAAGCCTTTGATAGTGCGTATCCATTTGTCTTGGATATCACTTCCAAAAGATGTTGAAATACCATTTGGATAAATTAAATCACTGTTAAATCCTTCGGGTTCTAAAAATACATGATGTGTTTTGTGTTCTGGAAATCGCATAACTTTGTCTTCCAAAGACGGACAATAACGCGGACCCAAACCAGTTATATCACCATTATACATTGGTGCTTTTTTAATATTTTTACGGATGATTTCATGGGTTGTCTCATTAGTATGGGTAATAAAACATTTTGTATTATATTTGTTATTTTTATCACCAATTCCAAACCAATCGTGTGGTGTGTCACCCGGCTGTTCTTCACAAACACTAAAATCAATGCTGTCGCGATAAATACGCGCAGGTGTTCCAGTTTTAAGCCTTAATAATTCAAAACCAGCGTCTTTTAAAACCTTTGAAATATGTGTATCGTTTTCTTGGTATTGACCATCATCCATTAAACGACCAGATGGGATTTTTTCTTTGCCACGTGTCACTAATCCACCCAAAAAAGTACCCGTAGTCAAAACGATGGATGTGGCAGAATATTTTTTGTTTACAGTTTTATTTTTTAAATTTAAATCGACCACAGATTCAAAAATCACATCCAAATTTTTTGTTTCTTTTAAAATTTTCATCACAGCATCATGATAAAAATTTCTATCAATTTGTGCGCGCAAAGCCTGGGTTGCTGCGCCATGCGTCGCATTAAGGGTGCGCCAATGAATACCCGATGAATCTGCTGCAAAAGGCATAACGCCACCCAATGCTGCCATTTCAGCAACCATTTGTGATTTACCTGGTCCTCCAATTGATGGGTTGCAAGACATTGCGCCAATATCGCTTTCGCGCATGGTCAACAAAAGCGTTTTTGCACCACGACGCGCAGATGCTGTTGCTGCCTCTGTTCCTGCATGTCCACCACCAATAATAATCACATCATATTTTTTCATTTATTATCTTATTTTTGCGTACAAAGCCATATCTTCATTTTCGTTCATGTATTTATTAAAAGTGTATCTGCGCATGATACCTTCGCGTTCAAACCCACATTTTTCCGCTGTTTTACATGAAGCAATATTTTTTACATTCGCAACAATTTGAATACGATGACAACCCATTTCAAAAAAAGCATCACTGACAGCCATCACTGCTTCGCTCATAAGACCACGACCAGAAAATTTAGGATCTAACCAATAACCAATTTCGCCAGAATCGCGTCCTTTGCTTAAACTAAATATAGAACAAACACCAATAAATTCGCCAGTTTTACGCAGATACATACCATATTGTGCGGAACTTAAATCTTTCCATTTTTCTTCTGCTGTACGCAAAAAATCGAATTCTTCTTCTGGTTTTTCAACATTAGCGAAAGGCATGAATTTAAAAAACTCTTTGTTGTTTGTAATCATATCAAACAAATAATTTGCAAAATCAAATGTTGCAACCAATGGTTTTAAATCAAGATTTTTTGTTTGTAAGTTTTTGAATTCTTGAATTTTCATTTTTAAAACCTCCCCATGCCACCATTAACATGTATTGTTTGTCCGTTGATATATGATGCTTCGTCGCTTGCCAAAAATACGCAAGCATTTGCGACATCAATTGGTTCGCCAAATCGACCAGCTGGTATTTGTTCCAGATATTTTTTCTTTAATTCTTCGCTTAATACATCTGTCATAGGTGTTTTTATAAATCCTGGCGCAATTGCATTTGCAGTTATTCCACGTGAAGCAACTTCGGCTGCGATAGATTTTGTCATTGCGATAATTGCGCCTTTAGATGCGGCATAATTAGCCTGACCTGCGCCACCGACCACACCAACGATAGAAGCCATATTTATAATGCGGCCAAATCTTTGTTTCATCATCGGCATTAAACATGCGCGACATAATTTAAAAGTTGCGCGTAAATTAGTGTTCAAAACATTATCAAATTGTTCATCACTCATACGCATCATTAATGTGTCTGCGGTAATACCAGCATTATTAATCAAAACATCTATGCGACCAGCCTTTGCAATAATTTCATCAATCAATTTTTCAGCCGAGCCATCAACAGATAAATCAGCAACAATTTTTATAAAAGAATCATCAAACGCAGAAAGTTTATCCGCGCTGCGTCCCGTCACAGCCACAGTTGCCCCCGCTGCTTTCATTTGTTCTGCGATTGCTCTACCAATACCGCCTGTGGCACCTGTGATAAAAACAACTTTGTTTGTTAATTCGAACATATTAAACCTCTAATTTTTTTGTTTCAATTTTATCAGTTGTACGACCAATCAATCCAGACAATACATTTCCCGGACCGATTTCTGTGGCGTTTGTAATACCAAGATTTACCATTTCCAGAACGCTTTCGCGCCAACGAACACCATGTGTTAATTGATAAATCAATGCTTCTTTGATTTCGTCTGGATTTTCAATAACAGTGCAAGTTTTATTAGAAATCCATTTTGCTTTAGGTGTCTCTATTTTTACCTTTTCAAATTCGGCGCGCATAATTTCAATAGAAGGTTCTTGGGCGCGACAATGCACAGGCGCAGACAGTGCAAGTGGCATAACGCGACGCGCACCTGCTTCTTTTAATTTTTCGCTTGCGTTTTCGACAGCGCCTTTTAATCCTGAAATTACAACTTGACCTGGGCAATTATCGTTTGCCATATCGCACCCGCATTTTTCGCAAATATCACGAACAGTATCTGCATCCAAACCCAATACCACAGATACTAAACCCATCCCAACAGGAACAGCGGCCTGCATAGCATTCCCGCGTGCGCGCAACAACCTGGCGGTGTCTGCCAAACTGATTGCACCTGCGATACAAAGCGCAGTATATTCACCCAAACTGTGCCCTGCTACATATTCAGGTAATGGTAAACCGCTGGCACGAAACATCGCGACACTTGTTGCCATAATCGCAGGCTGAACATTTTTTGTCAGGGTTAATTCGTCCATTGGTCCATTAAAAATTATGTTTGATAATTTTTCGCCCAATGCATCATCAACTTCGTCAAACACAGCACGCGCCGCGGTATTTGTTTTATAAAGTTCAGCACCCATACCAACAATCTGTGCGCCTTGACCTGGAAATACATAAATATTCGACATTATTTGTCCTTTTATCATAGTCATTCGAATTATAGAAAATTAACAGCAAAAATCAAATAAAACTATTTACGCATAGAAAATTCGCAACCACAGTAATTTTGGCGGTAAAATTTTAATTCACGGTTAATAGAAATGCGTAAATTTTCATCCCATTTAATCGGCAAATATTTTATTTCACCACAAGATTCATTTGCCGCTGCATCAACTTGTGCTTGTGATTTGAAACGCGATACACCAAAAACACTGGCTATCGCATTAAACCCGTGTTTTTTGGCATATTCACGTGCATAACAAAAACGAAAAGCAAAACATTTACTGCATCGCGTCCCGCGTTCAGGTTCGTTTTCAAAACCGCTTACAGCGTTCTTCCAATCGTCATGATTATAATCACCCACGACATATTTTACACCCAATTTTTCGCAGTATTTTATTTGTTCATTTAATCTTTTTTGATATTCGTCCCATGGGTAAATATTAGGATTAAAAAACATAACGATAAAATCTTCTATACCTGGGATTTCGTCGTCTGCAAGTTGTTCAATGGCGCCAGCCGAACATGGCGCACAACAAGACATCAAAATCAATTTTATATTTTTATCCATTTGTTTTTTCTGCTAATTCAATTCTGTTGAACAGATTTTCTGGCACAGTAAATTTTTCGCCGTTGCCAAGTCTGTGTTCGTATTTTGTTGGCCAAGATAAATCGTGTTTTGTTTCAAATATATTTTGAATTTTTTCGGCGGCATCTGGTATAAACGGTGCAGACACGCGCGCAAAGAAATCAATCATTTGGAAACATTCATGTAATGCCGCAGCTGCCCCAGCCATATCACCGTTTTTAACCAAAGCCCATGGTTCTTTGACAGTCATATATTCATTAGCAATCGCCCACAAAGAGCGCAAAGCAAACACAGCGTCTCTAAATTCACATTTTTCCAACGCATTTGTTAAATCGGCTAATTTTTCATTTATTTTTATTTCTAAATCTTTATCAATACCATTTCCGTCTGGAACAGTATCGCCGAAATTCTTATTAGATAATTTGCAAACGCGTGAAACAAAATTTCCCAACATACCATTTAAATCTTTGTTCACAACATCTGCAAAACGCGCCATTGTAAAATCTGTATCATCAGTTTCAGGTGCAGATGCCATCAGGGCATATCTCCAACAATCGCTTGGCGCGATATTTAATGCTTCGTCTAAAAACACACCATTTCCCGTAGATTTAGAAATTTTTGCACCTTCGAAATTAAGGAAATTCATAGATTTCAACATATCAACAGTTTTCCAATTATCGTTCATAGCCAATTCTTGTTCTGGGAAAAACACAGAATGGAATTTCACATTATCTTTGCCCATAAATTGTGCATAAAAACAATCTGGGTTTTTCCACCAACTTTCCCAATCTTTATTGGCAGCCTGAGAAATAGAAACATATCCCCACGGTGCATCAAACCAAACATAGAAAACTTTGTTTTCATATCCTGGCTTATTCACAGGTATTCCCCATGATAAATCGCGTGTAATCGAAGTATCATGTAATCCTTCGTTTGCCCAACCCATAGCGATAGATGAAGCGGTCTTAGACCATTTTGGTGCATGTTCTTTTAACCATTCTTTCCATTTACCTTCAACTTTGGAAGCCAAGAAAAATAAATTTTTAGTTTTTCTCATTTCAATATTAGTTGAACCAGAAATCGCAGAATGTGGATTTTTTAATTCGTTTGCTTCATATGTGGCACTGCAATTATCGCATTGATCGCCACGCGCCTTGTCAAAGCCACATTTTGGGCAAGTTCCTTCAATTTGTCTGTCTGCTAAAAACATATTATCGTCCACAGAAAACGGTTGGACAGTTTCGCGTTCTTCGATTAAACCTTGTTCTTCGAGACGCGCGAATAAATCTTGGACTAATGTTTCTTGTAAATCTGTGTGAGTGCGACCATATAAATCAAAGGACAATTTAAAGTCAGACACAGCACGCAAATGTTTTTCATAATATTTATCTGTATATTCTTTGACTGGGATATGTTCTTTTGCTGCACCAACAATAGCAGGTGTTCCATGTTCGTCTGCACCACAAACATAAAGCACATCACGACCCATTGCGCGACAGAATCTGGCGTATACATCGCTTGGCAAATAACAACCAATTAAATGACCAATATGTAATTCACCGTTTATATATGGTAATGCAGAAGTAATTAAATATTTTTGTCCCATTGTATAGTCCTTTGTTTAAAAATAAAAGCGCCATCACGGGCGCACAAATTCGTTCCCGCAATATTTTTTCAAAGATTAATTGTACATTCGCATTTTATTTCTTTTTTTATTTGTGGTGGGTGGTATTGGGCTCGAACCAACGACCTCCACGATGTCAACGTGACGCTCTAGCCAACTGAGCTAACCACCCAAAGCAACACAGATTATAACAGTAAAATTTAAGATTGCAAATAAAAAACCGGCGTTGCCGGTTCTTTTTAATACATTGTTTGTAAAATATGTTTGCTTTTATCAATATTAGATAACATTTTACCACTGCCCAATGCAACGCATGCCAATGGGTTGTCTACCAAAAATGCTGGCAGACCAGTTGCCGCGCGAATCGCAGCATCAAGATTACGAAGCAAAGAGCCACCACCAGTCATCGCAATTCCCAAATCTGCAATATCAGCAGACAATTCAGGCGGTGTAGATTCAAGCGCCAAGTGCACAGTGCTTACAATTTTTCCAACCGTTTGTGCCAATGCAGCCGCAATCTGTGATTCGGTAATAAGTGTTTCACGTGGTGTGCCACTTACCAAATCGCGCCCTTTTATCTTCATAGTCAATTCAGTTGTTTTGTCTTTTGGCATTATTGCAGTCCCAATTTTCTTTTTAATTTCTTCTGCTGTGTTTTCGCCAATAAGCAAACTTTTGTTTTTGCGAACATATTCAATAATGTCTTCGTCCATTTGATCCCCAGCAGTTCTTACCGCATTAGAATAAACGATTCCGCCCAAAGACATAACTGCAACTTCGGTCGTGCCACCACCAATATCTAATACCATGGACCCCAATGGTTTATCAATCGGCAATCCCGCACCAATAGCCGCAGCCGTAGATTCTTCAACAATATAAACCTTGCGCGCGCCAGCAGCATCAGCGGCTTCTTGAATAGCACGTCTTTCCACTTGGGTTGCACAAGATGGTACACATATAATTATAAGTGGCGCAGCCAATGGATTCTTTTTATGAACCTTGCGAATAAAGTATTTAATCATTTCTTCTGCAACTTCAAAGTCTGCGATAACGCCATCACGCAAAGGACGCACTGCCGATATAGTTCCAGGTGTTCGACCAAACATTTGCTTAGCCTCTACCCCCACAGCCAATATTTCTTTGCGACCCATTAATTTGTTTTCAGCCACCGCAACAACAGATGGTTCATTAAGTACAACACCACGACCTTTGACATAAATCAAAGTGTTAGCAGTCCCTAAATCAATAGCCATATCTGCGGAAAAGAATTTTAATAACCAATTGTACATGTGCCTTTCTCTTTTTTTCTCGTCTGGTGGCATTATAAAGCAGACATTAAAAAAATCAAGCCCACATAATTAAATTTTGCTTTTTTATTTGCTTTTCGTGCAAATCTGGTAATATTAGCCTTATGAAAAGAAAAACTATAAGAAATCACAGGGATTTTATTACATCACCACTTAGTCCAAAGACGGTGACTGATTTTTGTGTAATCAAAGCAAAACCAGCAAAAATACCAGGTGATGCACGATATGGTTTAATTGCGTCAAAACGCAGTTTTAAATTGGCGGTGGAAAGAAATCGTGCTAAAAGATTGATGCGCGATTGGATAGCGTATAACGAAGATTTAATGTTGCCAACACTGGATTACATATTTATTTTGCGCAGCGGTATCTTAAATGCAACGCGTGACCAGGGGCGCGCCGCTATATCGATTGCGCTGCATAAAATTGCGAAAGCACATAATAAAAATGCAAAAAACGAAAAATAATTTTTCCATTTCTTTTGGTACCAAGATGATAAAGATATACCAAATGTGTGTATCGCCTTTCATCGGTGGACGCGCAGCGTGCAGATTTACGCCGACTTGCAGCGAATACACGCGTCAAGCAATCGAAAAATATGGGCTTTGTCGTGGCACTTGGATGGGGTTGCAACGTATATCGCGGTGCAGACCGGGGGGTGGATGCGGATACGATCCCGTTCCTTGACATAATAAATGATTGTGGTAAAATTATAGTGATATGTTAATACATAAAAAGGATTTATAATTATGACATCTTTTAGAGCGACAGTTGAAAATATGTCTAAACTTATGGATGAAATGGGCATAACTGAATTAGATTTAGAACGTCAACTGTTATTGGGTTTATACCGTAAACATATTCATTTATCTAAACAACAAACAGTTGCTGCGCCGGTTGGTGTTGTTGCACCAAGGGCCAAAGCAGATGAAAAAATTTCGGGACATGTTCTAAAATCTCCTATGGTGGGGGTTGCATATCTTGCCCCAGAACCTGGTGCAAAACCTTTTGTAAAGGTTGGCTCTACGGTAAAGGCAGGGGACACAGTTGCATTGGTCGAAGCAATGAAAACATTTAATCCAATAAAATCTGACATAGACGGTATCGTCAAAGAAATTTTGGTTGCTGACGGTGTGGCTGTTGAATTTGATACACCTATTATTGTTATAGAACAGGTTTCAAATGCCAAAGATTAAGAAAGTTTTAATCGCCAATCGTGGCGAAATCGCATTGCGTGTTATTCGTGCATGTCGCGATATGGGCATAAGAACTGTTGCGGTTTATTCTACTGCGGACAGGGATGCGATGCATGTAAAATTGGCTGATGAATCAGTATGTATCGGTCCTGCACAGAGCAGCGAATCTTACCTTAATGAATCTGCTATATTAACTGCTGCGCTTTTGACGAACGCAGACGCAATTCATCCGGGCTATGGATTTTTATCAGAACGCGCTGACTTTGTCGAAAAGGTGGAACAGCACGGGCTTATATGGATTGGGCCAAACGCAGATATGATTCGTAAAATGGGCGACAAAGTTAATGCTAAAAAAACTGCGATAAAATGTGGATTGCCTGTCGTTCCGGGCAGTGATGGCGCGATAAAAAATATCGAAGATGCGCTTGTTTGGGCAGATAAAATTGGATATCCAGTTATGATAAAGGCTGCATCTGGTGGCGGTGGGCGCGGTATGCGTGCTGTGCATAATGCAAACGAATTACGCGAAGCGTTCCCAATTGTAAAGGCTGAATCAAAAACAGCATTTGGTGATGATACACTTTACATGGAAAAATTATTGTTGCACCCGCGTCACATTGAATTTCAGGTTTTGGGTGATAAGCATGGTGGCGTGGTAATCTTTGGTGAACGCGATTGTTCTTTGCAGCGTAAAAATCAAAAGGTTATGGAAGAATGCCCAGCGGCTATACTAACGCAAAAGCAACGCGACGATATGATTGAAATTTGTAAAAACGCGGCCAAGAAAATGAAGTACACAAATGCTGGAACTTTTGAATTTATGTTCGAAGGTGGTAAATTTTATTTCTTGGAAATGAATACACGCTTGCAGGTTGAACATCCTGTGACGGAAATGGTTTACGGAATTGATTTGGTTCGCGAACAAATTAGAATTGCAGCCGGGGAAAAATTGGGTTATACACAATCTAATTTGGTTGCGCACGGACATGCGATTGAATTTCGTGTTAATGCCGAAGACCCAGAAACTTTCATTCCAAATCCTGGGAAAATCACATTGTATGCACCGCCGGGTGGATTGGGCGTTCGCGTGGATAGCGCGGTTTACAGCGGATATACTATACCGCCAACATACGATTCTATGATTGCAAAATTAATAGTGCATGCACAATCAAGGCCTGCGTGTATTATGCGTGCTGAACGCGCATTGGATGAATTTGTAATCGAAGGCGTCAAAACAACAATACCATTACAAAAAAGATTGTTGGAAAACACCGATGTGCGTCAGTTAAAAACAGATAATCATTGGTTGGAAAAATTCTTGGAAAATGAAAAAGAAAAACAGCAAGAAATAAAAGAAACAGAAGAAGAATAAAAAACACCGGCATTTGCCGGTATTTTTTATTGATTTTTTCTTTTTCTAAATTCATCCATGGAAACAACGCGTTTATCGTCTGGTACGGTGCCAGGCTTTTCTTCCAATGGTAATTCTATATCTTCTTGCTTTGCGACCACAGGTCTTTGTTGCGGCTGGAAAGATAACATAAAATCAACAGATGGATCTTTGAATTCAACCAACGCAGAAAACGGAACACGAATAAAAAATGGACGACCATCAAAAGTCAATTGAACACCAAATTCTTTGTCTGATACATTAAGATTATTATAAGAATACTGTAAAACAATTGTCATTAAATCTGGATAGCGCATACGCAAAAAATCAGGCAACACAACACCCGGGTCGCGTGTTTTAAATGTAATAAAAAAACTCGCATCATCGCCCAGACCATTAAATTGTGCGTGTATAAGTGCTTCTTTGACAACAGATTTTAATGCACTGTCTAATAATTGTTGATAATTAATCTTTGACATCTTTGTTCTCCGCCGTTTTCGATACAACTATATTACTTATTTCGCCATCTTGGCAAGTGACAAATAAAGCATCAGGAATATTTTTAAATATATTTATATCCAGACCCGTTGCCCAAACCTGGGCATCAGATTTATTTAAATCAGCAAACAATTTTACGCGCGCATTTTCATCCAGATGTGCCGCTGCTTCGTCCAGTAAAATCAAAGGTTTCGTATCTGTTTTAATATGAATTAACTTTGCGTGCGCCAAAATTAAATCGATTAATATAGATTTTTGTTGGCCAGTCGAAGTGATATATGCCGGCAAATTTAATTTTTTATTAAATACCCCGAAATCAGATTTATGTGCGCCGTCTATAACCATTTTATCGCCGCTTAATTCGCGGTTATTTTGCAAATATTCAAAATATTTTTGTTCTGCAACTGTCGCAGTGTTTTCCAACAATAATTTTTCAATCATACCGTTAACTGAAACCGCGCCATTTTCAAAAAAATAGTTTATTTCGCCTGCGTATCTAATTCTGCTGGCGCTGACAGCAATCGCAGTTGCTGCAATTTGCGTATCGATTGCGTCCAGCCAATTTTTATCACCACCGTTTTTAAGGGCACCTGCCCTTTCGGTTAACAGTTTATTAAGACGCGAAATGCGTCCAACATGTGCCGGTTCAAAATTAGCGCACAATCTGTCAAAGAAAGCGCGTCTATCAGCCGCAGATTCCAAAAAAATTCTGTCTTCGCGTGGGGTTAACCAAACTATGCGTAATTTTTTGGCGAGTTCTGCCAACGCGACATTTTCATTATCGATTTTTGCATGCCTGTTGGAATCGCCAGAATTTAAAAACACACAAACATCACTGTCGTCTGCAGTTGTTGCAAATACTGAAAACCCCCCATCCCCGTCAAATCGCGCCAGCATTTGCATATCTGCCCCGCGCAAACCCCGTTCACCAGAAAGCAACGATAATGCTTCAAGTACAGCGGTTTTACCTGCGCCATTTAATCCAGTAATAATTATATTCTTGACATTTCCAATCTTAATTCTGGAACATTTGTGATTTCTAAAATTCGTAAGAGTAATTTGGTTTATCATTTTAAAAAACTGGAGGCCAGGGTCGGAATCGAACCGGCATCCAAGGATTTGCAGTCCTCTGCATAACCACTCTGCCACCTGGCCTTCACGTATGCGTATCTTAGGCAAAAAAAAATCATATTTCAACATAAAAATGAAAGGGCCAGAAAAAGAATTTGTTCCCCTGTTTTTAAGGGCTAAAAAAGGGTATCTTTTATATAGTGGAATATGAAGAAGAAAATCTTAATTTTTGCTGTTTTTCCGTGTGTTGCGTTGGCTGATACCGATTGCGCAACTATGCGCCATGTCCCAAGCAATGAAATGACATTGGTTGAAGTGGTAGATTTGGCATTGTGTCGAAATCCGCGTACAGCCGCGGCTTATGCGGCTTTGCAATCTGCGCGATTTACAAAAAATGCAGCGCATTCGTATTATTTGCCGACTGTATCGGGCGGTGCGCGTGCAAATCGCGACCACACAGAACACGATGATTGGGATTATAGTGCATCTTTGTCTGCTTCGTATTTAATATTTGATTTTGGCAAACGAGAATCAGATTTTGCGCAAACTTTGGCAACTTATCGCGCAGCAGGCTTTGATTATGACGAAACCATACAAAATTATGTTTATTCTGTTATTGGTGCTTATTACGCATTGCTTAATACAGATGCAGATGTCAAATCAGCCACTGCTTCTTTAAAAGTGGCGCAGACAGCAAAAGAAACAGCAGATAAAAAATACAAAGCAGGCGCAGTAGCCAAGGCAGATGTATACAAAGCAGATACAACATTATCTCAATCTCAACTTGAATTAGAACGTGCAAAGAACAATCGTGAAATTGCCAAAGGAACATTGTTAAATACTTTGTCTTTTTCTGCCGATGAAAATATTAACATCAAAGATATGCCAATCAGTTTTGGCGGTGATACAGAAAGCGAAAACATAGATGAATTGATAAATATCGCGCGTAAACAAAGACCTGATTTATTAAAAGCACATTCTAAAACAAACGCCGCGTGGCATCGGCGCAACAGTGCTTTTTTGAAAAATTTACCGTCCATCTCTGTTAATGGAGATGTCGGTGTCACAGATAAAACTTTTCACGGGATGTTCGATAATATGTCTATCAAAGCCAAAGGCTCTTTTGGGGTATCTGTATCAATGCCGATATTCACAGGTTTTCTAAATTATTACAATACGCGCGCAGCAAACGCTGATTATGAAAGTATGAAATACAGCGAACAAAATGTAAGTAATGCTGTGATGATGGATGTTTTTACTGCGTATCAAAATTATAAAACAGCGCGAACTGTGTTAAAGCAAACAGAAACACTTCTTAAATCAGCCACAGAAAACGAACGCGTCACTTCTGGAATGTATCGTGTGGGGCGTTCAACAATGTTAGATTGGCAAACTGCTCAATCGGAATTGGCTGATGCGCGTAAACAAAACAATTCTGCAAAATATGATTTGTTTATTAAACGCGCGGCAGTTGCGCTGGCCATAGGTGATATAAAAAACGGATTAAAGGGTGAAAAATAATGGAAGAAACCAAAAGACAGAATTTCTTTATACGGCTGTTTTTATGGCTTTGGCACAATAAATGGTGGGTGTTTGGTGCGATTATAATTATCATATTGATATTGTGGTGGGCGGGTGTTTTTTCTTCGTCTAAAAAGCATAAATACATAACTGCAGATATTACGCGTGGCGACATAGTTCAAACGGTGACCGCCAGTGGCGAAATTCAGCCTGTTAATACTATCAATGTAGGTTCGCAGGTTTCTGGTACCATAGAAGATATTTTTGTTGATTATAATTCTGTTGTTAAAAAAGGCGATGTTTTGTTAAAAATTGAACCTTCTGTTCTTCAATCTACGGTTGATGAATCGCTGGCTTTGCTGGAATCAGCCAAAGCAGAACTAAAATACGCCCAAAGTGAATTTGAAAGAAATCAAAGTTTATATAATGACGGATTTATTTCGCGTGCAGAAATGGAAAAATCACAAACCATTTATGAACAAGCGCAACAAGCGGTGAACAAAGCGCAATATGCTTTTGAACGTGCTGAAACAAATTTGGGTTATGCAACTATTACTTCGCCTGTGGACGGCACAGTGATTTCAAGAAAGGTGGACAAAGGTCAAACTGTGGCTGCATCTTTTCAAACGCCAGATTTGTTTGAAATTGCCGAAGATTTATCAAAAATGCAAATTGAAACCGCTGTATCCGAAGCAGATATCGGCATGGTCAAAGAAGGTCTGCCTGTGACTTTCACAGTAGATGCATATCCAAATATGACTTTCAAAGGAAATGTTCAACAAATAAGATTATCCCCGACAAATGTTTCTAATGTTGTTGTTTATACTGTTGTTATTGATGTAGATAACAGCGATTTAAAATTAATGCCTGGAATGACCGCGTTCGTCACAGTTGTAGTAGCCGAAGCAAAAGATATATGGAAAACGAAAAATTCAGCCCTTTTGATGCGCAGTTTTCAAAATGTTATCAAAGACAGACCATTAGATGAAAAGATGACACCAAAAACACATCTCGCTATTAAACGCGACAAAGACATAGTGTTTGTACCGTATACAAAAGGTTTAACCACTCCTACGGAAACGCAAATTATATCTGATGACATAAAAGAAAAAGATAAAATTATCGTTGGAATCGAAGGACAAACAACAACCAATAAATCGTCTATGGGACCCAGAATGTAAAATGAAAAAACAAACGCCACCAATCATTTTTTTAAACAAGATAAATAAAGTTTTTCCGCTGGCAATCGGTGGTGTTCAACAAGTTTTGTTTGATATAAATTTTACTATAAATTCCGGAGAATTTGTTGCGATTATGGGGCCAAGTGGTTCTGGAAAATCAACCTGTATGAATATAATCGGGGCGCTGGACGGGGCAACTTCTGGTACATATGAATTATACGGCAAAGACATTTCGACTATGACGCCTGATGATTTAGCAACTGTTCGAAACGAATATATTGGTTTTGTTTTTCAAAACTTTAATTTGCTTTCTAAACGCACAGTTCTGGACAATGTAATGTTGCCATTAATGTATCGTGGCATAGTTATGCATGACAGAATAACGCGCGCACGCGAAATGTTGAAATTAGTGGGACTTGAACAATTTGAAACTTATCTTCCTACACAACTATCAGGCGGAATGAAACAAAGGGTCGCAATTGCGCGTGCTTTGTCAGGCAACCCAAAATTAATTCTGGCAGATGAACCAACTGGTTCGCTGGATTCGAAAATGGGAAATGAAATATTAAAGTTTTTTGAAAAGTTAAATCGTGATTTTGGAATCACTATTGTGATGATAACACACGAATTTCAAATATCACAATATGCACGGCGAATAATTCATATTTACGATGGTCGAATTACTTATGATGGACCCGTTCCCAAAAGCGAAACAGTACTATTAAAATCAGAAAAACGAGCCAAAAAATGACTCTGGGCGATATATTAAAAGAATCTTGGATATCGGTAAGCGGAAATAAATTAAGGTCGTTCCTGACGGTCTTGGGTATCATTATTGGTGTTATGGCGGTGGTGATAATGGTGGCTGTCGGGGAAACAGTTCAAAAATCAATTACAGACCAATTTTCATCGCTTGGTACAAATACGATTGTTGTTCGTGCGGGCGCAGCACGCAATCGTGGTGTTCGTATGGGCAGTAATCAAACATTAACTATAACCGATACAGACCAAATCAAAAGGCTTAGCGATGTTATGTATATAACCCCAGCGCAAATGGGAAATTCCCAAGTTATCTATGGTAATAAAAATTGGTCTACGATGGTTTTAGGCGCATATCCAGATTATATGGCAATTCAAGACATAGAAATGGAATACGGTTCGCCATTTGATATGAATGCAGTAAAAAATGCATCTACATACGCAATAATCGGTCCAGATACAGCGTATGAATTAGGCTTGCCTGATAATCCAGTTGGTGAATTTATACGAATTGGGCATATACCTTTTGTTGTTGTGGGTGTAATGAAAGCGCGCGGTGATTCAGCCTTTGGTTCCCAAGATGATATGATAATAATACCAATAACAACATTCAAAAAGCGTCTGCAAGGTTCTAAATTTCCAGATGCCGTCACAATGATAGCACTTAAAATTTTCCCAGATGCAAATAACAATGTAGTAATTGAGCAAATAACATCACTTTTGCGACAAAGGCACAGATTAAAAGACGGTGATGAAGACGATTTTCAAATCACAGATATGAAGCAAATAATGGAAACAATGGATACTGTGACGGGTTATCTTAAATTGTTGCTTATTGCGATAGCAGCGGTGTCATTGTTGGTTGGTTCCATAGGCATAATGAATATGATGTTAACATCTGTCGCAGAACGCACGCGTGAAATTGGCATTCGCAAAGCAATCGGTGCGCGCGAACGCGTAATCATAATTCAATTTTTATCAGAATCAATAATGATATCTTTCATCGGTTCAATGATAGGTTTGGTGTTGGGGGTTGGTTTATCCCAGGGGGTCGGTCGATTGATATTACATTACGATGTTCCATTTTCAATCTGGCCGGTAATTTTATCTGTGGGTGTCGCGGTTGTTGTTGGTTTAGCGTCTGGTGTAATGCCTGCAATCAAAGCGGCAAAATTAAACCCGATTGACAGTTTAAGATACGAATGATTTTTTCTATTGCTTTGAAAATCAAAAGTTTGTTAAACTAGTGATTATCAGGAAAGGTCAAGGGGGAAATATGTATAAAATATTGTTAGGTTCAATTATCGCTATGTTGGCGTCTGCACCGGTTTTTGGTGCGCCTTCTTTGACTTGTGATGCGTCTGGTGTTGGCGCAACCACGGCAAACACACGTATGAAGGCATCATGGACCCCAAATGTTTATAACCTCGAATGGTATGGTGATGAAGGCGATACCACCCCATTAACAGTTCAAAATTCTGCACAAAGTTGCGATTATGGCAATACATTGGTTTTACCATCAACCAACCCAACAAAAGTGGGCTATACATTTATTGGTTGGGAAACGGAAGAAATACCTGCGGGATTCAATTACGGTTCAACCTGCAGCAGTTCTGTTGAATCAACGGTTGCGGGTAATTACGCAACAAACGGCAATGATACCCCTAAACCTGGATGTCTTGATTTAAATGGTGATGGTACATGTAAGAGCGATGGTTACGATAGTAACGCATCCACTTATGGCATCACAGAGGCTGGTCAATGGGGTGTTAATTTCAGTTATGGTGACGTGGTTGGTGAGGCGATATGCAGTTCAACGAACGGAACATGGGCAACCACTGGCACGCCTGATACCAGTGGCAGTGGCGAAACAAAATATTGTTGGTGTCGTGCGATGGGATATAAATTATCGGGTTCAAATATGTGCGCCGTGTCATCCCCTGCGTGGGTGTTCGGCGGCGGCGGAGAGGCCGCCGATTGCGCGGACGGCTGTGCGAGCAAATGCGCCAGCTCCGTCCATGACGGTTCCGACTTCCGGGCTGCGTTGTTCGGGTATTCTAGCGGTGGTTCTAGCAGTGGTTCTGGGAGTGGTTCGGCATGTTTAATCCCATCAACAGAGGTAAGTACAGGTGTATGGGCAGCAAAAAGTTTGGATGGTGCACGTAATGAGATAACAAGTGGCGCCAGCATGGCAACATACGGTATAACACAACCTGGTGAATGGGGTGTATCATGGGCAAACGGAGATAAAGTAAAGGGTGTTGCATTATGTAGTGCACGAGCAGGTAATAATCATAACTGGCAATGGGGGGGGGATAGTTCTGATTGGACAGCATCCGAAAGTACATTAACTGGTACAACAGGGGAAAAGAGATATTGTTGGTGTAAAGTAACGCATTATACAGCAAATAACGCCGAGCAATGTTCTTTGTCATCCCCTTCGTGGGTGTTCAACACCGACAATGCAACGAATACCAGTTGTGAAGCCTATTGTGCGCGTAACTGCGCCAGTGCCACTAATGGCTATCTCGGTTTACGTGCCGCGTTGTTTGGGGATAATGTTGAACAATAATAGAAGTTTCAGGCTCGGTGAACATAAGCAAAAAAATAAAAGCCAGTAAAAACTGGCTTTTTATTATTTACGCAGACCCAATTTTTTAATCAGTTCTTCGTATTCAGCAACACTGTTCTTTTTGATGTAAGCCAACAATTTTTTGCGGCGGTTAACCATCAACAACAATCCACGTTTAGAATGTTCATCTTTGTGGTTGTTTTTCATGTGTTCTGTTAAATTGCGAATGCGTTCTGTCAAAACAGCCACTTGGGATGCAGCAGAACCACCATTATCTTTTTCGCTGGTTTTGAATGCAGCGATTAATTCGCTTTTCTTTTGTTTTGTTACGGACATTGTTCATTCCTTTGTTTAAAGTGTTCGTTTTGGATGAATTAAACCGTTTTCTATGCGTCCCATCCCAATAAATTCTTTATCGTGATAAATCCGCACAAAACCGCCCTTTTCATCAGTTTTGATAAATCCACCGTTTTTATATAATTCGGTATCTTTATCGCCCAAATTGATTACCGGAATGTCCCCCAGTGCACAATCAGGTGCCAACAAATATTTGTCTGGCGCTTTGTCATTATTAACCAGATTTTCTAAAAAATCAAGTTTTACGGCGTTTTTTATTTCAAAGCCATTGGTCAGTGTTCGTCGTATATATGTTGTTGTTGCAATTGCACCACATAAATTTGCAATATCGCGAACGAGTGAGCGCACATAAGTCCCACGTGAACAAAGGACACGAAAATTATATTCATCACCCTTTTTTCCCAAATATTCTAATTCATAAATAGTAATTGGGCGTGGTTTCATTTCGACATCTTTACCTTTGCGTGCTAATTCGTATGCGCGTGAGCCATTCACATGTACTGCAGAAAATTTTGGTGGAATTTGTTCGACTGTTTTGCTTATTTTTTCACATGTATTCACAATTTCGCTTTCATTTGGAATTTTATCATCTGTTTTTATTGACGTCCCCGTAATATCAAGCGTGTCTGTTTCAATACCAAAGCGCAACCCAAATAAATATTCTTTTTTGTTTTCCTTGTGTTCTTCAATAAAAGGTATCATTTTTGTAGCGCGCCCCAATGCAATTAACAACACCCCGGTTGCCATCGGGTCCAAAGTTCCAATGTGCCCAAATTTTTTTTCGCCGAACATGCGCGCCACGCGCGCCCCGGCTTTTCTGCTGTATACACCAGATTCTTTGTCTAAAATAACTATGCCGTCCATCTTTTATCCAAATAATGATAATTGTGATTTATTATTTTTTTCTTCTTTGACCACAGGTTTTATCGAAGGCTTTTCAGGCTTTTGAACTGTTTCTATTTTTTCTTCGCGTCCGTTTTCCAAATTTAATAAAACATTTTCAGCACGTTCTACTATGCTTGCTGGCATACCAGCCATTTTTGCCACCGCTATACCGTATGAACGATTAGCGACCCCCGCAATAATTTTATGTAAAAATACTATGTCATTATTATGTTCACGAACATCAATAGTTAAACAAGACACATTACTTAATTTGTCGTCACCGACTAATTCTGTTAATTCGTGATAATGTGTCGCAAACAAAGTGCGTGGACACAAAGTATTTAAATATTCAAGTACTGCCTGGGCAATCGCCATACCGTCAAAAGTAGATGTTCCACGCCCTATTTCGTCAAATATAATGAAAGATTGTTTTGTCGCGCGATTTAATATATTTGCAGTTTCAACCATTTCCACCATAAATGTAGATTGTCCTGCTGCTAAATTATCGGATGCACCAACGCGACTGAATAATTGGTCGCAAATACCGATTGTCGCACTGATTGCCGGGACAAAAGACCCCAGATGAGAAAGAACAACCAATATTGCATTTTGACGCAAATAAGTAGATTTACCCGCCATATTTGGACCAGTCAAAAGAGCAATTGGGTGTTCATTCAAATTGCAATCATTTTTAACAAAATTATCACCATTGTGGCGCAACACATATTCAATCACAGGATGACGTCCGCCAACAATATCAAATTCACATGTTTCAGTTATCTGTGGACGAACCCAAGAATATAAATCTGCACACCGTGCCAAAGACAACCAAACATCGACGTCTGCGACTAAATCTGCCGTATTCATTAAATCGTTTGATATTTCACGAATATCTTCGATAAGTTTATCTATGATTTCGTTTTCAATTGCGGTTGCTTTTTCAGAAGCACTGCGAATATCATTATCTAAATCGATTAATTTAGATGTTGTAAAGCGCATATTTCCAGCCATGGTTTGACGATGTATAAAACCAGAATCTTTTGCCATTAATGCGTCAGCCTTGGTGGATGGGACTTCTATGAAATAACCAAGAATATTGTTATATTTAATTTTTAAATTACTTACATTTGTTTGATTAATGTATTCTGCCTGTAGTCCTGCGATTGTTTCAATTCCGCCGTTTGAAAGTTTTCGCATGTTGTCAAGTGATATATCAAACCCAGAACGAATTACATTGCCATCCCTGAAAAACGTAGGCAATTCATCGTTAAGCGCGCGTTGCAATTTGTTCGCCAACGCATCATGAGTATTTATTCCAATAAATTTAGAAGACAATCCATCGTCTAATTTTCTGCCGACATTTTTTATTGTATCCAATGTCAATAAAAATTCAGTCACATTACGCAAATCGCGTGGTGTTCCACGTCCCGCTAATAAACGCGACAAAGCACGATTTACATCTGGAATACACGTTAACACAGCGTCTATTTCCGCCATCAAAGAATGATTAGTTAGCAAATGTCCAATATGCGTTTGACGTGATAAAATAACATCCCTGTCTCCTGGTAATGTGCGTAAATAAGAACGTAATTTACGTGCACCAGATGCCGTCTTTGTGTTGTCTATTACATCTAATAAACATGTTCCACCATCGTTTATTGGCGCATCTATCTCTAAACTTTTCCAAGTGGACGAATCAATTATTAACTGGCGCCCCGATTTAAAAGCATAAGGCGCACGAAAAGATATATTCGCGCCCCGCTGAGTGTTGAATAAATAACCTGCTAGTAAAGTTATCGCGCTCACATTATCACGATTGTCTGATTGAACATTTCCGCCGAATACATGCGATACAATCACATTAATATCGGAACGTAAATACAATTTCTCATATACTGGTGTAGTTTTATATATTTCGCGTAAATTTTTTATGATTTGTTTTTCTGCGTCTTTTTCAGGATAAATAATTTCCGCAGGATTTATTCGAATCATATCATCTGCGATACAATCAGTTTGCCCGATAAAAAATTCACCCGTAGAAATATCACAACCCGCGATATCAAACACAGATTCACCAATTGGAACAATAGAAATTAAAAAATTAGACTTAGCTGGTGTTAATAAATTTTCATCAGTTAATGTTCCAGGCGTTAATACCCGAACAACTTTTCTTTCAATAAATTTGTGTCCGCGTTGTTTTGCTTGTTGTGGTGTTTCCATCTGTTCAACCAAAGCAACTTTGAAACCAGATTTTACCAGTCTGCCAAAATAATTATCTGCTGCATGCCACGGAATCCCACACATAGGAACATCTGCACCAAAACCATCTGTGCCGCGATGCGTTAAAACCAGCGACAGTGTTGCGCTTACTGTTTTTGCATCTTCAAAAAAGGCTTCGTAAAAATCACCAAGTCTAAAAAGCAGCAACGCATCTGGATTTTCAGATTTCATATCAACATACTGTTGCATAACTGGTGAAAGTTTATTTTTTTCTGCCATTTTATTCACCAGAATTTGTGACTTTCAGTGTTTCAATTTTTAATTCTGCTTCTTTTAACAACTGTTCACAATAGGCTTTCAATTTTATACCTTCTTCATACGCGGCGACAGAATCAGCCAAAGGCATTTCGCCACTTTCCATTTTTTTTACCAATTCAGTTAATTGTTTATAAGCATCTTCAAATGAAAGTTTATTTGTATCCATCGTTATAATATCCTTTTGCTTCAATGTGGCAAAGATAGCGCAAAAAATCAAATTTTGCAACAAATAAACATATTAAAAAACCGCCCAAATGGGCGGAAATTTATTTCGCAGGTGCAATTATGATTGATTTGGTTCTGTCGTCTGGTTTAGATCTAGATTCGACCGTTCCTTTGTCGCCAATTAATGTAATAATGCGTTCAAATAATTGTGGAACTGCATCACGACTGCGTGCCAACACCCTTTTGTCACCATGAGTCATCACAGCAATTTTAACTTTGTTGCCTTCGCCTAAAAATTCGAAAACTTTTTTCATCTTTACATTGAAATCATTTTCTTCGATAACAGGCGTGACCCAAACTTCGCGTAATTCGATTGTTTTTTGTTTTTTGCGTGCCTCATTTGCGCGCTTTTTTTGTTCGTACTTGTATTTGCCGTAATCCATCATTTTGACCAATACAGGCGTTGCATTTGCGTTTATTTCAACCAAATCAAGCTCTTTGTCATAAGCCATATTCAAAGCGTCACCAGTATTCATAACGCCCAAATTTTGTCCATCTCCGCTGATTACTTGCACAGTTTTGGCAAATATTTTTTCATTTACACGTGGCCCCATATCGCGAGCCTTGTTATTATTCGAATTGTTCTTAATCGTAATGCTCCTTTAATAGATACAAGCAAATTATTAAATATTTTTAAGCGGTTTTCAACAATTTTTGAATATTTTGCAAAGCAACCCAAACATCTTTTTTTGCACTGGGTTTCAAGATTAAATAATTTGGGTGATAAAGTGGCACAATGATACAACCTTTTTCATCTTGGATTTCATCGCCATGAGAATCGTTTAAGTTTGTTTTTGCAATTTCTGTGGTTGCCAAAGTGCCGAAAGTAATAATCACACGTGGATTAAGCATTTCTATTAATTTATCAACAAAAGGACGCGATAAATCTAATTCTTCGCGCAAAGGTGTTCGCCCCCCAGGTGTGCGCCAGAATAACAGCGGAACAATTGAAACATTTTCGCGCGACATTTCTATGGCGTTTAACATTTTATCTGTCATTTCCCCGGCGTTTCCAGATAAAATATTTCCAGATAAATCGTCGTCTGCACTTGGTAAATCAGTTATAATCAATAAACCATTTGGTTTTGATGCAATATTTGGTCTTACAGGATTAGTTGCCCCACCCCGCAAAGGATGGTTAAATTCACAAATCATACGAACTAACGAATCGGTATCACTTGGTCTTGTCACCATAGATTTTACCGTATCCAAAGTCACTGGTGCTGCCGCAGGAATAATAACAGGTTGATTTTGACAAGGCTGTGAAGATGGGAAATTTTGCTGCACAGGTGCCTTTTTTACGGCTGTTTTTGCGGGTTCTTCGGTAAGTTCCCATTTTACGCCAGCCAAATTTAAATCTTGTAAAATATGATTTTTCATGTTTTATTCCTTGATTTTTAATAATTCCTGTTATAGAATATAACCTGAGCAACAAAAACTCAAGGGAGTATTTTCATGAAAATAGTAAACTTTGCTTTAATAGCTGGTGTTGCTGGAATGTTGGCCGCTTGTGGCGGTTCCAGTATCGTTGAACCAACAGATTTGAACAATCAACGCGTTTTCTTTGCTTTTAATTCAGCAGAAATTTCTGACGAAGCAGAAAACAACTTGTTGGGACAATCTTTGTATATGAAAAACCACGAAGACACAAAAATCCAAATTGCTGGTAATTGCGACGAACGTGGTTCCACAGAATACAACTTGGCTTTGGGTGCACGTCGTGCAAACGCTGCCAAACGCGTATTGGTTAACGATGGTATAGATGCATCTCGTATCTCTACAATCTCTTACGGTAAAGAACGTCCATTGGTCAAAGGTACTGGTGAAGACGTTTGGAAATTCAACCGTAACGCAACAACAACAGTTAAATAATATAACTTTGTTATTTAAAAAATACCGGCAATCGCCGGTGTTTTTTTTTGTATTTTTATTTAGATAATTTATTAATTAAATCTTCCATTTGAATACGGTTGGAAAACGATATGATAAATTGCCCTGCTCCGCCGCGTTTTTCGCGCAATTTTACATCTGTGCCCAAATGTTTAGCGATTTTGTTTTCGATTTTTTCTACATATGCGCCGTCCAAGGTGTTTTGTGTGAAATTGCGGCTTTTGGTTGAACGCCCTGCTTTCTTTACTTGTTTTTGCGTTTCAGCGACAGATAATTTATTGTTCACAATATCGTGTGCCAATTGTTCTGGATTATCTGAAACAGCGATTGTGCGCGCGTGTGAAGCAGATATTTTACCTTCTTTAATTAATTGTTTAACCGAATCGGGTAATGCGTTAATTCGCATTAAATTTCTTATATAACTTTCTGATTTACCAATTAATTTTGAAACTTCTTCTAATTCATAACCGTATTTTTGCATCAAGTTTTGATAACCTTCGGCTTCTTCGACGGGGTTAAGGTTTTCGCGTTGAACATTTTCAATTAACGAAATTTCTGCTGCATTTTTATCATCCAAAGTTTTAACCAATGCCGGAATTTCGCTTAAATTCGCCATTTTTGCAGCACGAAATCTGCGTTCCCCAGCAACAATTTCATAAAGATAAGGTTTGTTTTGAACAGTGCGTAAAATAATTGGCTGTAAAACACCTCGTTCTTTGACAGATTCAAGCAAATCTTTTAATTCTTTTTCGTTAAAAGTTTTTCTTGGCTGGTCTGGATTAGGGCTTATTTGAACCAAAGGAATTGGTTTAACAACCACTCGTTCACCCCCGGTTAACACAGAAATATCCGGGATTTGCCCCATTTCTTCATTTAATTGTGCCAAAGATTTGCCTAAAAATTTTGATGCCATAATTAATTCCTTTTCTCTAATGCATTAACGATTTCGGTTGCAACACGCAAATAAGCCTGGGCGCCTGGCGATTTAAAATCGTAAAATAATGCCGGTTTTCCGTAGCTTGGCGCTTCTGAAACACGAACATTACGCGGGACAACAGTTTTGAAAACTTTGTCGCCAAAAGTATTGCGAACATCTTCTTCAACTGCGCGTGTAAGTCCCAACTTTTTATCGTACATTGTCAAAACCATTCCCAAAATATCCAAGTCAGGATTCCATTTTTCTTGGATTGCTTTGATTGTAGAAAGCAATTGTTGAACGCCTTCCAAAGCAAAAAATTCGCATTGCAGCGGTATAACAACATAATTAGATGCACTTAACGCATTTATAGTTAACATACCTAAATTTGGTGGGCAATCTATAAGTATATAATCATAATTATTTTGCACAGAACGCAAAGCATCTTTTAAACGATATTCTCTGGCTTCTAAATCTAGCATATCTAATTCAGCCCCAGCCAATTTAGCAGATGCAGGCAACAAATGCATATTTGGTATTGCCGTTGTTAAAATGTTTTCAGCAATCCCCGCGGTCCCCATTAATACGCCGTATACGCTTTGTTTGTGTGCGGCACGCACAAACCCCAAACCTGTGCCAGCGTTTCCTTGGGAATCCATATCAATTAATAAAACGCGTTTTTTTATTGCGGCAAGTGATGCAGCAATATTAACAGCAGTTGTGGTTTTGCCCACCCCACCCTTTTGATTTGCAAATGAAATAACTTTAACCATTTTTCCGCTTTCCTTTTTCGATAAAAACAGCATATTAAATAGTTGAAAAATAGTCAATATAAATATTAAAATTGCGTAAAAACAATATGTTATATTTTATTTCATATGAAATAATGCATTATTTCAGGTTGTTTATGCATATAATAAAGCCGTCTCCGGTTTCAGATTTATGTAATTCATAGTCAAATTTATACTTAGATTTTGCTGTTAAAATTTCGCTTTCAATTTCCCGGCCTTTTAATAGAAAAAGCCGGCAATTTTTAGTGCGGTTTTTGCCGGTATAATCAAAAATTTTTATCAATGGTGCAAAGGCACGTGCGGTGAATACAAAATTCCCGGCCTTTGCCGGTATTTTCGATAAAAAATTTTCGATTCTGTCATTAACTATTGTAAGATTTGGTAAATCGAGTTCTTGTTTTAATGCAGATAAAAATCTTGTCTTTTTTCCAATCGATTCGATACAAGTGACATTCCAACCCAATATTGCCAAAACAACCCCTGGAAAACCGGCGCCGCTGCCCAAATCAATAATATTTACACCTTTTGGAATAAATTTAGCCAATTGTGCGCTGTCTTTGATGTGGCGTGTTTGGATATCGTTCAAAGTGCTGGGGGCAACAAGATTCATTTTTGTTGACCATTCTTTGAGCAATTTTTCGTATTTAATAAATTTTTCTTCTATTTTCATAAAATTTATTCTAGCATATTTTGTCATGAAAGATAGAAAAAGTTTTTTTAAGGGTGCATTTTTATTTGTGCTTGTTATTTTTTGCCTTTGTATTATGGGGCAAAAGATATTTGAAATTCGTCCCGTAAGTCAGGGGCAGGGTGATATTATTGAACAAAATGATTTTGGTGCGTTTCTTGCGGCTCAGCATGCGCTTTACGTCAATGATTTTGATAACGCGTATAAAATGATGGAATCTATTAAAACAGACAATGATTCTATTAAGCAATCAAAGAATGTGTCGAGTTTTTTTAGTGGAAAAATGCCAGAAGATGCTAAAAATCTAAAAAATTCCAAAGATTTTGTGGATACATTGATTTATGATGCTTTCTTGATTCAGCAAGATGATTGGAAAAGTGTTTATGAAAGACATAAAAAAGATGAATCTTTGTTATCTGCGCCACTTCGTATATTTTCCGCATTAAAACAGGACAGAATCACAGAAACAAAAAAATTTGTTAATTCTGTAAAGACTAATGATTATTGGAAGGCTTTTGTGTTGGGGCAAATTGCAGTATTGAATAACGATGTAGAAACGGCTGCCAAAGAATTTGCCAAGGTTCATCCTGATTTTATGAATATAAATGATTATCTTTATTTGATGTCGTTTTACCAAAAAAATGGCATGGTTGAAGATATGGAAATTTTGCGCGAAGATTTTATGGCAAAGCCGGGCGGGGCACATGTTTTAAATTATCCAGAAATCCCAGATTGGTCTAATTTCGAAGGGTATAAAAACAATTTGATATTCAGTATAATTCAAACTGTTTCTCATACCCAAGTGATGATTTATACAGATTTATCATTGTTATTTTTGCGATTTGCGCAAACTGTTGCAAATGATGCGAATATGGATGTGATAAATTATTATCTGGGTCAATATTATTCGTACAATTCTGGCGATTACAAAACTTGTTTTAATTCTATTCGCAAAGCCAGCCCATTTTATTTATTTGGTCAATTGAGAATTGCTGAAAAAGAAAATGATGCTAAAACGATACGAAAAATTGCATACGATAATCCATTATTTGTTCCTGCACAGCAAATTGCTGTTCGCGACAGTGTTATAAAGGCTGACAAGGCTGGGGCAATAAGATTGATAAATCGTTCGTTGCGGCATAAAAATTTACCAGATAATGGCAGGGTTTATTTCTTGAAACAGCGCGCATACATTTATCTGCTTTTTAACGACGCAGCGCGCACACAAAAAGATTTGAATGCTATTGAAGATATAGATCCAAAATTATCTTCTGATGTATTGCTTTTGCAGGCACGCACATGGTACATGCAAAACAAGAATTTAGACAAGGCTTATGATTATGCTATGACTTTGATTAAACATGATGTTTCAGATGTTCTGGCGTGGGATTTGCTGGCGCAGATTGTGGCAAAGAAAGAAGGAATAAATAATGCGCTGGACATCATAGAGCGCATAGTTGCAAGCGGAACTAATGTATCAGTGGTTTATGAACATTTGGGTGATTTATACATGGAAAATAACGACAAAGAAAAAGCGTTACGAGCGTATAAACAGGCGATAGATTTATCCGATGATGCGTTCATAGTTGTCCCGTTCATAGAAAAGAAAATAAGGAAATTACAATGAAAATAGGTGTTTTTGGTGCTGGTGCGTGGGGCACAGCCTTGGCTTATACATGCGCGAAATCAGGTAATGAAGTTATTCATTGGGGATACAATGGTATTTTTGATGGATTGCTTGATTTGCCAAAACCAGAAGCAGTCACCAGAACATCAAATATGGCAGATTTATCGTCTTGTGAATATTGGTTGATTGTAACACCATCGGCTTTCTTTCGTGAAACGGTTCGCAAAATGCGCGCGGTTTTCAACAATCAACCGATTTTAATTTGTACCAAAGGAATGGAAGGCGAAACCGGTCAATTTATGTCTGAAATTTTGAACGAAGAAATTCCAGAATGCAAAGACATTGGTGTTTTGTCTGGACCTCAATTTGCCCGCGAAGTTGCAACAGGTATTCCAACAGGATCGACTTTGGCTGGTAACGAACGGGTCAGGGCAGGGGGGCATATTGCACTTTCATCGCTTTATTTACAAGATTGTGAAGATATAATTGGAACACAATTTTGTGGCGTTGGTAAAAACGCAGTATCTTTAATTTCTGGATTTTTAACAATCAAAGCAAGTGGTGAAAACGAACGCGCATTAGTGTTTACACGTGCTTGGGATGAAATAGTAGATATAGCCGTTAAAATGGGGGCAGAGTGCGGAACATTTTTGGGGCTTTGTGGTGTAGGCGATTTGTTTTTGTCTGCGACATCACCGACCAGTCGTAATTTTTCAGCGGGTGAATCAATTGCGCGTGGCGAACAATATGCGGGCACAGTAGAGGGTGTTTTTGCACTTCGTGGATTGATTAAACGCGCAGAAAAAATCGGCGTTTCTACACCTGTTTTAATCGAAATGAAAAACAAAATGGGATTATAATTTTTGCTGGCTTTTTTGTTGCAAATAAATAAATATCTTTTATAATCTTAACCCAGAGGTCGCGAAGAAGAAATTGTTCTTTCTTGCATTTTGGTTAAGAGTGCAAAAATGAATAATTTTTCTTCGCATGAAACATTAACATTTTTAACAAACGGAGAAAAATATGTTTTTTTTAAAGAAAAATAAAAACGAAGAACGTGTTTTGAACAATCCTGTCGCTGTTGAATTTCAATATGGTGATGAAACAATTAGATTAGAAACGGGTCGTTATGCAAAGCAAGCAACTGGGGCGGTAATGGCAACTATGGGTGGCACAATGGTTTTAGCAACTGTGTGTGCTGAAAAGACAGCAGTTGAAGGTCAAGATTTCTTTCCTTTGACTGTGGATTATCAAGAAAAATATGCATCCAGTGGTCGTATTCCTGGTTCACGCGACAGACGCGAAGGTAAATCTAGTGTCAGCGAAACTTTGACTGCGCGCCTTATCGACAGACCAATTCGACCATTGTTTCCAGAAACTTTCAAAAACAAAGTTCAAATAATTGCCCAGGTATTTTCTTATGACAAGAAAAATCAGCCTGATATTTTGGCGATGATTGCGTCCAGTGCTGCGTTGGCAATTTCTGGTGTTCCTTTCCAAGGACCAATTGGTGCTGCGCGTGTGGGGTATATGAACGGTCAATATGTTTTGAATCCATCAAAAAAAGAAGTCGAAGATTCCCAGATGGATTTGGTTGTTGCTGCAACCAAAGACGGTGTTTTGATGGTAGAATCTGAAATCGGCGAATTGGATGAAAAAACAACTTTGGGTGCTGTGAAATTCGGTTTTGACGCACAACAAACTGTTATCAAAGCGATTAATGAATTTGTCGAAAAGGCTGGTAAAGAACCTTGGGCGATTCCTGAAAACACAGACGAATATGTTGCTATGCAGAAAGATTTTGAACAATTTGCTGGCGATATCGAAAAGGCTTTGTTAATCAAAGAAAAATTGGTTCGTCTTGATACGTTGGCAGATATTCATGCCCAGGCCAAAGCACGTATTGTTGAATTATTCCCAGATACAACCACAGCAACTTCCACACTGGAATCATGGGCTGATGAAATTGTTGAAAACATCACAGCACGTATTATGCGTGGAAATATCTTGGCTGGTAAACCACGTATTGACGGTCGTGATACCAAGACAGTTCGTCCAATTGAAATTGAATTAGGTGTATTGCCACGCGCACACGGTTCTGCGTTATTTACACGCGGTGAAACTCAGGCTTTAGTGTCATTGACACTTGGTGGTGGCAAAGATGCTTTGCCAATTGAATCTTTGGACGGCGACAGCGAACGCGACTTTATCTTGAATTACAATTTCCCAGGTTATTCTGTTGGCGAAGCCAAAGGCTTAAAAGCCCCAGGTCGTCGTGAACTTGGTCATGGTAATTTGGCATGGCGTGCAGTTCATCCAATGGTTCCAACTCGTGAAGAATTTGATTATGTAATTCGCGTATGCAGTGATATTTTGGAATCTAATGGTTCTTCGTCTATGGCGACAACATGTGGTGCAACATTGGCGATGATGGACGGTGGTGTTCCAATGAAAAGACCTGTTGCAGGTATCGCTATGGGCTTAATCAAAGAAGGTGATGATTACGCAATTTTGACTGATATTTTGGGTGATGAAGACCATCTTGGCGATATGGATTTCAAAGTGACTGGTACAAACAAAGGTATCACAGCTTTGCAGATGGATATCAAAATCACATCTATCACTTTTGAAATTATGGAACATGCGTTGGCTCAGGCAAAAGATGGCCGTATGCACATTTTAGGCAAAATTGAAAAGGCTATCAAAGCACCACGCAAACAATTGTCTGAATTTGCGCCTCAGTCTTACACAATGAAAATCAATCCGGACAAAGTTCGTGATGTTATTGGCAAAGGTGGTGCAGTAATCCAAGCCTTGACACGTGAAACAAACACACAGATTGAATTAGAAGACGATGGTACTGTAAAAATTATGGCTGCGGACAAGGATGATGCCGAAGAAGCAATCAAACGCATCAAAGAAATTGTTGCAGAACCAGAAGTTGGTGAAATCTATGAAGGCGAAGTCAGTGGTGTCAAAGATTTTGGTCTGTTTGTAAAGATTTTGAAAAATTTTGAATCTATGGTTCATATTTCTGAAATCACAGGTGAAAGATTAGCAAAAATCGAAGATGCAAAACTTAACATCGGTGATAAAGTATTTGTAAGATATCTGGGGACAGATAAACGCGGTAAAACACGTTTGTCTATGGTTGGCATCGACCAAAAAACAGGTAAAGAAATCAAAAAATAAAAACATTGTCGGGTGATTTTGTTCGCCCGACATTTTTTATCAAAGAAATCAAAGGATTTTTAATATGGACATGGAATCATTAATGGCACAAGCCCAAGATTTACAAAGTAAAATATCATCCGCCCAAGATGCTTTGGCAAATATGACAGTCAAAGGAATTGCTGAAAACGGCGCAGTCGTTGTTTCTATGACTGGTAAGTATGATGTTTTGTCTGTTGTGATTAAACCAGAAACATTGGCTTTGGGCGCTGAAAAGGTGTCGCAAATAGTTATGGACGCATACAAAGATGCAAAAACCAAAGCGGATGTATTGATAGATAAAACAATGTCTGCAATTACTGGCGACCTTGGTGAAGAATAAAAAATACTGGACAATTTGAAAATTTAAGGTAATATAGGTATCGCTTTGGACGTTTAGCTCAGTTGGCTAGAGCATCTCGTTTACACCGAGAGGGTCAGGAGTTCGAGTCTCTTAACGTCCACCAAAAATTCAAACCGGTATTTGCCGGTTTTAATTTTTTCTGTGGCGGTTAGAGACGAGAACGAAGGAGTTCGACAATGAGTAGATTTCACAAGAGTTAACGCGGTGAAATCGTCAGGAATGCCGCACAGGCAAGAATTGCCGAGCGAGTCCTTAACGTCCACCAAAAATTCAAACCGGCATTTGCCGGTTTTAATTTTTTCTGTGGCGGTTAGAGACGAGAACGAAGGAGTTCGACAATGAGTAGATTTCACAAGAGTTAACGCGGTGAAATCGTCAGGAATGCCGCACAGGCAAGAATTGCCGAGCGAGTCCT
>JAFXVM010000017.1 GCA_017524525.1 Alphaproteobacteria bacterium | reverse complement strand
TCCTACCAAAAACCTAAGTCAAAAAACCGTATAAGTCCTTGTTTTTATTATATATTGTTATCTTTTTAAATAGTAAAAATAATAACAACTTATAAATATTAATAAAAAATACCAAAGTAAAAAAACCGTGGAATCTGTGTCGTTTTAATCCACGGAACTAAAATAACAACCAACTATCTTAATTGTTCATGGGTTAATTTAATCAGATTGTTTTAAACGATACTTACCTCGTGAACATAATTCAATACGTGGTTTGTGATCGTCTGTTTCTTGACGCATCATAAAAAGTTTTTGTGCAATATCCTTTTTGGTTTTTATGTGGATATTTTTACCTGGATTTGCTTCTTCTTCTGGTTTGGTAATTAATTTATAATAAGCGATTGTTATTTCTTCCAAGGTTAGTTCTGATTTTCCTTCTTGGATTTTCGCCATAGTAAATATATATTCAATATTTTCATCTACGCTAAGTTTGTTGTTCAGTTTAAGACGTTTTCTGTCTTCTTCTGATAAATAAAACATTGAACTGGAATCAATTTCTTTATTGTTCATATTAATCTCCATTGTGTTGCTGTCATTTTATCACTTGTTTTGAACATTGTCAACCATAAAATCAATTTATTTGTTGTTTTATTGGTTAATTTATTTGTTCTTTTATTTGTCATTTTGCTTGACATTGTAAAATTTATGGTTATACTTGCGACCAAATGGCGAACGAATTGACGAAGAAAATGATATTAAAAATGATATTGTTTGATGTTTCGGTTTGTTTGTTGTTTTTATTTAACAGAAACAAAAGGTAAAAAACGATGGCGAGATTATATAACAATTATAATTTTCGGGATTTGTATGCCGAAAGTTTAAACCAAAGAACAGTCGAACAGGGTAGTAATTTAGCTACACACTGTAATATAGCAAGCGTGGTTGATATCAAGAAAAATGTGCTTAGAGACAAAATTGAAAAAGAAACACAACTACATTTCCTAGATAATTGGCGGAATGAACGATTACCAACAACAGGCTTCTATTTATTTGACAATGTGAATATGTTCACTATGGATAAAGAAGCAAGGCGCAAATTGGTTGAAATTTACTATCAATTTAGGCGAACCCATGAATACTCGCTTCCAACAAAATTTAGTTTGGAAAAAGCTGATAATTTATTTCATTTTGGAAAATGTAATCCAGATACTGACGACGAAATTTCTGTCTTGGAAAAAAATGCCTTGCACGCTTTGAATAAGTTGGATTTTTATCAAAATCTATGTCAAGAAGCGCTGACTGAATACTTTTTGTCGATTAAACGGGATGATGTTTTGGCTGAAATCGGCGTGTCAAAACAGGTTATATTTCTCGATCATTGTTTGCGTTTTCCCGAGAAGCTTATTGCTATTAAACACGTGGGAAAATTACGGCTAGAAACCAGACAACGATTAAATGTTGATTCAAACACTTGGGTTGGTTTTTAAACAATGGTAATAAAACCATAAAAAATAATAAAAGTTGGGACAGTTTTTCAATTTTTAACAGTTCTATATATTAAGACAGTATGAAAGCCTGTCCCAGCGTATTAACAAAAAAAGCAAGATACAGATAGGATAAAATTTTATACCGTTTAGTCGGGCATTGTTGAAAAAAAGCGATGATTAAATGGTGCGGAAATGGTTTGGATAGGACTTTTATAGGTTTCAACAATGAATCCCCAGAAGTTTGCCCCCAAACGGCTTCCGAAGCTTCTGGGGATTGCTAATATATAAAGGAAACTTAGAAAATGTCTTATAAAAAAGTGGTGTTAACCAATGCAATGGAAGGTAAAATTGCTGACTATTGCGCAAAGAATAATATCGAATTTAATCAAGCCACCGCATATGATGTGGTAATAGATGCATTTAAAGACAATCCTGTTACTATTGTGGATGAAGATGGTGAACACGATGTAACAGAACGGATTGCTCGTCTGATAGAGTGTCAAAAACAGACAATTGAACGGATTACCACAAAAGCAGATTTGTGTAAAATCACCTTAAGACAGAGTGAAATCAAAGCAAATATAGCACAATCCAAAGTAGATTCTGTTCCAAACATTGATGTTTTGGTGGATAATCTATATCGGTTAAATATCGTTGATAAAAACAGTTATCTTGCGCTGGTTTGTTTTTTGATGCAACTTAAATATTCTCGAGATAATGAAATTTTGGAAGACGAAAAAACCTGTGTTTTCTTCAATGGTGTCGCACGAAACGGTAAATCTGCTACAGCAAAAGCAATTTGTGATGTGGAATCGCAATATGGTACAGTATTTAAAGCACAATCAGGTAAACTTTTAGAATCTGGCCACGAAGAACAGGTTTGGAAAAGCCACTTGAATTATTTTGACGAAGTCAAACCAACAGATGTTGATCGTGAATTATTATTCAATATTATAAATGGTA
This sequence comes from Alphaproteobacteria bacterium, assembly GCA_017524525.1. Classification (GTDB taxonomy): domain Bacteria; phylum Pseudomonadota; class Alphaproteobacteria; order Rs-D84; family Rs-D84; genus Enterousia. The sequence continues at coordinate 8,881 of JAFXVM010000017.1, read as the reverse complement.
AAGATGTGGAACTTAACCCAAAAAACAAAAAACAATATAATTATCATGTCAATACTAATAATATTTTTACATCGAACGATCAAATCAGTTTAATGCAACGTCGTATATCGATTATTAAATTTGGCGACAGATTAAACGGGCGCCCTTTGGGTGAAGGAACACTAAAAATCATAATCACAGATATCATGAATTCGTTACCCGATTTCAAACATTATTATGATTTGTACAATATTGTATCCATATACAACGGGAGTCGCGTAAATTCATTGGCTTTGTCAAATATCATCAAATATATGACTGACAAATTTGGTTTTGTAAATGAAACCGATGAACGAACATTGACAGCACAAATTACATTTGCTCCCCACGATATATATAATTGTGTTAAAAATGCTTTTTCAAAGCAAATAATCACATCGGAACGACAAGAAGCAATTCGAACGGCTTTAAAATATTTGTCGGAAAAAGACTTGCTTGAACGAGTTGAATATGCAAGTTGTACCACAATAAATTACCGTGCAACTGGTGCAAATTACATAAAAATTATGGATATGTTTCATAAAATTAATACCAATGACGAAAAAAATGTCAAAATCACACGGAACGAACTTTACAACAGCTTGGCACCGTTTTTTGACGTTAATCCAATCCCAGAGAAAACAAAAGCAGAATATAAACCAATTGATTATTCATGGATGAAATGTCTTGAACCAGAAACGCATCCTGTTTTTGTTTCTGCTGATACACAAGCCAAAGGTACAATGCTGTATCATGAATTATTAAAAAAAATAGATATTTTAATTAACCGGGGCGATAAAAATAGAAATATAGATACAAAATCAATATATTCTGTTAACAATATTTTGGAACAATGTCTCACCAAAGATGTTTGCGAAACAATTTCTTTGGCGTTTTTGTTGGATACTTTTAAAGATAACTTAATTGGTTATGATGATTCATATAATGACTTGGCGACAAAATTATACATGCATAATCTTGGGATAACTGATGAAAAAACCTTAGAAGCATTCGAAAAATACAAAGTGTCAGAAATTCAACACGGTTGTCCGAATGGCATGACGATTGAAAGTCGCTGGGATTTTAATCAACGCAAACAGCAGGAAAGACAAGAGCATTCAAAAGAAGTGTGGAAAGCAATTCGTGAAAGAGAAAAAGAAGAACGCCAAAAACGTTTTGAACAAGAAGAAGGTCCAACGCCTACACGCAGACAGATGGAAGCTTTCAAATTAGCACTAAAACAACAATTTGCTGAACGAAATGCTGCAATTACTGTTGATGACACCATACAATCACATAAACAAACCGTAGTCGCCCCAAATACCAATAGGATATAAACTATAAACCGAAAGAAAAGGAGCGGCCCACGCGTCAAATATGGATTAAACACAAAAATTAACCCGTTGAAACAAATCAGCGGGTTTAATTTTATTCGTCGTCATCAGAATATGGTTCGCTGGAAGTTATTAACACATTACCTGTATTTTTATCTTTTACCCGTATAACAGTCCAATCTGAATCTGATGTATCAAATTCAATCGCAATATCTTTATCTGTTTCAAATACCGCCATACCATTGAATTCATTACGGCCATTTGAATTTTTGGATATATGGTTTTGTATGCTATCTGTCAATTCACATACACAACACATACCAGAATCAGCAAAGAAATCGTGTTTTATTATATTTTTACCCCATATTTCATTAGTCCAATCACCATATCCAGTTGAACAGGCTTGTGCTTTATAATCGCCACTATATTTTCTCAATACAGCAGTGATTTCATTATCAAATAATTCACGCTGCATTTCATAATCACGATTTTCTTCCGCTTTTTTATACGCAACAGAATTAAAGATTTCACAACATTTATCCCAATCGTCATTTTGAATCAGATAACATGGGTCGGTTATAATATACTTTTTCATATCGATTTACCTTTTGTTAATACATGATAATTCGGCCAATTAAAGCAACATTATTATTTTCTAGATTGCGTAATGCAGCTTTTGCTTGGTCATAGTTAAAGTAAATCTCTGGTAAAAGAATTCCATTTGCTTCTATTTTGAAATATGTGCAATTTGGCATATTAAATCCTTTTTGTTTAATATTCGTCTGCGCGCATTATCGTTAAAACCCTAGTTGTTATATCCGGATTACTTGGGTCATCAGAACCACATGTTAAATCGTCTGCGTAATAGTCAATTTTAAAGAAGTATTTTAATTCGCTGTGTTCAATCATACCGAAATCGTGTTCTTGATATGGGTCATTACCTTCATTGAAATTATTGAACAGTTTAACCTTTATCAAGATTCGCAACTGTTCATCAAACGGTAAATTTGAAACACCCTGCGTCAAAATCACTTTATCTTTACCAGAGTTAAAAAGATTCTGACGCAGTTTATCGTTTAATTCAGCAATCTTTTTTGTATTCATATTACGCCACCTGTGTTTCAATCAAGAATTTATGAAAGGCGGCGATACTGCAACGGATAGCACGACTTTTCATACGTCCACGGGCCGCATGTTCGCCGATTGTATATTGTGGTAAAATCGTTGAAATAGATTCCGCCAATTGTTCAACTGTTTTTGATTCCCAATTGCATACTCTAACCAACGAAGTCGTATAATCATAAACGGTCGATGGTTTGTTATTCTGAGTAGTAGTAGAATAACCTTTCTGAATTAACCAATTTTTATAATTTTTTAACATTGTATATCCTTTATTTTTAGGTTGTTTTATGCTTTAACCTAAGTAAATTATGGCGTGAAAATTTGAGTCCGCGAACTAAAAAACGCACAAAAACAGCCCAAAAAGTGCAGTTTTTAGCCGTTTTGAAGCATTTTTATCAAAAAAAGTCGTGTTTACTGTTAAATCGGTATAGTTAATAAATAAACTGCTTAAATCATATAGTTTATCGCCAATTACGCCAAAATGGTCCAACATATCAACACTGACGCAGACATGTTGAATAAAACGTACATAAACAACGTTTTTTCAAGCCATGGACAACTAAATTTATTTTTCTAAGGTACTTGTATATCTGCAACAATTGGAGATCCTTGGAACATTTTTAACGAATAATCGTTTATAAATATTGTTTTATTTTTGATGATGCTATTCCAGGTGTGCGCTGAAGACGAACAACTCTTTTATTGTTTTCTTTACACCATTGTATAGCCATTTGAAATCCCATATGATTTTGGTCTGCACCAACAGCAAAAATATCAAAATCAACATTCCTTACAATATCTTGTACATCTGTATACTCTATAACTTCATCAACACACCGTAATGCAGAAATTAATTCCTTTCGGATTTCCACTGAATAAAATATATTTGTATCTGGTTTATATTTTTTTATAAATTCGTCATTTTGTACTGCAACTATTAAATATGTATCATCTGACATACCACGAGCCTGCAAAAATAAACGCAAATGCCCATAATGGAAATAGTCAAAAACACCGACAGTCAAAATTTTTATCATTTCAGTATGTTTTCCAAATATTCTACAATATATTTACCAGCATGGCCGATATTAATAAACACCTCATCGGCTAACTTTTGTCTTTCTATTTTTAACGGGTCCTGCTGTTTGTTTATTATCAAACTAAAAACATTCGAGATTTCTGCAAAATTATGACACAAATAGTATTTTGATAATATTTTACGACACAACAACGAAAAACCATCCATATACGTACTTTGATTACGTTCTGGGTTAACTAAGTAAATACATGGTTTTCCTGTTGGTAGCCATTCACCAATAAAAGAACCACAATCCATTATCATTAAATCACTACGCCGAAATAAATCTATATAATCACCATTTTGTAAAACAAGCCCATTTGGCAGATTATCCCATTCATAAATATATTTCTCATATTCTGATGTCGTCATAATCCCTTTTTCTGATACCGCATAAACCAAATTTGGATGTGGTTTAAAAACAAAATTAATGTTTGGATTGTCTTGTGCTAATTTCAAAAAGTTTTTATAATACAAATGGAATGTTGCAATATTGCTAGGTTCCCATGTGTTTTTTATAGAATGATGTGGGGCATAAATCACTATTGGTTTACCATTATCAATTTTTTTAGGGATTTTACACTGTTTTATTGGTTTTGCATACGCATCTAACTTTGGGTATCCTGCTAAAACAGCATTTGTACCACAATGGATAGAATGTCGAATCAATTCTTCATAATCCGTTCTTGTTTCTACAAAATATTTCCAACAAGAATTTATTCTCCTGTTGTTGTAATGGTAAGCATAACTGTTTGAAGAATTTATACCATATGTTAAATAGCAGGTTAAAAAGTTTACATTTAAATAAATATTCGTTAAACAGGTGTCATGATAATCTAAATATGGTGCTGTAATAAAGACTATATCTGGTGCAAATTTCTCCAATGGAATAAAATTACCCTTTTTATCATAACCGTCAAATACGCAATACCCCGCATCACTCAATGTTTTAAAATCACGAACATGTTCTGTATATAATGCAAGATTTTTTGAAAAATCATCACCATAACTTTGATATAAAACCATAAAAGGTTCAAAAAGTTTGTTTTTCAACATGTTATGATACACACTATTACCAGATAATCTAGTAGCAGTATCAATCAAAAAGCAGACTCTAATTTTTTTCCCTTCACGAACTAAACGCTTTAATTCCAATTCCTTTATTTTGTTCAGTGTATGTGCTAGCATCAGCCCATTCAATTCCATGTTAAAACCGTAGTTATCACGAATTCTTTTTCCATTTTCACGTGATTCTTCATATGAAATTATCCCCGACTGTTTTTGTTTGTGTTTAAACAGTTGTTTAATTTTCATTTATTAACCTCTTGATAAATAATATCTCGCATATCATTAACAAATTTTGGAATATTATGAATCTTTTCAATATATTCTTGCGCCAACACACCCGATTTTTTGCGTTTTGATTCTTTTGACATTAAGTCCCGAACAGCGTTTACATACAAATCTATCTTATCGAGTCCATCCCCAAGCACATCACCAGTCCAAATACCAAACATTGATGTTAAATTATCTGGATTTCTATTACTAACCAAAGCACAACCATAAGACATTGCTTCTAAAAAAGACACCGGCAATGCTTCATGAATAGATGTGTTTATTAATAACTTAGCATCTTTCAAAAATTGTGCTTTGCGTTCCCCTTCAACGTGTCCTGGCAATTGGGGATTACACCCGATACGCCGGTAGATCTGTCGGAAGATGGTGTTTTGATGGTCTTTATTAAGGCGATCATCAGACATGAAAACGGCCAGCAACCATACTCTAATGAAACTCTGTTAAAAGGAATTCAAATGGCATGAAAAAGCGGCTTTGGATCCCGGTCCTGGGCTGGATCCTGTGTTACGGGTTCCTGCACAACTGCCTGATCTCGCCCATATGGGGCCTGCCGGTAGTGGACTGGGAGTATTTATTAACGGCCATGGGCATTTTACTTGGTGTCAGTGGCGTACGAGATATTGGGTTAAAGGAAAGGGAAAAACAAGATGTGGTATCAGATCACAAACCTTTGGAATAAAGGTAAATACTGGATAATTGCCGGAGCGGTGGCGGTTTTGTATCTGCTGGGCTACCGGCGCGGTAAGGAAAAAGAACAAGTGAAAGTAATGAAAGGAACGGTGGAAAATGTCAAAACAGCTAAACAAAGTCGGGATAGCCTGGCTGATCCTAAGCGCGTTGAGCGGTTGCACAACAAATATAAACGGTGATTTTTGCCTTTTATACGAACCGGTCTATGCCGATTATGAGCACGACACCCCGGAAACTGTCCGCCAAATTGATAGGAACAATGTAGTCTATGATGATTTATGCGCAAATTAATAGATTTTGTTTGACTTTTCTTCGGAAAATGGCTCAAATCTTAAATGGAGGTGTCATGAACCTCTGTAATCTTAATATTAAGAAAGGAAAATTAAACATGAATAAAACTGAATTTGTTGAAGCAGTTGCTAAAGAAGCTAAAGCCTCTAAAGCCGCCGCAAATGAATTGGTAAACGCTGTTGTAGCCGTTGTTACAAAAGCCTTGAAAAAAGGTGAATCAGTTCAAATTACTGGTTTCGGTACATTCGAAGTAGCAAAACGTGCCGCTCGTAAAGGTCGCAATCCTGCTACCGGTAAAGAAATCAAAATCCCGGCATCAAAAGCTCCTAAGTTCAAAGCCGGTGCAGTTTTGAAAAAAGCTGTAAAGTAATAAATAATTTAATAATAACAGCCCTATAAGATCGCTCTTAAAATATCATTTCTACAAGGAGGAATATTTATTATGAAACAAGCGGTGATAATGTTAGATGGACTGACAAAAAGTTATGGAAAGCACAGAGGTATTGAAAATCTCACATATTCCGTTCTGCCGGGCGAAATCTTTGGTTTTATCGGTCCTAATGGTGCTGGTAAAACAACAACAATTCGCACTTTGATGGGCTTGCTCAAACCCACAAGCGGCAATGCTACGATTTTCGGCCTTGATTGTACGCAGCATGCTGCAGAAATCGCAAAGAACGTGGGATATCTTCCCAGCGAGAATTGCTATTATAATAATTTGAAAGTGAAAGAGCAGTTACAATATACTGCAGATCTGTATGGTGTTAACTGCCATGACAGAATAGAAGAACTGGCTGAGAGACTGAATCTGGATTTGTCCAGAAAAATCGGAGATTTGTCTTTAGGCAACAAAAAGAAAGTTGGCATCGTGTCCGCTTTACTACCTTCTCCAAAACTTCTGATTCTGGATGAGCCTACCAGCGGCCTTGATCCACTCGTCCAACAGACATTCTATGAAATTCTTCGAGAAGAAAACAGCCGTGGAACAACCATTCTGTTTTCCTCTCATGTGTTGAGCGAAGTGCAGAAGCTATGTGATCGTGTATGTATTCTGAGAGAAGGTCGTCTCATTGCTATACAGTCCATGAAGGAATTGCGTGAAAACGGGTATAAAAAGATTTCGCTTTCCACCGAGGAGCCTGTCCCTGCGCAGTTCTTCGACATCCCAGGAATTGCCAACCTGGAACAGAATCAAAATTCCATTTCTTTTATGTTTAATGGCAATGTTATGACCATCATGGAAAAACTACATAAACTACCTTTGGTTGATATTCTGATTGAAGAACCGTCTTTAGAAGAGATCTTTCTTCATTATTACGAATGAGAGGTGACACTATGACTGTATTTCATTATGAGTGGAAACGTAGTCGAAAATATATTCTGATTTGGGGTCTTTCCCTTGCCGTTTGTATTTTCTCTATGATACCTGTCTATTACAGCATGATTGAAACGCCAGAGCTTCTGCCTAAAAACTTTGCAGAGGGTGGATTCTTTGAAACTGTCGGCATCTCTCTCGCACTGCTCTTGGAACCTCTGGGAATGTATGGATTTCTTAATGCGTTTTTTGCTTTGGCAGGCGGAATTTTCGGGATGCACTTTGCCTTATCCCTGTTTACAAAAGAATGTACCGAAAACACAGCAGAATACCTGTTCACAAAACCCTGCGGGCGTATTCAAATTTATAAAGGAAAGGTGCTTTGTCTACTTGTCGGCACATGCATTACGAGTGCTGCATATATCCTTGCGTCTTTTATAGCAATGATTGTGTATGAATCTGGCTTCTCTATGTTAGAATTTATTCTGTTGGCTGGCTCCTTCCCACTTGTTACTTTGATTTTTGGAGGGATGGGAGTATTGTTAGGATGCTGGCATCCTAACAATCGTTCTCCTTTGCTGACAGCATCTTTGGCTGTGTTTATGGGATACTGTATTACAGCTTTTTCAAGAACGATTGGAAGCAGAATAATAAGTTACCTCTCTCCATTTTCGTTTTTTCATCCAGCTCACATTCATGAGAACTCTTTTTATGAATGGGATTATTTTCTGTGGTATGTGCTTCTACTCACTGTATTTTTCTTCCTGTCTCGTAAGATTCTGATGAAGAAAGACATTAAATTAGCAGTATAGGGGGGGAACAACATGATATCATTGATAAAAAAGGAACTGAAACTTACAAGGAAAATACTGTTGATATGGCTTGGAATAATCATTCTTCTTTGTGTCTTTGCGTACATAGAGTATCTTTCCTTAAAAGACAGCTTACCGATTCTGGTAGAAATGCTAAACGACTTTCCAAGAATTTTGATGGTGATGTTTGGTGTTAGTGAAGATCTTAACACTGCATTGGGTTGGTATGGCTGTATTTATTTTTGGGTGGCAATCCTCGCTTATTCCTATGCGATTTATCTGGGCATTTCAAGCATTGCAAAAGAAAAAACGCAAGGAACAGCAGAATACCTATTCACAAAACCTTTAGGCAGAAATCAGATTGTTATAGGAAAAGCTGCCGCCAACGTATGTAATTTATTTATTCTTGCAGCTGTCAGCGGTGTATGTAATTACTATACTGCAATCGCTCCTCTGGGTGGACTGGATCAAAAGAATGCGGCTCTGTTGACAACTGTTGGGCTTTTTCTGACGGAAATCATATTATACTCGATTGGTTTTTGGGTATCCAGTCTCTGCAAATCCTACAAACAGGCTATGCTTTTTGGCTTTGGCGCTTTAATAGTATTTTACTGTATTTATTTTGTGGCAGAATATTTGTGTATTCCGGCTCTGTTTTATTTAACACCTCTAAAATACTTTGATGTATATGCAGTGGCTAAAGATGGTATCTCCCTTATGTTCCTGCTGATTTCAGGGGTGATTACTTTCCTATCAATTTTCCTTGCAAAGAATCGGTGGGCAGGCAAAGAAATGTAATATGTTGTAGATAGTATTGTAGCTTCTCATATCTGTCATAATCTCAGAAACACAGGAGGTTTTTACG
>JAFXVM010000016.1 GCA_017524525.1 Alphaproteobacteria bacterium | reverse complement strand
GTGTGTAGAGTTCTGCGGCTTCCAGCGTGTTGACAAATTTTTTCATTTTTTTCTCCCCTTCTTTCTTGTCCCACGAAGCCTTGGGCGAAGTGGGATGTTTCTTGATGCAATTATTTTATCAAATTTCAAGATTAAAGAAAAGTGAAAAATTTCATTTTATATTCAGCAACAAAAAACATTAACAAATGCCTTGCCGAAGTGAATTTTTTTTACTATGATAATCTGCGAAATGGAACCGAAAACAACTATATCTTTTGCAAATGTATCTGCGAATTACGATAACGGGCACGATGTTTTGACCGATGTGTCTTTTAATATCAGCGGTGGTTCTTTTCATTTTTTAACTGGTGCCAGTGGCGCGGGAAAAACGACTTTGTTGCGTCTTATTTACCAGTTACATAAACCGTCCAGCGGAACTATTAAATTATTCGGTCAAGATTGTGCAAATTTATCACGAAATGATATTTCCGCGCTTCGTCATAAAATGGCAATTGTATTTCAAAGTTATTCTTTGATTTCGCATATGACTGTGTTTGATAATGTGGCATTGCCCCTTCGCGTTCGTGGTGTTTCAAATGATAAAATTAAAAAGTTAGTGACAAAAACGCTTGAATGGGTGGGATTGGGCAAATATGCAGATGTATATCCAATGGAATTAAGTGGGGGTCAACAACAACGTGTATCTGTGGCACGCGCTATTATTATTCAACCATCTATTTTGCTGGCAGACGAACCTACTGGGAATTTGGACGATGAAAACGCATCGCGATTGATGGATTTGTTTATTCAAATGAATAAAATGTTTGGAACAACTATCATATTGGCAACACATAATAAAAAATTATTGGAAACATATCATTTTCCTGTGATAACGGTGGACAATCACCATGTGACTTTTGGTTCCGCAGAAAAAGACAACGAATTAAATGCGCACTCTCGTCAGTGGAAGGGTCCACAACCACAAAATTATTTTTCTAAACTTTCAAAACAATTCGAAGACATCGGTAAATAAAAATGAAAAAAACAGCTCTTGTATTTTCTTTGGTACGCGAACAATCTTTGTTTATGACTGTTGTTATATCTGTTTTGACATTTTTATCAGTGTTGGCTTTTGGTATCGCATTATCTATCAGCACGGGTGTAAACCGTTGGAATAACCAATGGGATAAATTTGCAACTGTGCAAATAACAAATGCAGACAATGCTTCCGGCGTGCAAAAAATTTTTACAGACAACCAAGATAAAATAGAATCTATAAAAGAAATTTCTAAAACAGATATGGAACGCATGATGGCACCTTGGGTATCAAGTGGTGCAAAATTAAACAACTATTTGCCTCAAATGTTCGAAATCAAAATGAAAAATTCTGCTGACATGGCAAAAATCAAAGAACAAATTTCAAACAAAGCAAAATTTTTAACTCATTCATCTGCCCTGCAAACATCTATTTCAGCGGGCTGGAAATTGGTATCGATTACAATGTTTGTCTTTGTTTTAATGTTGGTTTCAATTGGTGTTTGTGTTTCTTGTATTTCAAGAAATATCGCCATGCTGCACAAACACGAACTGGAAATATTAAACCAAGTTGGTGCCACAGATAACTTTGTTGCAAAACAAATGCAAATCATCGTTGCTAAAATAAGTTCTGTTGCATCTTTGATTGGTTTCTTTGTTGCTTTGCCAATTATCGGTATGATTCTATCGACTGCGCATTCCGCGCGCGTTGGGCTGCTTGCAACATTAACTTTATCTGGGGCTGACGTCATAGCATTATGCGCTTTGCCAATAGTAATAGTTATCTTTTCCGTGTATATAACCAAAAAAACAACTTTGAAAATATTATCTGGCAAATGATTAAATATATTCCGGTATCTTTAGTATTGATATTTTGTTTCATATTCGGTGGAATAATGTTTAAGTCTATGACCCCGCCAAGATGTGAATCTTTGATGCAAAACGATAACATATTTGTATTAACTGGCGATGCCCGCCGTATTCCGTATGCTCTTAAAAGACTGAACGATTTGCAATATGGAAATTTATATATTATTGGTGCTGGGGCTGAACATATCACAGAAAGACCACATGTGAATGTCGAAAGCGAATCTAAATCAACTTACCAAAACGCATTGGCTATCAAAAAGATTGCCGAAGAACAAAATATTAAACGCATAATCGTTATCACAACCGAAGACCACATGAATCGCTCTTTGTACCTGTTGCGTGGCATCATGCCAGAAACAGACATCGTACCATGCCCAGCATCATTGACAGGTATGTCAACCCCGGCGCGCGCAAAACGCTGGACCATAGAATACATTAAATACATTGTGACATTATTCGGTATAAAGGAAAGTTAGAAATGTTAAAAACTATAGTCTTCAAAATATTGCTTTTCGTTTGGTTTTTTGTTTGGGCGCCTTTGTTATTGGTGGGATTAATATCTACAAAACTTGAACGCGCTTTTATTTTGGCTGATGCGTGGGGCGTACTGTTTTTGGTCCGCGCGATTGTTGGCATAAAATACGAAATTCATTATCCATTAATAGACGACGAAAATGGAATTCCTTTTAAACATAACATAAATCAAAGACTTGACGGACGTGCTATCATCGCAGCAAAACATATGTCAATGCTTGAAGTAGCAATCTTGGTCACTCATATTCCAAACGCTTTTTTTATAATTAAACGAGAATTATTATGGATACCAATTTACGGATGGGCTTTTTGGAGAATTGGTTTAATCGGTGTAAATCGTGCACGTGGTGCCACCAATATGAATAAACTCGCCGACAAAGTCACAGAAAATATTATGAAAGGTATGACATTAATCATCTTTCCCGAAGGAACACGTGTTGCGCCAAATACAGACGCTCCTTTGCGACGCGGACTTTTGTTTTTAGCCGAACATCTTAAATTACCGATAACACCGGTCGGTATGGATACAGGATTATATTGGCCGAAACGTGGCAAAATGCGTTCTGGAACAACTCATATTTATTTTGAACACGAATTACCATCAACAGCAACATTGGCAGAAATCAAAGAAGCAATCAACCGTCACAGTTGTTAATTTAAATTACACCAAGATTGTCTTTTGCCACCAGAATAAGAACGACCTACTTTTTCTTTGACCAGAACCAACCCCACATCACGTCCAGCGGAATCAAAAACATCAGCATCGATACGTCCAGGATATTTATCATTTTTGATATTTTTAATTTCTATGGTCGAACCTTCTGGAACCAATTCCCCAAGACGCTGTTTGGCATACAAAGCCTTTTTTATTTCGTCTTCACATTCGCCATGAATTTCAGGAGTATCAACATTGCGCAAACGCACAGACACAGAAAGAACTTCTATACCATCAGCCAAAATAATATTTCCTATGAAAGTGTCGCCGTCAACAATCTTCTCAACAATAACTGGGGTTGCCTGAACCTGAAGACAAACAAACCCCAGCAAAAAAGCAAGAACATATTTTTTCATTATGGTAACTTTGGCGACCAAGTTGGTTCAGTCCCATTTAAGCCGTCTTTTAAATCAATATCGTAAATATTTTGACCTGTAATATCTACGCTGCGAATATGGCTGACACGTTCTTCACCATCCGCAGTACGTTCTGTTTCATAATAAACCAAACGACGAGAACCTGGCGCCCAAGAAGGTGCTTCCATATACCAGCCACCAGCCAAGATTTTTTCATGTCTGCCTTCTGGATTCATAATACCAATATAGAAAGTATTATCAGCCATTTTTGTAAAGGCGATAAATTGCCCATCTGGCGACCACGCAGGCGTAGCATAACGCCCTGTCCCGAAAGTTATACGTTTTTGTTTTCCTGTTTTCAAATCCATAACATGAATCTGTTGCGAACCACTGCTGTCAGAATTATACGCCATATAACGTCCATCTGGTGAATACGAAGGACTGGTATCAATATGATTACCATAAGTTAATTGGCGCAATCCTTTGGTTGCCATATCATATTCATAAATATTGGTAATCCCATTTTTAACCAAAGACAAAGCAACTTTGCTGCCATCCGGTGAAAAACGCGGGGCAAAACTCATTCCCCCAAAATTACCCAATTTTGTTTGATCGCCTGTATCCAAATCCAAAACCCAAACCATCGGGTCATCATTACGATAAGACAAAAACACAACCGTAGACATATTCGGTGAAAAATGTGGTGACATCACAAAAGTCTTTTTGTCAGATAAAAATCTCATTCCGTAACCATCTTGGTCCATTATCGCCATACGCTTTACCCTGTTAGATACAGAACCTGTTTCTGCAATAAATACAATCTGGGTATCAAAATAACCAACTTTGCCCGTCAATCTTTCATAAATTGCATCCGCCATAATATGAGCAAGTCTGCGAATAGATTTTTTAGAAGCAATTAAACTTTGTGCCTCTATCTGTTCTTGGCCATTAACATCCCAAAGGTAAAATTCAAGTTTATAACTGTCTTTGCCTTCTGGTTGAATAGAAGCCTGGGCCAAAACCTGAGCCTTTATAGCAGTCCAACTTTTAAAATCTGGCATTTCATTCATTTTGACAAATTCAGGAAACGCATCGTGATTTACAATTCTAAAAAGTCCTGTGCGTTTCAAATCGTTTTCAACAACTTCGCGCAACATCTTGGCATCAGATTTTGAAACCTTGCCAATTGTTTCAAATTTTTGAATCGCTATGGCGATTGGGTCTACCCCCCCAGCCACAACATCAACATGCAATTCAGCACGCAAAGGCGAAACAAATAAAAACGAAAACAAAACCATCATAAAAGATATAAATTTACGCATGATAAATCCTTTCCATAGATTAATAATAAAAGATTCTAACACACAAATATAAAAAATCAAACCTTTAACCAACAATACATCAATCAACACAATCGCCCACACTTCCGCCATTACAGCCGTATACATATTTGTATTGACAAATGTAAATACAATGATATAGTCAACTGTAGACACAGACGTATAGGAGTTTGTCCATGCCTAATGTAATGCAACAATTATTTGTTATGAATATTGAATCTTTGTTAAAAGAATACGCGGCTTATCGCGCTTTTAACAAATCAGATTGCGTTATCAATATGCGAATTCCGCATCAAATATTAGAAAAAATCAAAGAATTGGCGGACGCCCAGCATGTTCCATATCAATCTTTGATATCTTCTGTATTGTTTTCGTTGGCCAATATTGACGAATCTAAAAAGAGTTAAAAATGGAACAAAAAACACCAGCACAACCATCACCACGTGAAATCAAAGTAAAACAAGTCATAGATACTCTTAACTCTCTTTGCAGACAAGACAATGATTTGTTTTCTACATCTAAAAATCCTGTTTATATAAAATTATCTGATTTATCTAATTGGTATCCAAATATTTTTAATATCAATCGCCCTATTGACAATAACACCATAAACATGATGAACAACGAAATAAAAACAGCATTACCAAAAATAAACACGCTTTTATACACTCACGTTTTAAACACAAAGGAAAATTATAATCTTCGCAATCTACAAAACAACACAATAACTATTGTAAAGAAAAGCACCAATCAAAGATTAACACCTGTGGCATGCGAATACTTGTTTAGACTGCGCACCCCAAACACATACACAGACAACACATCCATAGAACAAGCCTATTTCTTATCTCAACAAAAAACTATTTCTGTGGTAGATATATTGGCACAAAAAATTCAAATCGAACAGATTCGCAAAAGAATTGCAAGCAACAGCAAACAATTATGGTCAATAACGACACATTCCTACGCAGCCGACGCAAAATCAACCAGAGAAATTTGGTCTTCGCTGTGGCGCGGTTTTTACGCGGTACATTCAATGGCTGATTTGCGTGATGCAAAAAACATAAAAACATCACCAATTGATTATATGACAATTGAAAGTTTATATTTCATCAACGATGTCTTGGAAAATATAATCATGCAATGCAATGCAAAAAGAAACCTGACCATAAACGATGTAAAATTTATAATTTCTGCCACTGCAAACAGAGCACGCCATGCCTTTGTAAACAAATTCAAGAAAGCCCCAGAATTACACTTACTCAAAGAAAATATGAAAAACACACCGGAACAAGTGCAAAATATTCGCAAAAGATTCTGGTTAGAATATTATCCAATATCACTTTGATAAAACAAAAAAACACCGCCATATCTGGCGGCGTTTTTTTCTATAAGATTTTATCTTTACCAATTTGTCAACGCTTCGCACCCCATCATTTTCATACCAGATGCAGACAAAATGAACGAGAATAAAACACCAATCATAAACAACAATCCAAATCCAACCAACAGAGCAATACCTTGTTTTTTAAGGTCGTCTATCTTGGCATCACCAGCAGAAATATATTTCCATGCCCATCCTGCGATATAAAACGCAGCACCAACGAAAGCCAAAATTCGCAAAGTATTAAATATCCCATGCAATCTGGTGATTAAATCGCACATACCTTTGTTTATAGCGATAGTATCAGCAGCACCATCCTTAGCAGCGAAAGCAGGTACGGACATCATCAAAGCGATTAAAGCAAAATTGATTTTATTCATAATTTTTTTCATTTAAAGACTCCTTTGTAACACCCTTATTGTACCACAAAAAAGACCTATAAACAAATAAAAAAACGCCACATTCATACATGCAGCGTTTTTTTACAATACACAAACTAATTAACCAGCATATGCAGGAACGATAATATATCTGTTTTTCAAAGTTTGTTTTCTAGCACATCTAGTGCAACCACATTTAGAAGCAACTTTTGGTTCGCTGTACACAGGAACAATTGCTTTTCTGTCGTTGCGTTGTGCGCCAAATGTATCATCGTTGTACAAATCTTCACATCTTGCATTGCGATATACAATTTTTTTAGCATCTTTCAAAGAACGAATTTCTTCGTTGAATTTGTTGCCTTTTTCGCCATAGTAATATACGCAATCTTTGCCTTCTTGACGATAGCGAACGTCTGTTTTGTAATAATCATAGCCAGAACATGCAGCCAACAAAGTTAAACCCAATACTGACAAAATAACTTTTTTCATTTTGTTTTCCTTATTCGTTTGCCTCTCTATCGCTCCCGATTCGTTACTAAAATTTTGACAGAAAAAATTTAATTGTCAAGTTTTTATACAAAAAATTACACTTTTTTGTCAAAAAATGTGTTATAATAAGAAAAACGAGGGAGATTTTATGCACTATTCTAATTTCTGGCTAATTAACACAAAAACTTTATTAACACGCGCCTTGCGCGGTGGATACGCCGTACCAGCATTTAATTTTTATAACATGGAAACATTAAATGCAATTTTAAAGGCCGCAGAAATCACACAAAGCCCTATAATATTGGCCGTATCAGAAAGCGCATTAAAATATATGGGAGACGATATTTTGATGGGAATGATAGCGGGTGCAAAATATAAAAGTAATCAAATCGCCCTGCACTTAGACCACGGACATAGTTTTGAAATCTGTAAACATGCCATAGATTTGGGCTTTTCATCGGTTATGTTTGACGGCAGCGCCCTGCCAATTGCTGAAAACATAAAAATATCACGAAAAATTGCCGATTATGCTCATAAATTTGATGCATCCATAGAAACAGAATTGGGCGTGCTATCTGGAATCGAAGACGAAAACACGAAATCAAAATCTCGTTCTTATACAGACCCATCCATAGTCAAAGATTTTGTAAAACAAACCGGAACAGATTCTTTGGCTGTTGCAATTGGGACTTCGCACGGTGCATACAAACGAAAAAACACAAAAGAATCTTTGCGCTTTGATATATTAAAAGAAATCACAAAAGAAATTCCACGAACGCCGTTGGTATTGCATGGTGCATCTTCCATTCCACAAAAATATGTCAAAAACATAAACAAATTCGGTGGCGATATAAAGAATGCAATGGGAATTTCACCAGCACAAATCCGTCATGCGATATCTCTTCATATCACCAAAGTCAACGTAGATTCTGATTCGCGTCTGGCATTTACATCTGCAGTCCGCGAAACTTTGTCTAAAAATAAAAAAGTTTTTGACCCACGCGAATATTTAAAAGCCGCCCAAGAAGAAATGACAAAAAATTGCATAGATGAAATCCAAAACATCATGGGCAGCGGTTTCAAGATATAAAACAACGGCGCATCTGCGCCGTTGTTATTAAGTAAAGTGTAGTTAACCTACATGAACGCAATAACGACAAGCAGATGTGTCGTTAATCCGATTCTGTAAATAAATTAGAATAATGAAGATGCGAAGTCGTTATCAAGCGAAGTGTACATACGCTACACGAGCGAGATAACAACAAGCAGATTTATTATTATAATTTATTTAGCACGTTCGACATATTCAAGGGTTTCAGTATTTACCACAATCTTTTCACCTTGTTCGATAAATGTAGGAACTTGAACGCGAACGCCATTATCCAAAATTGCTGGTTTACCGCCACTGCTGGTTGCTGTCTGTCCTTTTAACGCAGGTTCTGTTTCTTCCACTGTCGCAACAACTGTTTTTGGCAAAGTGATTGACACTGGATGCCCTTCGACAAAATTTGCACGAACCATCATTTCAGGTGCCAAGAATTTCATTTGTTCACCCAAAGATTCATTCGGCATAGTGAATTGTTCGTAATCAGACAAATTCATAAAGAAAGCATCTGTGCCATCAGAATACAAATATTGACATTCAATATCTTCAACCATCAATTTTTCAACTTTGTCTTCTGCGCGCCAACGGTCACCACCTTTGTTGCCAGAATCAATATCACGAAGATCCGCTTGAACAAAAGCACCACCTTTGCCTGGTTTAACTTTTGTAATCGAAGTCACCGAATAACGTTTACCGTTATGGGAAATTACCCAACCCACACGCATATCATTTGCAATATAAGATGCCATTTTGTTTACCTCTTGTTATTTTTAACCGACATAAGAATATAATAAAGTTTTAAAATTCGCAACAAAAAATCCGCTAACAAGCGGATTTTTTATATCATTTCCAAAAATTACATGCGCATAGGCATCAACACAAACAACGAATCAGTATCTTTTTCCGTAGATTTAATAATCGTTGGAGACAAAGATTCTTGCATTTCCATTTGGAATTTTTCACCTTCGACTTGACCAGCAACATCAAGCAAGAATTTCACATTGAAATTAATAGAAAATGTTGCATCACCATTATATTCAATATCTAATTCTTGGGTAGCAGTTCCAGCATCTGGACTGGATGCGTTGATAACCAATTTATTCATAGAAAACGCCAATTGAACAGATTTTGTTTTATCAACACTGGCAACCGAAACCAAATCAACTGCGTTAACGAATTGCTTTCTGTCCAAAACAGCAATTTTATCATTACCCTTTGGAATAACAACGCGATAATTAGGATACTGTGCATCAACCAATTTACTGGTTAATGTGGCTGCGCCAATTGTAAAACGAGCCTTAGTATCAGACAATTCTACCAATACATCATCAACATTCGCGTCTTCTAATAATTTAGATAATTCGCCAATAACGCGTCTTGGGATAATCACAGAAGGCATTCCAGATGTACCCGCTGGTGCTTTGATAGCACACAAAGCCATTCTTTGTGCATCTGTTGCAACGGCTGTTAATTTACCAGTATCTTCACTGATGTGAAAATATATACCACCCAAATGGTAACGAACATCATCTGTTGGTATAGCAAATTTTGTCTGGTTAATAAGATGCGCCAAATCCCCAGTTGTCATTTGGAATTTTGTACTTAAATTTCCACCAGCCATCGCAGGAAAATTTTCTGCTGGCAAAGTTGGCAAATGGAAAACAGCACGTCCACTGGATACAACCAACTGATCACCAGATTGCTTAAAACTTATCTCCGCGTCATCTGGCAATTTACGAACAATGTCATAAAGCATTTGAACCGGCACTGTTGTTTTACCAGACAAAGTAATATCCGCCGCGACATGTTCCACCAATTCCAAATCAACATTTGTTGCTGATAAAATTAAATCGTCTGCCACTTCTATTTTAACATTAACCAATATGGGCAAAGTTGCACGTTTTTCAACGATAGACTGCATATGCCCCAGCGCACGTATTAAAACCTGACGAAACACTGAAAATTCCATAATTTGCTCCTGTTCTTTTTAATTTACTTTTTTCCTTACCTAAGATTTTATCAAAAAACACCGATTCGGTGCAAGAGCAAATCTACACAATTTAAAACATTACCATAATTGACAAAAAATGTTTTTTATAATTATTTTAGCAATATTTTTTCTAATTTATTTTTAACTTTTTTCAAATCATCGTATTTTTTAAGACTTCCTTTTTCAGCAAAAGATATATCACCTGTTTCTTCAGATACCACTAAAACAGTTGCTTTGGACACTTCTGTCATACCAAGTGCTGCCCTGTGTCTTGTGCCATATTTCCACTGTAATTGGTTTTGAGACAACGGCAATATCGCCCCTGCATAGGCAATCTTGTTATTCATAACCAGAACTGCCCCATCGTGCAAAGGCGTCTTGTTAAAGAATATCGTCAGCAACAATTCGCTTGAAACAATCGCGTTTATTTGTGTGCCATATCTTTCGATATTCCCCATATCTTCTTCGTCCATAAAAACAATCAACGCACCAGTATGTTTTTCAGACATATACGAAACCGCCTTGATTATTTCATCAATAGATTTTTGTTTATCATTTGCTTTTTTTTCAATTTGTTTAAACGCAAAAATCGCATTTTTCAACCCCTTTACATTTCCCATCAAAGCCAAAAATTTTCGTAATTCCGGTTGAAAAATAACAATCAAAGCCATAGACATAAAAAGTGCAATCCAATGTAAAAAACGCCCCAGCAAATAGAGATGAACCCACGGCAATAAAAAACTCAATGCCCAAAGAATGCCAAGCCCGACCAATCCACGCACTAATTTTTCAGACGAAGTATTTTTAATAAAACTTACATAAAACACATACACAATAAAAACGATTACAAAAATTTGTATAATATTTAACCACGTAAACATCACCTACTCCTTTGTTGCAAAGAAATCTTGTACCAATACTTTTATTGGTTTATCCATCCATTCTGGATCGCCACGTTTTCTGGGCGCACCTTTTTTACGAGCTGTCTTATAAGGATTATCATCAGCCAACCAACTTTCTAACATATCGCCAGCCAACAAACCAACTGCCAAGCCACCAACAATACTTAATCCACCAGTCAAAGGCGACAACAATAAACCTATACCCACAGCAGAACCGACCTTGCCTGCAACAGCCGCACCACTAATTTTAAAATCAGGTTCCGCTAAATTACCTGTTATCTGCATAGCGTTAACTAAATTCCCAGACAAAGATATTTTCAACCCACGCACAGGCACAGACGCCAAAGACATTTGTATTGTTTCTTTGCCTAAATCTAATTCACCAGCAAGTCGCATATTTATAACATGAGTTTCCACAGCAACACCATTTTGTGTTTCTATTAAACCGTCTCGTAATTTTACATTAGCAATTGCGCTATCTATCACAATCATATCGCGTTTATTTCCAGTAAATATATCTTCTACATTATGTCGCAAACTTGTCAAGAAATCACCACCGTACATATACTCTACTAAATCAGCATGTGCAAAACCTCTGTCCACAGAATAAACAATCACCGGTCCTGTGATAGTCTGCATTATTTGTGACATATCGGCGCCACGCGCTTCTACGTAAAAGTCCAGGTTCACAGGTAATCCAGAAATAACATTGTTAACATTTATTTCTGATAAAATTCCACCTACATAAATATGTTCACCATTTGCTGCTGCGCGCGCAGTATAAACACCTTTCTCGTCAATGTCTGCTATGATAGACGCAGTTATGTTTCCGTCTGCAAAACCGGTCGTGACATCTGCTATAACATGATGATTTTTGACACGTGCTTTGACTTTCATATCAGTTAAATCTAACGAACGATAAACGACAAAACGTTTCAAAAACACGTCCAAATCAGCATCTATGTTATACAAATATTCTCCAAACAAAGGCATATCATGAAATACATTTAATTCACGATTTGGATGTATCCACTCTTTGCCAGCACCATACCATTCAGGAAAAGTTGTATACAAATTCAATTCATCAAACGATAATTTCGCTTTGATAACAGGTGTTTTTTTTGACCAATCATAAACACCTGAAAAACTAACATCTATGCCATTGACAGACAACGAAGATTTTCTAAACGATATTTTTTTTCTATCTATGCCCCCAGCAATATTAAGCGATATTTTCGGCATTTCTTCTAAATTAAAATTAAACCAACGACTAGATTTTGCAGGGTCTGGTATTTCACCATGTATAACAAAATCTATGGGGGCTTTGCTTTTTCCTTCCAGCGCAACATCAGCAATCAGTGCTTCCCCGCCTGTAGCCAAAGCAATTCGAACAGGATATATTTTTCTTTCTGCGTTATACCCAGAAAATTGTATCACAAAAGGAAAATTTACATCATAAGGTTTTATCCAACCGCTGTATTCAATATTATCTTCGCGCATATAATCACGCATAGCAAAACCAGACAAAGAATATCTTTTGCCATAAATATCAGCCGTTACATTTTGTATCTCTAAACCGGAAAAAGGCATCAGTTCCACAGGGTATTGTGGCTGTTCAACAACTTCTGTTTCTGGTTGTTCCAAAGCCTTTTGTGAATCAATATAAACGACAGAATTTTCCCCTTTGGCATTTTTTTCCAAAGAAATTTCTACATCATAAACTTTGATATTACGAACCACAGGATGTGGTTTAAACAAAGACAACAAATCTAATCTTACGTCTATTTTTTTTGCTACAAAAAGATTTTTATTTTTCGCCCAATCTGCATTTGGCACACGAACATCATTTAATTCTATTTCTGGCCGCAAAGAAAAACGCCACGAAATTTTACCATCTATTTCAATTGGCATATTGGTAGTTTCTCGCAACATATCTAAAATATTTCCACGCAAAGATTCAAGACTTACTTGGTTCAAAGCAATTATAATAGCAACGATAAGCCCCATGAAGAAAAAGGCTATTCCACGTAATAACGCAAGATGTCTTTTATAAAAAATATACCAAAACATATTCTTTACCTTTATGGTATCTGCAATTCCAAAAACTTTATAACAGATTGCATAAAATCTGGGACATTTGCAGACAACGTTATTTCTTTGTTATCCCTAGGATGCCTGAAAGTTATTCGATATGCAAATAAAAATAATTTTTTTGTATGCAACACCGACCCTAATACTTCGTCTGCCATATCGCGACGATTACCATATAAATCATCGCCTATGATTGGCGCATGCAGCGAAAACGCGCTATGCAGCCTTAATTGATGTGTTCTGCCAGTTTTTGGCTTAAACAAAACCCATGACAATAATCCTGACGCTTCACTTAAAACTTTGTATTCCGTGACAGCCCTTTGTGCCACAACCCCATCAGGTATTTTTGCAGAATCTTCAAAAACCTGACCTTTGGCAACAAAATTATCTATGATTCCTGATTTTTGTGCGACAGTTCCTTGAAGCAACGCTAAATATTCTTTGTGTGCTGTTTTGCTTTGAAATTGGGCGGATAAATTCTGGGCAGCCTTTTGATTTTTTGCAACGACTAATAATCCACTGGTTTCTCGGTCTATTCTATGAACCAAAGAAATTTTATCATAAGGAAACAGCGCCGCCGCCATTTTATCAACAGATTTCTTTATTCCTGTTCCGCCCTGTACTGCCAGTCCTGCAGGTTTATTAAACACCACAATATCTGCATCATTATAAATTATGCACTTGCGTAATTTTTCTAAATCAACCAAAGAATACTTTTCTCCGGTTTCTGTTTTTTTCACATCTTGATACGATTGCAAAGTTGGCGGAATACGGACAGTATCACCTTCTGTTAAAATTTCCATACCTTTGCACCGCGAAGAATTAATTCTTATTTGGCCACCACGACAAAGTTTATAAAAATCTCGCTGTGCCATACCAGGATAATGTCGCAAGAACCATCGCAAAAGCCGCGTTCCTGATTCCACACTAGAAATTGTAATAAATTCTGCCATATATTTATTCGCCATACACAATGGAAACAACATTTTCGTTTCCATCAACACAATTCGCCGAAGCGCCACTTTCTTTGTGGTCAGAAGAAATATACCCCACAGAATCCGCCCACGCTTTTGTTTTTAATGCTTCACAATCACTTTTAGACAACCCGTTAATTTTCACAATGAATTGACGAGTATTTGAATTATCAACCGCTAATTCATAAGTTCCACCATACGGGTTTTTATTACTAACTGATATTGCGCCAAAAATTGTAGCATTATCAATATTAGAAAAATCATCATAGTCTCCCAAAAGGCTTCTTACGCCAGACACTATTGTCACAACATCATCAACCACACGGGCTTGTTTTTGTCTATTAATTCCCAAAGAAATCAACGCAAACGCGGTTGCTGTTAACATTCCCATTATAGCCAACACACCAACCATTTCAATCATTGAACGACCTGATTCTTGTCTCATTTTTACACCTCTATTTGATTTTTATAATTTATATAATATCATATAATTTATGAATATTCAATTTAAGGATTTAATAGAAAACGCACCTTTG
The DNA here is from genome assembly GCA_017524525.1 of Alphaproteobacteria bacterium. GTDB lineage: Bacteria > Pseudomonadota > Alphaproteobacteria > Rs-D84 > Rs-D84 > Enterousia. The sequence goes on along the minus strand of JAFXVM010000016.1, from coordinate 112,370 downwards.
TCGCCCGGAATATACAAAATGTACGACGGCGAAGGTAATTTATTGTATGTCGGCAAAGCAAAAAACTTACTTAACCGATTACGTCAATATGTTGATATTTCCAAACTAGAAAACCATAAACAGGTCATGCGACTTTTGGTAAAACGCGTAGAATGGGAAACAACCGCTAACGAACAAGATGCATTAATTCTGGAACAAAAACTTATTAAAACATCTAAACCAAAATACAATATAATGTTAACAGATGGGAAAATGTACCCAATGCTAGCATTAACAAAACACAAATACCCAAGACTTTTAAAATTTCGCGGAAAAATATCCCAAAAAAAAGATGTGTTTGGGCCTTATCCGTCTGTATCTGCTTTAAACGACACAATAAAAACTATTCAGCGCGTATGTAAACTACGCACATGCAATGATACTTTTATGAAAAACCGCAGTCGTCCATGCCTTTTGTATCAAATTGGACGTTGCAGTGCCCCCTGCTGTATTCCGCAAAAAGACTATGATAAAAACGTTGCTTTGGCGCGCAAAATTTTAACCGGGGACAGCGAACCAATAATCGCAGATTTAACAAAATTGATGAAAAATTTTTCAGACAAAACAGATTATGAAAATGCAGCAATTATACGTGATAAAATTATCGCATTAACAACGACGACGAATCGCGGAATTCGACAAAATCAAACATACATACCAAATTTACAATGGGATAAAAACGTCACAGAACTTGAAGATTTGTTGGGGTTAAAATTAAATTGTGTTGGTGTTTTTGATAATTCACACCTTTTTGGGAAACATCCAGTTGGCGCAATGATAGCATTTGGTCACGAAGGTTTTATAAAATCTTCGTATCGTCATTTTAAATTGCATGATTTGTCACGTGCAGGAAACGATATCGCCATGATGGAAGAATTTGTAAACCGTGCTATCAAAGATATCCCGCAACTTGATTTAATCATCGTAGATGGCGGTCCTGCCCAATGGAATATTGCAATGAAAGTTTCAAACGGACGCATACCAGTATTTGGTGTCACCAAAGGTGTCGTTCGAAATGGAGATGAACACTTTATAATGCCCGATGGTTCGACAAACAGAACAATACCCAAAGATTCGCCTTTGTTTTTGCTTCTACGAACAGTTCGTGACGAAGCACACAGATTTGTTATAACTTATCATCGCTCTGTGCGCGCAAAACAATTGACGGCTTCTGTTCTTGACGAAATCGAAGGTATAGGTCCGATTCGAAAAAAACAACTATTACAACATTACGGTTCTGTACACGCCATTATGGATGCAGATTTAAAATCTTTATCCCGCGTTCCAGGACTTGGGAAATCAGCAGCAGAAAAAATATATAAATATTTTCATTCAGAAATGTTATAATGTACATATAAATACAAAGGAGAAAAATATGAAATTTTTTGTTAATTTTTTATCTGTGTTTCGCATATTAACTGCATTTGCGATTATATTTACAATCATGCTTAATCGACCATGGTTAACATTTATATTGTTTGCATTGGGTGCTGTGTCTGATTGGTTTGACGGATATTTGGCTCGCAAATATAAATGTTGTTCTAAACTCGGGGGGGTTTTAGACCACATAGGTGATAAATTATTAGTGTGCAATACTTTGATTATGTTAACATTAATGACACCAGTTTGGTTTATTGTAATTCCTGTGATATTTATGATTGCACGCGAATTATACATCAGCGGGCTGCGTGAATTTTTAGGCACACAAAAAATAGAAATGCCTGTACCAAAAGCACGCTTTTCAATGGGTAAAATAAAAACTACTTTGCAAATGATTGCGATTGCTGCATTTTTATTGTGGTTTGCTGTGTTCGCTACCGTCACTACAGACACAACTAATCGTGCAATATTCTATTTGATTTACGCATTACCAAAAATTGGCATTATTGGTTTGTGGGCTGCATTGGTTGCTTCTGTTTGGAGCGCGTTTCAATACACAATAACATTTGCACAAAAATTAAAGAAAATAAAATAACTACTGCATCAAATAAAAAAAACGCCATAAAGGCGTTTTTTTAAACGAACAAATCTTTTACGAACTGAGCATGTTCAGTAATAAATTTGAATCTAAATTCAGGTTTTTTACCCATCAAATCATTAACCAACGTTTTTGTTTTTTCTGTGTCTTCTTGACCATCTTCAGTCTTAGGTGGCAAATCAACACGAATAAGGCGACGCGTCTTTGGCGACATAGTCGTTTCTTTTAATTGATTTGGCATCATTTCCCCCAGCCCTTTGAATCGAGAAATTTCAACTTTCTTATTTTTATATTTGCCAGTCTTTAATTCTTCTAATTCTTCATCAGTATCAACATAAATCGATTCGGTTCCACAAGTAAGTTTATAAAGTGGCGGACAAGATAAATATAAATGCCCCCCATAAATTAATTGCGGCATATATTGATAAAAAAACGCCATCAAAAGTGAAGCAATATGACTGCCGTCCACATCAGCATCAGTCATCACAATAATTTTTTCATATCTTAATTTATCATCATTCCAATCTTTGACAGTACCAGCACCAATAATATCAATCAAATCATTTAATTCTTTATTAGCACTAAATCGTTCATCAGAATTAGACAAAACATTTAATACCTTGCCACGCAAAGGCATAATTGCTTGGGTTGCCCTATCGCGCGCCTGCTTGGCGGTTCCACCAGCAGATTCACCCTCGACAATAAATAATTCTGTTCCCTCTATACCATGTTTTGAACAATCTGCCAATTTCGAAGGCATACGAACCCTTTTTGTTGGCGTTTTACGTGCAACATCTTTGACTTGCTTCGTTTTTATACGTGCATTAGCCAAATTCACAACAAAATCTAATAATGCATTCGCGGTTTTTGGGTCAGACGCCAAAAACATTTCCCACGGATCACGCAAAGCGTTTTCTGTATATCTGGCTATTTCAGGATTAGACAATTTTTCTTTGGTTTGTCCCAAAAATTGCGGAGTTTTATAGAACACAGAAACAATAGCAGCAACTGAATCAAACACATCTTCACTAATAATGGACGCCGCCGCTTTGTTATTCACTTTTTCACCATAAGCCTTTAATCCCTTTGTAATAGCAGCCTTGAACCCATTTTCATGTGTACCACCATCAATTGTCGCAATCGTATTACAATATGATGCAAAAAAACCATCATCTGATGCAGCACCATTTTCATCTGTCAACACAGTTAACGCCCACTCTACGCGCCCACTATCATCAGGAAAATCAATAGAGCCACTGAAAGTCTTTGGCAAAATACGCGGCTTAGATTCAGTTTTTTCTGCGATAAAATCAGCAACTCCATTTGGATAATAAAATACTTTATCTGCCTCTATATTCATATCTTCGGTAAGCAGCGCTGGATTACAATGCCATTCAATCTTTACCCCACGCGACAAGAAAGATTTAGCACGTGCCATACGATAAATTTTGATTGGTTTAAAAACGGCACTTTCACCAAATATTTCATCATCCAAAGTAAATTTAATTCTTGTCCCATGTGCCTTAGTAGGATTCCCTTTGATAATTGGGCTGGTTGCTTTTCCCCGAGAAAAAGTCTGTTGCCATTCAAAACCGTCTCTGGAAATGGTCACATCCATATTTGAAGACAAAGCATTAACCACAGCACTGCCGACCCCATGCAATCCGCCACTGGTTTTGTATACATTATTATTAAATTTTCCGCCCGAATGCAAAGTTGTTAAAATAACTTCCAATGCAGATTTTCCGGGATATTTAGGATGTTCATCAACTGGTATTCCGCGTCCATCATCAGTAATTTCAATCGTTTTAGAATCAATTAAATTCACAACTATTTTCTTTGCGAATCCTGCAACCGCTTCGTCAATAGAATTGTCCATAATTTCAACTGGTAAATGGTGCCAAGCCTTTTCATCTGTTCCACCAATATACATACCCGGTCGCAACCGTACAGGTTCCAAACCTTCCAACACCTGAATATCCGAAGCATCATATTTGTTCATCGTCTTTCCCATTTTTAACACAACATTATTATAACATTTTTAAAATTTTAGCAAGCGAAACTATAACCCCTTTCCCAAAAAACTGCAAAAAAATAGTATTTTTATATACTTGATTTTTAATATAATATACCTATATATTTGATACAAAAAGAATTAAACGGGAAAAATTATGAACAAAAATCCTTATGAAGTTTTAGGTGTTGCACGCGATGCAAGCGATACCGACATAAAAAAAGCCTATCATAAATTAGTTATGAAATATCACCCAGACAAAAACCCGGGCGACAAAAGTGCCGAAGAAAAATTCAAAGAAGTCAACAATGCCTTTGATATATTAAAAGACCCTCAAAAACGCGCTGCATACGACCGTTTTGGCGATGCCGCATTTGCCGGGGGCAATGGGGCCAGTGCTGGCGCCGGCATGGGCGGCAATCCATTTGGAAATGGCTCTTTCCATTTCAATATGGGCGGTGGCGACATGGGTGGCATGGAAGATATTTTACGCGAAGCGATGCGTGGCTTTGGTTTTGGTGGCGGATTCGGCGAAAACAGTCAACATGCTCAACAACGCGGTCGTGATTTACTGGACGAAGTTGTTATTGATTTAAAAGACGCCTTTTTTGGCACAACTCATACCGTGAAATTCACCAGTGCTGTCAAATGTGAAAAATGCGACGGTCATGGAACAGCGGATGGGAAAGCGGCACCCACATGTAAAACTTGTGGTGGAACAGGTTATGTCCACGCGCGTCAGGGATTTTTCGCAGTTGAAACACCTTGCCCTGAATGTCATGGATTGGGTAAAAAGATTGATAAAAAATGCAGCGTATGTGACGGCACAGGCACAGTTAATAAACAACGCACACTGGATGTAAAAATTCCCGCAGGCATAATGGACGGCGCGCGTCTGCGTATGGCGGGAATGGGCGAAGCCGCCCCGAACGGTGGCGAAGCCGGCGATTTTTACATTGATGTCCGCATCCGTCCAGACAAAAAATTTGAACGCATCGGTAACGATTTATTAGTGCACCAAGATTTAGATTTTGCAACACTAGCACTTGGTGGTGAAATAGAAATTGAAACTTTGGACGATAAAAAATTATCTGTAAAGATACCGAACGGAACCCAGGTCGGCGAAAAATTGCGTGTCCGCGGACACGGCATGCCCACAGGACGCGGTGGCTTTGGCGATTTGTATATTGAAATCGGGATTGTTATTCCAAAAAAATTAAGCGAAAAACAAAAGAAAGCATTGAACGAATTCGCTGGCAATAAAACAGAAAAGAAAGGTTGGTTTTAAATAAAAAACTCCCGCCGAAAATGGCGGGTATTTTTTATATATCTATTTTATGGAACCATTCTGTGTTCATAATAACTTTTCTAATATCTTTATCATTTAAAACTTTTGTTGCACATTCATAAGCACACTTTGCGCCACAATTGCTACCTAAATCACCTATATACACCCAAGAAGAATTACTAAGATACAATGCACCTGAATTTGTACCTGTTGTCCCAAGCATGCTGCACCAACAATAAGCCCCATCGCTTTCATCATTTAGCGCCCCTGCCTGTCCAACAACACCTTTGGTCACAGAACAACTGGACACCCCACCAGTTGACATTTCTTCACTTTCGACAGTCCAGGTCTCATTTGGCAAATCTTCACAATCTTCCAAGGATATAGAACCGCCAAAACTTTTGCACTGACCGTTTTTATTTTTAGCAACCCCAGTTGTAAATGTTTGTGTTTTCAATTTTTCCTGTATAATCTTATCAGTCTCAGACATAACTATTTGGGAACTATCTTGCCCAGCCTCTGCTTGTTGTTTTGCTAAATCTGCACGCGCTTTTTCTATTTGTTTTTGGGTTTTTGCTATGCTTTTTTCAGTGCTTTCTATTTTGTCATCATATTCTTTTATCTTTTTCGCCTCAATTACATTACCAGCAACACCAACAGCCGTTAGACCAAGTGTAGATATACCAGCTATTTTTAATCCCTTGGTTGACCCCATACATTTTTCGAGTTCTTCCATTTTGCGCTGTTTTTCTTGGACGAGTTTATTTATGCGAAAATTATCGCCAAAACAAAAGTTCGACGTTAATGCAAGAATTATACCGATAAAACAAAGTTTTTTCACGGCACTCCCTCTATCGTAAATAGTATAACACAAAGGAACGTTTAAATCAAACTATTTGCCCGTTGAAACCAAAAAACAAAACCCCGGGAATCTAGGTTTTTTTCTCACTGATTTTCAATTTATATAAATACTACACAAACGTTCGTTTTCGACGCAAAAAACACCCGCCGAAAACGGCAGGTATTTTTCTCTCCTTTTTTTTCGCTTAACGAAAACTTTCTATTTGCACAATTTTACCATTGCATCTATTTCTGCGTTCAACATCAAATCTACGCCTTTTTGATTTTCAATTTGATTAAGTGCATAAACCACTGTGGCATGGTCGCGTCCACCACAAACATTACCAATTTCTGTCAAAGACAAATTTGTCGCACTTTTTAACGCAGCCATCATGATTTGACGCGCACGTACAAGACGGCGCGCACGCGAATTACCACAAATCTCATCATAAGAAACAGACATTTTTTCACACATTGCCTTTACCATAGAAATTGGTGTTCTGTTTTTTTGCAATACGTCACCTAACAAACGAGACGCCACTGCCATATTTACACTTTCGCCCATTAATTCTGTATATGTTTTGATTTTATTAATAACACCATCTACCAAATGCCCATCTGCTGCAATAGATTTAGACAATTCTTCTGCGACATCAGTTTTAACACCATTACGAATCAACAAAGAACGACGAACAAATGCATTTGGCGCAACCACATCTACAACCAAACCTGATGCAAACAAAGATTGAACACGTCTGTCAAACCCATTTAATGCATTAGGTGCAGCGTTCGCAGTTAACACAATAGATTTACCAGCATTTTTTAAATCCATAATTAATTGTAAAAATTCATCCATACTTGCACGTTTGCCAGCCAACGCACATACATCATCCATCATAAATATATCACAATTGCGACAATAATCTTTGAAAGAAAAGATTGTATTATCACGTAATGAACGCGCAAAATCAGCGACGAATTGTCCACCTGTCATTTTAACAATATGTTGCGTAGATGCATCACAAATACAATCTAACAACATAGATTTCCCTGCGCCACTGCCACCATATATAAACAACTGAGAAAACGAAGCATTACCCAATGCCATTTTTTTACATGCTGCGACTGCGAACATGTTTTCATCGCAAGCGATAAATTTATCGAAACCATTTTGTTTAGCATTTTGATTTTTCTTAACCGGCATAAATTCACAAACAACATTATCATTTGCACATTTCACTATGTTATTAACAGCGGACCCTGCAACAATATTCAAATCCAAAAGAAAATCCGCCGCTATTGCCTTCAGGATTTCTCCGTATTCTCGTTTGACATAGTCGGCGGTAAATTGGTTTTGCGCAACAAGGTTTAAACGCTTTTGACACACTTCTGCTTTAAGGGGTGCAATCCAGGTTGCAAATGCGCTTGAATCTATTTTGGCCGCAAAAGCCCCCATGATTGATTCAACGTTTGCGTTTTTCAATGTTGCTGTTGCTTGCATGTCGTTTGCTCCTTTTCCTTCCTAAAAGAGTTTACGCATTTTTATGGTTATAAAACCACACCCACATAAACAGTAAATTTACATTTATTATTTATGCGTGCCCTACTCTTTTCTCTCGCTTTAGTGATTGATAAAAATCAATCGTTTGGATATGCGATTAATGTATAAGATTAATTTCTGTTTGCAACTAAATGTTAAACAAAAATCTACGATTTATTTTTTGACAACGATTCGTTTTTTTACCAGATTTTCGCACTTTGTATATACATTGTATATACATTTTAAAAATCAGTTTAAAACATATCCGCCATCTTGTTTTCTTATCAAACCTTGTAATTCCAAGACCACCAAATCAGCCTTAATTTCCGCAACGGATTTTTTGACAAGATTTGCCAATACAGATTCCGAGACAGGAATTATTCCTAACTTATCAAGAATATCGTTTTGTGGTTTTAAATTTTTTTTATTTGTTTGGACATTTTCATCATCAAAGAAATCTTTTGATGACATACATAATGTTGCTGCACCACTTTTTATCAAAGTATTTGGTCCAATACTACGTGCATCACTTGGGTGTCCAGGCACCGCAAATACGCGCTTTCCATAATCCAAAGCGAATCGTGCTGTGGTCATACTGCCAGATTTTGCATCTGCTTCGCCTAATATTAAAAAATCAGCGATACCTGCAACCCAATGATTTCTTTGAACAAAATTTTGTGCATTTGGCTTCATCCCCACCGGCATTTCGCTTATCACAACACCACGTTCTAAAATTTGATAATATAACGTTTCGTTTTCAAACGGCCAAATATAATCAACACCACCCGCCAACACAGCGATAGTTTGCGTATTACCAGTTGTTTTTAGCGCACCAACATGCGCAGCGGTATCTGTTCCCATCGCCATACCAGAAACCACAGAAAAATTATGCGATACAAACGATTCGGCCAAATTTGAAATAAACTTCATTCCCGCCGCCGTAGAATGTCGCGTTCCAACCATCGCAACACTCGGTTTAATCAAAGTATCCAAATTTCCACGCGCAGAAATTACAATTGGATGGTTCTTTATTGCTTTTAATCGTTTTGGATATTTCGAATCAGTATCGCAAATATATTCTATATTCAAACTGTAAGCCAAATCTATTTCGCGCTTCACAGAATCAATAAAATCATCGCTTAACACCAAGGCATCCAAAATTGCATCATCATCACCGTATTGACTTAAAAGCGCATTATACTTCGCTGGACCGATACCAGATGTTCTTAATATCAAAAGTTTTTTTAATAACATATCCATAACAAAAAAGATTGTAGAACAAAACTACAATCTTTTTTAAGTAAAAAATTCACAGCACCTGATTATTCTTCTATCCACATAAAAACATAACCTTCATTCAAATACTGATCAACCAATTGAGGATTTTTATCACGCCAATATGCTTCCCGATTTTCTCCTGTATAAATCATATCAACACGTGGGTCTTCATTCTTTTTTAATTCTTGAACAATTATATTAACAACATCTTCTTCTGTTACCCCGTTAATCACAGTAGTTCCACCTGTTGCCTGTGGTTTTGTGATACTGCTGTAAGAATGAGCAGGTGTAATCACAGGAAATCTTGATGCTGTCGAAACGCCACCTGTTGTAGAAGCCACGCCACTGCCAACTTTTGGCACCGCGCGCAAAGTCCCAACACGAGAACCTGCAGTCGAAGAACTTTTGCTTGTATTAAGCGCAGCAGATTTTGAAACACTTGATGTTTTGGCTGGTGTAATTTTTGCCCCAGACGTTGAAGAAGCTGTTGTTCCTGTACCGCTGCCTAAAACACGAACTGACGGCGCAGCAAAAGATACCATTGGAACAAACATCAAAGCAAAAATTAAAATTTTCTTCATTTTTTCCATCCTTTATTAATTAGCAAATTCGTCTATTAACGGTTTATAAGATGCATAATCTACGCCCCCGATGGAATCTGTAGTTCCAGCTTCCTTAAGAACCTTTAACGCATTAACAATTCTGTTGTATTCCGTAATATTTTTTTCTTTGTAAACTAACAACTGTGATCTATAAAGTTGTACGCCTTCCAAAGCCTTTTGACCTTGAACTTTACCACCAATTGCCTTATTTCCAAACGCTTCCATTACACCAACACCAAGACCCGCGCCACCGACAGTACTTGCAACGATACCGCCAATTCTTGCACCCTTCTTGGCATCCAGAATACGTTTTTCCATATCTTTTTCATTTACCCAAGAACCACATTCAATATTTTCACCCCACATGAAATATTTAGCAGGAATATCCGATACAGAAACTCTTGATTCATCATCGGACTTCAATTCAACACGAACGAAACAAACATTGTTCTTTGGATTATTAACATCTTCCATCATAGCAGCATAATTAGAAGTATCGCTATTACGAGAGGCCCACACAAAAGTATTACCAATACCTATGTTGTTATTTATACAAGCGTTACGTTCCGCTTCGCGTCTGTCAACTTCTTCCTGGGCAGGCTTAATCGGATCCGCACTAGGTATTTGATCTGTTGGAACATTGTTCGCCACAGGCGCCCCCATACCGTTTAACTGATTAATAGATGCGGTTGCACGTGGCGCAGACATAACAGTCTTTCCTGCCATCGTAGCACGTCCATTTTGTGCAGCCTGGGCACCACAAACCAACAAAGATAATATGGCTATTGAAATAAAATGCTTCATTTGTATTCCCTCTTTATACGAACAATTATACCACAAACCAACCCCAATTACAAATAGAAATAAAATAAAAAATATTATTTTTTCCATTTCCATTCTATGACAGACTCTTGTCCTTTGACAAGACGCAAAATATTATCCTTGTGCCGCCAAACACAAATAACTGATATTGCTAAAAACCCAAGTCCCATACCAAAACTGATACAAAATCCCAAAACAGGTGCCAAACAAAACACGACTACTGCCCCACCAGATGACACACCTGTACCCAGAGCAATTATCAACCATTCAATTCCGCACACCACAAAAAGAATCGGATTGATTGCCAACAATACCCCAAACAAACAAGAAATACCTTTGCCCCCATGGAAACGCAACCAAATTGGGAAAACATGTCCAACAATCGCCATAAAACCGCACCAAACAGCAAAAATTTCACCACCAACATACCGTCCAATCAATACCGCCGTCACTGCTTTCGCCATATCTAACAACCACACAAGCCCAGCGAGTCGCAATCCCCCAACCCGCATAACATTGGTAGCACCGATATTACCAGAACCAACCTTTCTAATATCACCTTTGTTGAATAACTTTGCGATAATTAAGCCAAAAGGTATTGCGCCTAAAAAATAAGAAGTAATTAAAGAAATTAAGTAAGACATGTTATTTTCCCTTGATTTTATTATTCTTTCTTATAAAATAACATAAAACGCAACAAAAATAAAAGGAAAATAAAGTGGCAAATCATAAATCATGTAAAAAAAGAATTCTGGTAACAGAAAAAAAGAACGCAATTAATACTGCACGTCGCAGTGCTGTGAAAACTGCAACCAAGAAAGCGTTAAACGCTATTGAATCTGGCGACAAAGCTGCAGCAGTTGCTGCTGCACGCGCTGCAGAAAGCAAAATCATGAAAGCAGCAGGCAAAACAATGCCAAAGAAAACTGCTTCTCGTAAGGTTGCACGTATTGCAAAGAAAGTTGCAAAAATCGCGTAATTGATTGCGTAAAAATTAATATTAAAAAACCACCCGATTGGGTGGTTTTTGTTTATCAATCAATAATTATTTTAATTCAACGGGGCGCCCCAATGTTGTTGTATACTGCGTTCTGCATCCATCGGGCTAACCAATACTTGTGGTGTCAATATAACAACCAATACCTCGCGCGTTGCCGCAGTTTCACGAGAACCAGACAAAGCCATAAAGTCTGCATCACCCAATCCATATCGTGTATCATCGTTCTTTTGTTTTTCAAAACCAGACACAACTAACATTTGACCAGATTCCATGATAACTTCTTGCATAAAGGAACGTTCTTCCACTTCTGGTAATTGCAGTGTTACCGCACCAATTGTTTGTGATGACATTTTCAACAATTCACGGACAGACATTTTGAACAGCAACAAAATTTTGCCATTTTCCAAAACATTTGGCAAAAGTTGCATTGAAAACCCTGTTTCCAAATCTGCTTGGTCAACAGTACTTGATTCCACAGTCGTAAATGTTCTGGATTCAAAACGTTTGATATAACCAGTTGTCTTGGTATTTGTCACTGGCGCAACACGATTATTACGCGTTGTTACACCAACATTAGTCACCAAAGACACTTTGCCCTGTTTTGCCAAAGCCTCTATCAAAGCGTTAGTCCCAGCGATTCGCGCCATTGAACCATTATTGATTTGATCATTTGTATACGCACCATCAACCACCGCACCACTTGCATCTATATGCGTTGCGCCTGTCAAAGCCGAAACAGCATTAGACAAAACTGCGACATTCATAGAACTCGATTCAGTCAAAGATAAATTGTTCTTTGGGTTCGCAACGATATTTAATCCAGAAGCAGAATTAATCGCCGCAGCCAAATTCAACCCAAAAGCAGAATTGTTTGTCAAAGAAACCTGTAATACCTTAACATCAATAGTCACTAACTGGGATAAACGCTTATTCTGTTTAGCAATATATTCACCAACACGATTCAAAACAGACGGTGCCGCAGTCACAGTAATTGTTCCCAAACTGCGCGACACAGTAAACTGTGCATTCTTAGAATTATTTATAATAGAATTAATAGTAGATTCAACTTCGTCCCATTCTTTCAAAGTAGATTCCAAAGAAACTTGGTTGCCGCTATCTGTTTGAACTGAAGATTGATAAGAAACATCCGTTCCCAGCGCATACAATGTATATGTTCTGGTTTCTGTTTCATAAAACACGATTGCATCTTTGTCATAATACCAAAGTAAATCTAAATCTGTCGCGATTTGTGAAAGCAATCCAGATAATTTGCCAGTGTACGCAACATCAATGGTTTTTCTTAATTTTTCTGTATCAACTTGGCTGTCTATTTTGACAGGTATCCCCGTTATAGAATTAATATCATTAGCCAAAACCTGAAGCGTCACAGGTTCGTTTAATAAAATAGTCACACCAGTATCAGTTTCAAACTTTGCCGGCAAAGAATTTCTGTGTTCATGCAACATAGATTTGTTCCCCAACCAAACACCTTCGGACATAGTAACCGTGTCGCCACTTGCCACCTTAGCACGTGGATTTTTCGCCATCTCGAACGCTTCATAAGCATTAACAAAATTTTGATCCACCTCAGCAGACACTTTTGCCGATTCGTGTAACGTGCATCCTGCAACCACAAAACCGAACAAACAACTAATCAAACTTATTTTAAAAGAATTTTTCATCTTTGTCCCCCATCCCTATTTTGTTAAGGCTTTTATTCTTCCGAAGTTGAAACCACAATTACACGATTACCCTTGTAAAATTTCGCATAAGGAATCGGTGTTGCACGTTCAAAATTACGAACCAAAGCAGATGCAACATCCACAAACCGTCCTTTGAATACCGCACTTGCTTCTATTGGATATTCGCGCGCGGTGGTCCAAACTAAATCCCAACCTTCTTTATCGCACCATGATTGTAAAACTTCACGCAAAGTTTGCCCACTGGCCACGACCCAAGAACGAACTTGATCCTGCGCAGGTTCATTGCTTTCTTCGTCAATATATTCGTTTACAGAAACATCTCTATTGGAAACATCCATATTTTTATTACAAGTCTTTTCAGGAGCAAACCCAGCACGTTGTGCAAACATTGCATAAGAATCAGCCTGTTTATTACAAGTTTTTCTAGAACTGCGAGACATAGCCAAAACAGATCCACCATCATCTTCCATCATTTCACGACGCATTAACGGCATATCAGCATTATTCGCACATTCGTAATCAAACCCAGCAGGTATTACCATGCCATTATAAATATTTGGTCCACCGGTCCAACCTGTTCCAATAGTATTTATGTTATTTTCAATTACCAACCCTGAACCAACTTGGGTCACAATTTTATTTTCTTCGACACACCCCGCTTCCCCGCAAGCAATTTCAACATCCGCTTCGGATCCTGGCAATGGCCACACAGGAACATTTTCATAAACAGGTTCTTCATAATACACCGGCTGTGGTTCATAAAAAGCCTGTCTTGTATCAACACGATTGACGTCTTCTGTGACTTCTTCTTCTGTATTACCAAAAACTTCCGAAGTAATAATCTGTTGAGTTTTATTAGCACCGAACGCAAATCCTGTGACCCCAGCCACAGCAAGAAAAATACAAATTTTATGGAACATATTTCTTCCTTTCCTTTTCATTATTATTCTTAATTATATCAATTTGACCGAATCTGTGCAAGACTTAAAAACATAAAAATCACAAAAAAATATATGCGAGAAAAAATCGCACGAATCGATAAAACATGTTATACTAGACCAAGTAAAAAACAAAAACTAAGGCTATAAACATGGAAGACATAATCATATTAATCGTGCTTGTGGTATGCACATTGTCCACAGTAATCAGTTTATTCTTGATAATCAGCACTAATAAAAATGTACGAGAAATGACAAAAACATTAACTTTTCAGTACAATTTAATTGTAAAAATTCAAAATTTGTTAAAAAACAAAATGTCTGTTAATGACACAACGGACAAGGCTGAAATTATTTACCAAGATTTATTACAAGATTTGATTCCAATTATGGCATCCATTGATATTATGCCACGCACAACATCTGAACATCCGCTTTGGCGGGCACTTGGTGGAATTATGGATGAATATGCAAAAAACCCATTTGTTTTAGAAAAATTACGTCGCGCAATTAAACTCGATACAAATATCTCGCATAATGTAAGTCATTATTTAAATCGTGCTAATATGTTTTTACAACACATGTCTGCTACTGATACAGATGGTATTTTATCAACGACATTTACGGATGGTCTGCTGGGACAATCTTTAACATTTTTTGCACAAGCACAAGCACTGGCATCAACAGATAAATGAAAAAAAAATTAAACAAAAAACTTATCCAAGAAATTTCTGCTTTGCGCAATGAACCAGACTGGTTATTGTCTTGGCGTTTAAAGGCTTTTGATGCATGGAAGAACATGAGTGAACCACATTGGGCAAAAATAGACTATGCACCCATAGATTACGATTCTTTGAATTATTACAATGAAAAACGAAAAATTGATAATTCTAAACTGAAAGAAACCTATGAAAAAATGGGATTGCCAGAGGCAGAACAACGCGCCCTGCTTGGTATGGCAACAGATACCGTGATTGACAGCAAATCTGTTCATACTTCGTATACAGAAGAATTAAAAAAACTCGGCATAATATTTTTACCACTATCTGAAGCCGTACATCAACATCCAGATTTAGTCCAACAATACCTTGGCACTGTGGTTCCATATAACGACAATTTTTTTGCCGCACTTAATGCGGCTGTCTTTTCGGACGGAACTTTTGTTTACATACCAAAAAACGTAAAATGTCCCATTGATTTAGCCAGTTATTTTAGAATTGAAACCGCAAAAATTGGACAATTTGAAAGAACTCTTATTATCGCCGAAGATGGTGCCAACCTTTCTTATATGGAAGGATGCAGCGCCCCACGTCGCCCCAATCATCAATTACACAGTGGTGTTGTTGAAATCATAGTTAAAGATAATGCCTATGTAAAATATTCTACTGTCCAAAATTGGTATGCAGGAGATTCTACCGTATACAGCGATTCTAAAACTGATACAAATGGCATATTAAATTTTGTCACAAAACGCGGAAAATGTTATAAAAAGGCAGGACTTGATTGGACGCAAATTGAAATCGGTTCAAGCATGACTTGGAAATATCCGTCCACTATATTATATGGGGATGATTCACACAGTGATTTTTATTCGCTGTCCATCACCCGCGGAAACCAACAAGCAGACACAGGAACCAAGATGATTCATATTGGCAACAACACTAAATCAAATATCGTTTCCTATGGTGTTGCCACAGACTATTCACGACAGACATTTCGTAGTCTGGTTTCTTTTTCTGGCAAACAAAGCGTAAACGCTTGCAAATGTGATAGCAAAATCATCGGTGATACAGCAACTGCAAACACAATTCCAACTGTGGTTCATTCAAACGGATTCAACCAACAATCACACGAAGCGACCACTGGGGCTATCGATAAAAACGCCCTGCTCTTTTTAATGCAAAGCGGAATGGATGAAGATGAAGCAATTGCACTTATTGTTGGGTCACAGGCATCCCCTATAATTTCTAGATTACCAATGGAATTTTTGGTAGAATCAAAACAATTAATACAAATGGCTTTAAAAAAAGAATAAAAACATGTTAGAAATAAAAAATCTTTGTGTATCTATGAATAAAAAACCATTACTGACAAACATTAATCTGGTTGTCAAAGATGGCGCACGCCACCGTCTTGCTGGACGCAATGGTTCTGGGAAATCGACATTGGTTAACACTATCGCGGGCGACGATTCTTTCACCATAGATTCTGGAAAAATAATCTTTGATGGCGTTGATATAACCAAAGAAAACGCCACAACACGTGCATTACGTGGTATATTTATAAGCACACAGAATGTCCCAGAAATTCCAGGTTTAACAATACTAAGTTTTTTAAAACATTCCATGATTGCCCATACTCATTTTGAAACTGGAAAAAATTTGTCTATGGGTGAATTTTTGGAAAAATTGGAATCCGCACGCACAGAATTAGATATCCCAAAAGAATGGCTTAATCGCTGTGTAAATGTTGGTTTTTCTGGTGGGGAACGCAAACGCATCATGCTGTTAAGATTGATGTTAACACAACCAAAGTTCGCTATTCTTGATGAACCAGATTCTGGTGCTGACAAAAACGTTCAAAAACAAATTATTGATACAATAAACAAAATGCCAAACACTACATTTTTATTTATATCACACCAAGACAATTTTTCTTCGGCGATTAATATAACACAAACAACTACTTTATTTGATGGCAAAATTATGATAGACTAAGATTAAACAAAAAAAACAACCAAAAGGACAAAAATCATGCAAACAAAAAACAAAGAAACACAAACTCAATTGAAAACTTGGGCTTTAACAAAACCATTGATGTTTTCAATCGTATTTTTAGGTTTGGGATTAATACTAAGTTTGATATTCAGTGCTATTCAAACATTTTTAAATATGGAATCTATGGCATTGATGTATATATGCGTTTTTATGATTTTTGTACTATCAATATGGTACATGATAAAAAAATTACCACATAATGAAATGAATCAAAAAGATTTTGTTGCAATAACAAATGCAACTTCATTAATCGCGATTCTGTCATCATTTATCGCGATTCTGGGGCTTGGTTCAAATGGTGAAATATTAAAAATAAAAATAATGATGGCGTATCTGCAACATCCTACGCTTTTCTTTGCTGTATTTACATTTATATTGTTCGTATCCATATATTTGTTGGGCGTTTCAATATCTGGAATTTATGCGAAATACAAACGCAGCGTTTCACTTGGTATATCCCCATGGAAAGCAATTTTATCTATGCCATTTGGATTTTTCTTACTGTGGACCCCGGGATATTTGTTCAAAGGAACATCAACAATAAAATCTAACTTGCAAATAAAATGTAAATGGTTCACCAGATTAAATGATTGGGTATTAAAGAATTTTAATAATACGCTGGTTGCATTTTTATTCTTACTTTTTTGTAAATGTTTTATCACAGGCATCCCAACAATATTATTGTCTGGCGCACTGTTATTATTATTCGCATTATGGTACACTAAACGCAAAGCAGATTTCTTTAAAGACATAAACCGTGGATATGCATTGACAGCTGTGGGAATCAATCTAGCAATGATACTTGCAATTCTTTCCCAAACACGTCTTTTTTAATTAAAGGATAAAGTTATGAACAATTTGGTATCTTTTATTGCATTAATATTTATTTTATGGATAGGACGCTCTATATTTATACCACTATTGTTCGCGACATTTTTATGGTATTTATTAAATGCGATTTCCGCTTATTACAGGAAAATAATGCCTTGTTATAAAGTGGATTTAAAAACATGTAAAATACCATCCAAGATGTTCACTTTTGTCTCTAACATACTATCGGTGGCAACTGTTGGTGGCATTATATATTTGTTTGCAACACAAATAAAACCTATGTTGGCAGAACTTTACAATGCAACACCTATTTTACAAGAAAAGTTATTTATATTTAGCAATTTCATTTCTGATAAATTTGGTGTAGAAATAGATATGAATTTAATTCCAAACCTACCACAAATAGCTGGTTATGTTGGAACTTCTTTGGCAGGAATTGCAACATCCACAGGTATGGTATTAATATATTTGATATTTATGTTTGTGGAACAAAGTTCGTTTAACAAAAAAATAGATGCCATGCCTTTGTCAAAGCTTAAATCTAAAAAATTACGTTATATTTTGAACAGCATTGACGAAAATATGAAAAAATATTTGTTTACAAAAACATTTATATCTGCCGCCACAGGATTGTGTGCATACATAGCACTAAAAATCATAGGTCTTGAATACGCGACAGTATGGGCATTTATTATATTTATCCTTAATTACATTCCAACAATTGGTTCTATATTGGCTTGTGCTTTGCCGATTGCGTATGCGTTGATAAGCGG
This sequence comes from Alphaproteobacteria bacterium, assembly GCA_017524525.1. GTDB lineage: Bacteria > Pseudomonadota > Alphaproteobacteria > Rs-D84 > Rs-D84 > Enterousia. The sequence continues at coordinate 93,947 of JAFXVM010000016.1, read as the reverse complement.
CGATTCTTGGCATCTAGCCTTGTTCACAGCGATTGCTTTGATAATAATTGAAGTCGTATTCGGCAATATAATCGACCCAAAATTAACTGGGAAAACATTAAACATTTCCACATTGGCAATATTAATAAACTTGGTATTTTGGGGTATGATTTGGGGCCCAGCTGGAATGTTTTTCAGTGTTCCTATTTTGGCAGGTGTTTATATCACAACCGCACAATTTGAATCTACGCGTTGGATTGCAACATTATTGTCAACAGACGGAAAAATTCCAGACGAAACAACAAATGATTAAATTCTTTTTAACAAAGCAATTGCGTTTTCAAGAATTATCTTAGCAGACACAGAATCCAATTCTTGTTTAATCTTTGATATGCTTTTGCGCCCTATTTCTTCTTGGGCAGCGGCACTTGTTAAATTTTCTTCAACAAAAATGATTGGTAAATCCGTTTTGGAAGATAAAGCGTCCGCAAAATCGCGAACCATTTTGGTTGTTTCAGAATCACTGCCGTCTGCATGTAATGGCAATCCAACAACAAAACCAACTATTTTATCAACACTTGCGATATCTAAAATCTTTTGCACCAATTCATCCTGACTTTTAACATTTAATTGGGGTCTAGTGAACACAAATCCGCGATTTTCATCTGCGACAGCCACACCACATCTGCGCAATCCCCAATCTAAACCAATTATGCGTCCAATTTGCGGAAAATCCTTGCAATCACATAAAATCATTGTACAGTCCTTTTACATTGAAAGTATATACGACAAATAATATTTTACAAGTTTAAAAAAGGCACAGACATGAAATATAAAATCACAGGTCAAATATCAATCACTGCATGTAATACATGTATGATACCAGTAGATTTGGCTCGCACATCAGAATATGTAGAATATCAAATAGAAATGTATCGCACAGACAAATATCCATGGGAAATCGGCGCGCTAAACAAGTATAATGGAAAATTTTCATATTCTGTGGGCGAACAAGTTGGTATTATCGGTCTTATTGTTGCAGACCCCAGGTATGCAAACAGTCCAACATTCAAAAACATGATAGACGATAAATTTTTACAAAACTATATTAACAACCAGCGCAGACAACCAAGATAAATGTTTGTTTTGCACAGAAAAAACCTTGAATTTAAGCAAAATCATTGTATAATTTTCATGCTTTGAAACAATAGGACAAGAAAATGGCATTTAGCAAGCAACAATTACATAAATTTGCAGATTTAATCAAAATTGATATATCTGATGAAAAACTTGAAAAAATGAACATCGATTCCGTTGTGGAATGGCTGGATAAATTACAAAAAATCGACACAACGGGGGTAAAGCCTATGTTGTCACCTGCAGAACATAAATTGCCACTTCGCGAAGATGTAGTGACAGAACCAAATATGCGAAACGAAATATTGGCTAATGCCCCAGACACCGCTGGTGTATCTCGTGGATATTTTGCTGTACCAAAAGTTATGGACGGGGATTAACAATGATAAAGAAAAGAACGACCAAGCACATATACAGATTATGGTCTTTGGATTTAAATGTCCAAGGGCATCCATCTTGGATACATCGTTCTGGCTATTTTTATGATGCCCGTTCCAACAACAAAATACGCATTACCAAGAAAACACTTTCACAATTAAAAGATGCCAAAGTTTGCAACTGTTTAATCAATATGCGTATTGATACAGAACAATATAATTTTACTGCTGCAGGAATTCCTATGATAAAGAAAGCACACATAATTTGTGACGACATCAAATTCCATTGCACAAAAAAACCAGAACAACATCACAGTATTTGGGACTGTATCGACAACATGCGCAAAGGGAAATGCCCCTATAAAATCGCACATAAATTGTATCCCAACAAATATAAAACGAAATAAGGACATTATAAACACATGGGTATATGCGGTTTAACATTTGACGAAGCAAACATAAAAATCAAATATCTTGGTATGCCCGAAGATATTACAAATATTTTATTATTAAATGGGATTAACACCGTACATGATTTGTCTGCCATCTTTGATTCCGACAAATTAAAAGATTTATGCAAAAAGAACAATATTAATTTCGATGAATTTGAACGAAACTTTTTTGATTGTTTGCGCAAATATTCTTGGCGTGAAACTAATGTCCTTTTAACATCACCACGTAATTGTGATTCCACAAGTAATTACAGGACATGCAGATCCCCCCAGGAAATACAAGATTATTTAAACACAATTAAAAATATTAATTCCAAAGAAACAACACGTTGTGGTTTTAGTGTATTTTATAACTTGGAAGAAATAAAAATAAGTTTGTGGAATACCCCTAAAATATCACAACTTAGAAAACTTGCTGATGGCGCAAAAAAGGATCAATTAATAATAAAAATTAACCCAGATTATCACGGCTCAGAACACAAGGAACATATGTCATGTCCCATCCAATTTCTTTCAAATTCATCTGCCGCTTATGGTTTTGGTAATCCCATATACAGCTGTACACAATGTGTTCGTAACGGCGAATGCCATAATCCTTTGATTAGAAAATATATTGGTGAATTTTTATTTCCAAAGAACCACCAAGATGAATCGAAAAAATATATACTAACAAAAAGGCAATTAAATATGCCTGTAAAAGAATTAGGGGTCTCTAAATATATAGTAGACTGCTTACAAGAATACTATAACATACAAATATTAAGTGATGTTATGGAATTTATAAAAACCAGAGGAACAACAGCGTTACCGTATCAGTTAATCCAAAAACTTGAACACACAAACAAAAAATAGGAACGAAAATGATAAACCTGACTATAAAACAAGCACTAGAAAAATTAAAATCTCGTGAAATCAGCGCAACTGAACTGGCACGCGCTCATTTAGAACGTATTGAAAAATATGGCGATAAATTAAATTGCTATATCACACGCACACCTGAACGCGCACTTGCTGACGCAGCTGCGGCCGACGAACGCATTGCAAATGGGACTGCGCACGCATTGGATGGTATTCCAATCGCGATGAAAGATTTGTTTGCAACCAAGGGTATTCGTACAACTGCGGCATCCCACATGCTTGAAAATTTTGTTCCAGAATATGAATCTACAATTTCACAAAAATTCATTGATGCTGGCACAGTATTGTTGGGTAAATCTAATCTGGATGAATTTGCAATGGGCACATTTTCTAAAACTTCCTATTTTGGTGCACCAGTAAATCCATGGCAAATCGAAAAACATTTAACAGCCGGCGGTTCATCTGGTGGCTCTACCAGCGCGGTCGCAGGTGGTCTTGCAATGGGTGCAACCGGAACTGACACGGGTGGTTCGATTCGTTTTCCGTGTTCTATAACTGGCTTGGTCGGTATGAAACCAACATACGGTCTGTGTTCGAGATGGGGTTGTGTTGCTTTTGCATCCAGTCTTGACACACCGGGTCCAATCGCACGCACAGTTGACGACGCTGCCCTGCTTTTATCCGTTATGGCGGGACACGATGATAAAGATTCGACTTCTTCACCGAATGCTTCGTTTGAAATGAACAGCGAATTAAAACCTATTTTGGGTGACGGTAAAAAATTACGCGTTGGTGTAATCAAAGAATTCAATAATGTTCAAATTTCAAATGATATGAAAACATTGTTTGAAAAACGAATTGCAGATTTAAAATCTTTGGGTGCCGAAATTGTCGAAGTATCAATTCCAAATGTATTGGACGCATTGGCGGCCTATTATATTATCGCCCCAGCCGAAGCATCTTCGAATCTCGCACGTTATGACGGTATGAGATACGGCTTGCGTGTTGAAGGAAGTGATTTATACGACACATACAAAAAGACACGCGCTGCGGGTTTCGGCGAAGAAGTGCAACGCCGTATGTTAATCGGGACAGCCGTTTTATCGAGCGAATCTTACGAAGTATATTTTATGCAGGCTGCCCGCGTTCGTCGTATGATTGCAGATGCTTTTAACAGTGCATTTGAACAGTGTGATTTAATTGTTTGTCCATCTGGCGCATCAACAGCGATGCCTTTAGATTCCGATTTAAGTCCACTTGAATATTACGCATTGGATTTATTCACAGTTGCAATGAACTTGGCTGGCGTTCCGGCGGTATCTGTTCCATGCGGATTGGCGCAAAATGGATTACCTTTGGGGATGCAAGTAGTTGGTCGTCGTTTTGACGATATGCGTGTTTTGCAATTGGCAAAGCATATTGAAACAGCTGCAAACGTTGACAATCGTCCAACTGTGATTATGGGTGAATAAGAAATGTTGAAAAAAACAGGCAATAAAAAAATGGTGGCTAGAAGTAGAATCGAACTACTGACACAGGGATTTTCAGTCCCTTGCTCTACCAACTGAGCTATCTAGCCATCCGTGGGACACATAATAAAGTATAAAAAAACAAAAAGCAAGGAAAAATAAAAATGTTTACGATAAAAGGCAAAACACAAGATTGGGAAGTTGTTATTGGTTTGGAAACTCATATAGAAGTGCTGTCTAACAGCAAAATTTTCAGTGGTGCATCTGCTGATTATAACCCAACTGTCGCACCAAACACCCAGGCATGTATGGTTGATGTCGCTATGCCAGGAATGTTGCCGGTGTTGAATAAATATTGTGTTGAACAGGCTATTAAATTCGGTTTGGGAATCAATGCTGAAATCTCTAAACACAGCCGTTTTGCCCGTAAACAATATTTTTACCCTGACCTGCCCCAGGGGTATCAAATATCTCAACCTGCCGAAGAACCACCTGTGGTTGGTCGTGGATACATTGAAATTATAGGCGATGACGGAAATCCAAAAAAGATTTTAATTGAACGCGCACATATGGAACAAGATGCGGCAAAAAACAAACACGATATGCATCCAACAAAATCTTTTGTAGATTTCAACAGAACTGGTGTTATGTTGTTGGAAATTGTAACTTTCTTGGACACTAAAAATCCTGAAAATAATTCTTATATTTCTTCCCCAGATGAAGCAGAAAGATATTTACGTCAAATTCGTGAAATTGCACGTGCACTCGGTGTATCCAAGGCGAACATGGAAGAAGGCTCTATGCGTGCAGACGTTAATGTGTCTGTGCGTCCTGTGGGTTCAAAAACTTTTGGCACACGTACAGAAACAAAAAATATGGTATCTTTCAAATTTATAAAAACTGCTATTGAATATGAAGCAAAACGCCAAGTAGAAATACTTGAAAATGGTGGCACCGTATCCCAAGATACGATGCGTTATAACCAAGGCGACGGAACAACATCTGTTGAACGTAGCAAAGAAGATGCACTTGATTATCGTTATTTTCCTGATCCTGATTTATTAGAATTGGAAATTACTGATGAAGAAATCGAACGTATTCGCAAAACAATGCCTGAATTGCCAACTGCAACACGCGCACGTTATATCAATGAATTCGGTTTAAGCGAATATGATGCAACACGTTTAACAGAAACTGTTGATATTTCACATTGGTATGATGCAGCGGTAAACGGCAAAAAAGAACGTGCTAAGCCAGTTGCGAACTGGTTAATAAGTGAATTATTTGCGCATCCTGAAAATATGGATATCGAAAACAAAATTACTGAAAACCCAGACCCTGATGCGCCACGCATTATCACACCAGCGAATATCGCAGAATTGGTTGATATGATTGCAAACAATGAAATTAACGGCAAACAAGCCAAAGAAATCTTTATCAAAATGTTGGACGGCGAACGTGGCACAATTCATGAAATTGCCGACAAATATGGTATGAAACAAATTACAGACACATCCGCAATCGAATCGGCTGTGGACGAAGTAATTAAAAATAATCCGTCCCAAGTTGAACAATATAAATCTGGCAAAGTTGGTCTGCTTGGATTCTTTGTTGGTAATGTTATGAAAGCAACGCATGGTCAGGCGAACCCAGCAATGGTAAATGATTTATTAAAACAAAAGCTGGGGTAAAATATGTTTGATGATAATATGTTGCTTTGTTGCGATTCTGCGGAATTTCATGTGATGACTGAAATACTGGAACGACAACAACGAAAAACGAATAAAAAACCAAATACAAAAAATAAAAAGGAAAACAAAATGGCTAAAACAAATATCGTAACTATCATTGAAGACAGTATTATCACAGGTGTCAAATATGGAACAGTTGAAGCAATCGTTGACGCACAACCACAATCTCAAACAACCGACAAAGAAACTTTGTTAAACAAACACAAACAACAACAGGTTCTTAAAAACAACAATATAATTCGTCAAAGAATGCAGTGTAAATAATGGAAAAATTCTTTATACAAACTTTCGGTTGCCAAATGAACGTGTATGACGGGCAAAGAATTGCCGCCATGCTGGAAAAACACGGATTAACACAAACAGAAAATGTCGCAGATGCTGACATAATTATACTTAATACTTGTGCAGTCCGTGCCAAAGCGACCGACAAAGTTTACTCATGTCTGGGACGCATAAGACGCGTAAAAAAAGAATCTGCCCTGCTTGGTATTGTTGGATGTGTTGCACGCGAATCTGGCTCTGATGCATTTAGACGAATACCTGAATTAAATTTTGTTCTAGGTCCACAAAGTTATCATAAATTACCAGAAATAATTAAAAACCCAGACATGAAATTACTTAACATAGATTTGGGTGGTCTTGAAAAATTTGATGAATTGCCACAAATGACAAAATCACCAACTGTTGCGTACATTCCTGTCCAAGAAGGTTGTAATCATTGTTGTACATATTGCATTGTCCCGTATACACGCGGTCGCGAATTATCAAGACCATTTAATGATGTTATTGCTGACACTGTAAACGCGGCAAAAACTGGCGCAATAGAAATTTGTTTTCTGGGACAAAATGTAAACGGATATAAATACACAGATGAAAAAGGTAATCTGTTCCGCTTATCCGATTTAATTCGCGAAACGGCTAAACTGCCTGAAATCCACCGTATACGCTTTACATCCAGTTATCCAACAGAAATGACAGATGATTTAATTGAAATTTTTGGGATAGAGCCAAAATTATTACCTTTTTTAAATATGCCTGTTCAAAGTGGGTCGCCACGCATACTTAAAAAAATGAATCGTCCGGATGATTTAGACGCATATAAAACAATTGTAAAAAAATTAAAATCTGTTCGTCCTGACATTCAAATATCATCTGATTTTATTGTAGGTTTTCCTGATGAAACTGACGAAGATTTCGCAGAAACACTACGTATAGCGCGTGAAATTAAATATATAAATTCATATTCTTTTAAATATTCTCCGCGTCCGCATACGGCGGCAGCCATAATGTCTAACCAAATCAGTGAACAAATAAAATCTGTTCGCTTGCAACAACTTGATGCACAATTAAATGAAAACCAACGCGAATTTAATATGTCTTGTATCGGCAAAGAAATGATTTGTTTATTTGAAGGCGACGACAAAACAGGTCGTAATTTAGTTTTCCGGACCCCCTATATGCAACAATGCATTGTTGAAAAACCAGATTATAAAATTACACCTTTGCAAAAAATAAAAATCACAGACGCAAACAAATCATGTCTGCACGGTGAAATAATAAAATAATTAAAATAAAATTTTTCCAGTCAAAGAAAATCTATAACGCCAATCAAATTCATCTTTGAAAGCGGTAATATCTAAAAAGGCACCTGCTTCATCAACCACAGACCAAAAGCCTATTTTGCTTCCAACAGAAAAAATACCACTACTTCCAATAAAACTATCCAAAGAATATTCATACTTTATGCCATCTGTAGTAAAAGAATATTTTAATTCTGATCCACCCCGAACATAAAAATCTGTATCTGTCGCATCTGCAACTTTTGCGTTTTGCCAGACCATCCCCACAATTGGTGCAAGCACAATATCTTCATATACATTAAAATCATAACCAGTATCAATCGCACCAAACAAAGAAAAACCAATTGGATTATTCTTTATTTCATTTTTATCAGTTATGTAATCTGCTTTAAATTTCGTTAAATTAGCACCAAAGATTTCACGGAACCATAACTTATCAACAAATTGCTTTGATTTTATATCCAAACCATACATTATCCCAGTAAAATCATTTAAAGAATCTTTGTATGAAAAACTATTCAAAGAAAAACCTACATTAAGATATAAATTTTCATACTTTCTGCCAAAATAGACACGACCACCAAAACTTTTAACAGAATCTGATAAAACATACGAAGCAGAAATTCCCGCCCCTGTATCAGTTTCATCTTTTATAACATCAACCAAAGAAAAACTATTTATCGCTTTGACAGGTTTTAATAGAATTTTATGATTAAACCGATAAGATAAACTTTTTATACGTTTCACTTCTTGCCAATCTTTTGCGGCATCCAACGCAGATAACAGTTTATCGCCTGGACGCCCATTACGAATTGTTTCTAATGCAGAATTATCTACTTTGTCATAATTAGTTTCGCGAACAAGTGTTATCACCCAATGACCACCAACCCATTCAAGATTTGCTTTGTGTAAACCGTCCAACCCAAGAATTTCAACATTCACAGTATCCCCACTAACTGCATGCGTCACTATATCACCATCATGCACAGTGTTGGCATCGTTTATAACTAAATAAACCGCCCCTTGTAAATCTACGTCTTTTTCCCAATTTTGCCAATCAGTAAAACTATTCATCACTATCCGTGAATCTTTGATTACAATCTTGCCTGCATCTAGATTTTTCATATTATTAAAATCTATTTCCGTTGAACCAGTTTCTACTTCCACCCTGAAATTAGCAGGATTTATTGAAAAATTTGTTCTATCTGCCCCAGAATTTATTATTTGAGTGATGATTTCACCATGATTAGTAATTATGTTTCCCGATATAATGCCAGTATTATAAATGAAAAAACTATTATCATTAGCATCTATTGGACCAGTTATTGTCCCATAATTATGAATTACAAGCGCAGGATAATCTATCGCTATATTGCTTCCCAAAGGTTCAACCACAGCCCCAGGATTCACATAAACGATATCATCACTAAAAGAATTCAATTTATTATCAATTCCATCATAAACAATTTCTGCAAAAACATCAGTAATCACAAAAATCGATAACAAAGATACTAGGTATTTTTTCATAACGAAAGTTATGCTAGCATATAAACAAACGAACTAACAATAAAAAAAAATCCCGTTTATAAACGGGATTTCAAAGCGAAACAAGGAAAGTTTAGAACATATAACGAATACCAATATCACCGCTGAAATCGTGCATTCCAGAAGCAACATCAATATAGTTATAACGTGCTGCAACATCAACTGAATAACAACCAAAAGGCATTGCTAACCCCAAAGTTGCCATACCAGAAAATCTGGTATTATCTTTCTTGTCTTCAAAGCCTGCTGCTGATGCTTTTGTATCAATGAAAGCTAAACCTGCACCGACACCTGCAAATGGTTGAATATAATGAAAATGACCTATGTTCATATAAGCATTAGCCATCAATTCAATATTACTAGATGTGACTTCTACATTGTCAAGATTGCCAAAACCTTTTGTATCCTTACCTTTTGTAAAGAAAGAACCTTCAATTTCGAATCGTGCAGTTTCATACATAGTCAAACCTAATGCTGCACGCAATTGATACAAATTTTGTGAAACGCTTTCTTTAGCATTATTAAAATTATAATTCAAATTACCGTATGTAGCACCACCGCGCACTGCGACATATGGCAAAATATCCCAACCCATAAAACTGGTTGTTTGTTGTTCATACATTTGACCACCCGCAAAAGCTGGTGCAGTCAATAATACTGCCAATGAACCGGCAATAAGTTTTTTCATAAGTTTCTCCTTTTGTTGCTGATTAATCTCAACACGCACATTCTATCAAACAACAAAAGAATTTCATATAGGCATGTATCCATAGGATATATTTCATACATACAGCAGAAACAGCCGTATACAAAAGATTATATGATTAATTTTTTAATAACAAAATCAGCCAACACCAAACCAAACATTCCAGTCACAGTTATCATTGAACCAAATTCGCGACCACCGTTTTGCTGAGGAACTGCAGGTTCAACAGAATACACTACTGGAAAATCTGGCATTTTAGATTCACGCACCATTCGTCTTATTTTTGAAGCCAACGGACACACTGTTGTTTTGGATATCACACCAACTTTAATCTTTGTTAAATCAGTTTTACGTGCCGCCCCCATAGAAGACACAAACGGAATCTTGTTTTTCAAACACCATTTATACAAAGCCATCTTGGACGCAACCGTATCTATGGCATCTATAACAAAATCAGGTTTTATATCTAAATCAGCATTATCATCAAAAAACATATCCAAAGAATCAACTTTGATTTTTGGGTTTATATCAAAGATTCTTTTTTTCGCGACTTCAACCTTTGGTTGCCCGATACTAGAATCCAAAGCGAATAATTGCCTGTTTATATTAGTTTCTTCTACTTTGTCAAAATCAACCAAAATTAAATGCCCTATTCCACTTCGCGCCAACGCTTCTATGGCAAAAGATCCTACTGCACCGCAGCCAACAACCATAACAGTTGATTGTTGTAATTTTTTTACTGATTCGTTTCCCAACAATAAAGTTATCCTATGCAATCTGTCCATGATTTAAAACCTTTAATGTATTTTCATATATAATATTTAATATATTTTCATCGTTTTTTATTTGTGCAATTTTTAGCAAAACGTCTTTTAACACAACTTCTTTTTTTCCATCTGTTTCAACCAACAATTTATCGTTTGGAATTTGCTCTATACGGTTATTTCTGTCGTATAGAGCATTTTTGCCAATTGAAAAAAATATATTTTCATATTTTAAAAGTTGTTTTAAAACATCAACATTTTCATTAAAATCATGAGCCACAATAGTTGGCAAATCTAATTTGTTATACTGTTTCAAGATATAAAATATTTTATCCCATGCGCCAACACAATGTAAACAAACGCTTCGATTTAATTTTATCGCCATATCAAATTGTATTTTAAAAATTTCAATTTGTTTTTCCATATTTGGTTTATGTTTGTCCAACCCTATTTCACCAACCATATAATTTGAATCCGTTTTTAATAAGTTTTCCATACGAACATCAAACCCCTGTTCAACAGAATCAACAAACCAAGGATGCACCCCAAACGCACCGTATACACGTTTATCTTTATCAATCAAATCAACAATTTTTTTCCAATCACTCTCCATAGTTGCACAACAAACAGCACCAACAACATCTGGTTGAATATCACAAGTTATATAATCAATATGAGTATGTGCATCTATTATTTTCATACATAAAATCTAAGCACAAATATACCGTTTTGCAAATTAAAATCTTTGACGCATAGTAAATTCTGTCGTCCATTTTTCATATTCACGTGCATGAATATTAGAATCACGTTTAGTATAACTGACTGTGAATGTTGGAACAAAACCCCATACATCTATTTTATTATTAGAAAGAGACACAGCATATCTTTGTGTAAAATCGCGCTCTGTAATTTGTTCAAAAGCATAATTTTTGACCGCCCATCGCGCACCATCATAATTCACCCATGAAAAAGACGGTTCTAAATATATGCCAAATCCCCAGGGAATTTCAGCACCAAAACCGACCCCCATATTATAACGCCAATTTGCATAAATATCGTCTTTGGCTGTATCTCTGTCCACACCAGAGAACAGTACTATGTATTTCGATGCATCATAAGAATAAGATATATACGGCGACACACTGTAAGTTTGACCATTCATATATTCGCCATATTCATCATAAATATTATTCATAACACGCAAACTTAGCCCAGAAGAAATCTTGCGCGTCCAATCATAATGAGTGTCTAATTTAGCACCATACGACCAATTATATCGGTCCCAACCATACCAACGTCGTCCCACAACAGCCGCCAACCAAACATCCCCTTTTTCCCAAATATAACGCGGACCAGTTGAAGCAGACAAATATAAATCATCAAATTTATGCTTATTATAAATATTAGTATAAATATTACCTTCGTTTTTCCAGCGCCAATGCTGGGACAAATGGAATTCATAATTACCACCCAGCAAGAAATTATAACCAACTGCTTTTTCTGGCTTTGGCAAAACGCGTTTAAATTCGCCCCACTCGTTTATTATATATTCTTCACCCCCAGCAGCCAAATTCACATTATTATCAGGCGCAGCACCAAAATTAAACCACGCATTCCAACGTTTATTTTGGCGCGCCACATAAAGCAAATACATCATTCGTTGTTTTACTTCATCTGGTATATCTTTGCCTGTCAAAGCAAGTCGCAAATGATAATCCGCACGGTACCATTGATGTTTTATCATATAGCACACAGCCAATTCATAACGCACCTTAGCCAAATCAGGTTGATCATCTAAAATTTTACGATAGATTTTTATGGCTTCATCAATATTGCCTTTCTTTTGTTCAATCTGTGCCAACAAATACCAGCGTTCAATTTCAATTGGTAAATTATTCGTCTGGGGCATTTTAACCAACAAATCTTGCGCTTTGTCATAATCCCCAGTATACACCAAATCACCAGCCATCTTGACAGCATCCACAGCGGTCATAGTGATGGTTTTTCCTTTATTAGATTCAGCCCATGAAACCATGGGCTGAAATCCTAGGATTAATAAAATTAAAACGATTCGTTTCAAGATTATTGTCTTTTCATACCGTATGCAGCTTGAACTTCATATTCACGTTGAACATGATTGCCAAGATCTTCTTCTGAATACAATCTGGCTGTTCCTGCTGCTTCTGATGCAGTGTTTACACCATAATAACCAGGGTTAAACGATGCTTCTTGCACATGGTCCAAAGCATTGCCTAAATTATGTCTTGGATCTGTTGGTGTTCCAGTAAAGACTGGCGCTTCGACAATATCGCCATTTTTAACCAACTTCACATCATAGAATTTGTTTTCTGGATCGCCGCTATGTGTATAGAAAGGCATTTCCAATGTCTGTTTACCATTTACATCGATTTTCAAAGTTGCTTCTGTCGTTGTAAAGGCTTTGTTTATATCATGGTCAGTTGAATATCCTTCCCCATCTCTTGCCGCTGCTGCTTGTGTTATACGCGCAGTTTCTGCAAGTGTTTCATTAGCAAATGCGTCTTCATCAACAGACACACTTGTGTAAACACGACCAATTGCTTTACCTTTGAATTCAGCGCCTCTTGGCACAGCCAAACTATCTTTTAATTCTGTTCCACGTATAGCATATCCACCTGCGAACAATTGATAATCTTCCGCTGCCATTTCTGCATCAAAGTCAGCGGTACTTTTGATTTTATCAAGTTCCCCACCGCGTCCTAAATCTTCACCATTACGCGCAGCAGCCATTTGTTCATCTGTTAACCCATCAACATTTTTATACTTAGATGTATAAACAGGATTAAAATGTCCAAAATCAGCATACTGCAAAGCAGTACCATTACCATCAATATCGCCACCCAATGTAACGACATCCATTTCTTCATTAACCATATTCCAATGACCGCCGTCATGTATTTTTCCTTGGGCAATCAATTCTGCCTTTAATGCAGCCAGATCTTCCGCAGTTTGACCAGTATTCGAAATTCTGTATGCTGCTTGATCACCACTTTCGACATATTCAAAGATAGGTCCTTTGAAACGATTTGTTTCGCCTACTCTTTGTACTGGTGCGCCTACTTCACCAATATTCATAGTAATTTTCTCAATACGACCGTTGTCATCCATACCTATTTTCAAATAACCATTATCAGTATGGTCAGCATCTGCCGCAAACAATTTAACATCACTTAAATCATACGAAGTAAATGTCACACCGCCGACTGTTTCAGTTGCAGAACGAGACAAATCTCCAGATGTTTTATTAGAAACAATAACTTGTGATTTCATCGCTGTAATTGCTTGGTTGCTAGCAGCCGCAGCATCAGTAATACGTGCATTTAATGTATCAGGCGCATTCACACTGGCACCACCATGACCGCCACCACCACATGCGGCCAATGCCAAAACTGATGTTAAAATAAGATATTTTTTCATTTTCTTTCCTTTTGGTTAAAAAGTTATTGAATACAATCCTTTCTAGACGCTTTAATTATACCCCATGTATCACGAATTATCAACTTGTAAAATTACATTGTCTCAATACTTAATATTGTTATTTTCAGTGTTCCAATTGGTATTTTAACGACACGTTCATCACCAATTTTTGCCCCCATCAAAGAACAAACAGCGGGGGAATTATAAGCGAAAATCTTTTTACCGTAATCTTCATCACCCAAAGGCACCAAACCCAATACTTTTTCAGTTTCTTCACCGGTTTCTAAATTTTCTTGCGCCACCTTTACCCAGCAATAAAGCCCAACAGTATCTGGTGCACACTTAAGAACATTTGAACACACTTCAAAATTTTCAGCATCTTTCATAGCTTTGAATAATCTGTCTTCGGCTAATTTTTCCTGACGAGTCAGGTTTTCATAAGCGAAATTATCATGCCAAGTATTAGTATCACCTTCGAAAGAGATATTCTTTTCGCGTCTTATGTTTTCAAGTTCTTTTTGAAGTTGTGTTATTTTATCAAAGGCGTTTTTCATATATTTTTCAGTGACAAACACTTTCATATTTCATCCTTTGGACAAAGTATAAAAAACAAATTTATAAATAACAATTAAAAATTCACTTCAACCTTTATACGATAAAAACTTGCATTTAGCGGAAAATATTATATAATCGGTTGCGACACAGTTTTGGATGCGTAGCTCAGTTGGTAGAGCAACTGACTCTTAATCAGTGGGTCCAGGGTTCGAATCCCTGCGCGTCCACCAAGAATATTTGGCTGTTTTTACAGCCTTTTTTATTGCTTTTTTTAATTATACGTTGCTTTTTTTTAAAAATTTTTTCCCGTTTTTGACACTTTTTACGTCTATACAGCACGGTTTTCTGCGATTTTTAAATTTTTTTTACATTGTGGTTAACAAAAATGAATTTTTGGGATAAATATATATATACATCACCTGTGAAATTTATTTTGGCAAAAAGGGTGTCAATCTTAAATTTGTGGGGTTTTAAAGTTATTAAAGGTAAAAACGAAGGTTTTACCTATGTAATATCTATATACAAAAATAAATAAAAAGAACAAATATAACTAACGTGTATTAATTCAAAAAAAGGAGGTAACAATGATAGAAGCAACAATACTCAATATCACAGCAATACAGCAATTCTTACGTAAATCTTTATATATGCAAAGTTGCGATAATCTTGCATTTCTTACAATACACTTTAATAAACCTAAAAAAGATGTATATAAAGCCAAAGAAAACGCACGTAGTATATATTCGCGTATGCTTAACCAACTACAAGGCAAATATTGGTATAAACACCCTTTGCCGTCTGTTACAATTATTGAACACGGTAAAACAAATGTTTATCATGTACATTCTGTCTTTAACTTATGCGAACACACTTTACCAAAGTTAGATGTCGCCTTATCTAATACTTGCTATCGTTACCCTTATTTATATTTAACATACGATATGCAATATACTAATTATTCAAACATGCATAACTTTTCACCAGTTATGAACCACTTGTTAGTTCGTAAAGTATTTAACGAAGATGTTCTTAATTATGTTACCAAAGAATATAACTTAAAAAGCAGCAAAATCGATTTTGGCAACCTATGGACGAGCGAAACAATGTTTAACTCTTTATAATTCGCCTTTTTTTACCGTGTAACAGCATATAAACAGAAAAACAGTGTAACTACATTGCAAAAACAGTTTCAGTAATTTATACAGCATTAAACCCATTAATTGGCTTTATAAATTACTGGCTGCTTACCCAGTTCACACAACAAGAACTCATTACCTTTTAACTTTTCAGCACCTTTATAACCAGTTAACTTTATGCTTTCTTCCCCCGTTTTTGCCTTATATACCAATTTAACTGTAAACATATCTAATAAATCTATATTATTTTCAAAATCGTTTATACTATCAACAAACATAACCACATGCATACCAACTGCACGTCCTTTCATTAACACTTCTTTTAACAAATCATAGTTGTATTTCGTTTTTGCTGGTGATACGAACAAAACTTCATACATTAAACTTTCATACTTAAATCGTTTATTAAATTGCTCTATATTGCAGCAATCCAGCGCACTTAATAGTTCATATCGTTCATTTAATACTTCTTTATCTCGTGCGGTTATGCCGTCTAAACAACGTAAAATATATACAAAATTACGAAGCGAAGTTTGGTTATCAACAGAAGAAAGTCTTTTTTCAATATCTTTTGAAAAGTTAGCCCAATTATCACCTTTGCCAACAATAAGCAAATGTGGGCACTTACGTATATCCAGTGTTAAATCTTTGCTTAATTGTATATCAAACGGCATTGTTATTGCTCCTTGTGCTGTTATATTAAGACAATACTATGCAATTTCTAAGGAAAAACTTAGTATTTATTTGTTTTTAAACAAACGACTAAAATCGCCAGTATCAGTCTTATATTGTTCCAACTCTTTTGTTATATTTATGTGACCGTATTTTTTTATTACATGTGCAATATCGGTTTTGTTTAAAATATACATGTTCTTATCGTTATCTTCATTATAATAAAGTATCAGCCAATAATCTTTGGGTCGTGTAAAATCGGTTTTTATTGTGAAAGGGCGCTTTTTTGTTCGTGATTTTATCTGTATTTCCCTGTATTCACCGTTATTTGTTCTTATTATATAATCTATGCCATTGTCGTCTACTATGGGTTGAAAAACCTCACATTTAATTTTCTTTTTGCGTATATGTTCATATAATTCATGTAAAAAACGTAATTCAAATTCTTTACCTGTTTTATTGTTTTCTTTCGGTTCGTTTAAAGTTTTCATATTGGGTCCCCTTTTGCTCATTACTTGTTTTCTGCTTTTTTACGTGTTTCTGTAATTGTTCTGTGTGCCCAAGCAGTATTTTCTAATGCTTCAATGAACACATTATTCTCATCGCTATTCGCGCTTTTTGCTTCACCATATCGTTCTTTTTCTGCTTTTATTCGCTGTTTTTCTATTTTCTGTTCACATTTTTTATAAATTTGATTGAATTCTGTCTTTTTAGATTGTGGCAGTTCTTTTTTTTCGTGAATATAAATCACGTTTTTATAGTTAACTTTTTGGTAGGTTTCATGCGCAAAACAAACGCATATATCGTATCCATCGTTTGGTAAGAATGTTTTATTATAAACACAGTAATCATATAGAACCAAGGCAGCATTTAATCTGGTAACATTTTGTGTCGCGTGTTCACATAAATTACCATAACAATCGCTATCGTATGTTCCAAGTACCTCATTATCTGCTTTTATTAATTCAGTTGCCGTAAATTCTGGCAAAAATTTGTCTGCCTTTTCTGGCATAATATATATACTTTGAATATTGAGTTTCACTGAATATATTATATTACTTCTATTGCCTTCAATATCTTGCTTTCTGTTATAAACATAATTGTTATTTAATACTATATAACTTAAATAATCTTCGCATTCATCACGTTTAAAAAGCTCTGTGGGGTATTTATTATTACAATATTGCTCTATTTCATGTAACAAACTGTCTGTATTATCGTAACAATTATATTTATCTATTTTATCAAAATCAATTTTGTATACTTTATCTATGTTTTTTGCATCATCTGCCTTTAAACCAAAAATCGGCATAATTTTAGATAAATCTTCTATTGTTGGTGATTTTAATACCGCAAAATCATATAGTTTAATCAATTTATCACAATCAGATGATATAATGCGTTTGTTTGATAATTCAGCCAATTTTTTTGCATTTTGTGAATCTTGTAAAAACTCTTGTTTTGAATCAAATCCACCACACGCACTTAGCAATAACGCTATAAAAACACTATAATTTTTCATAAAAAAACCTCTTTTATTTACCTAATTCTCTGAATGGTTTGTATAAATCGTCACACAAAGCTTCTTCGTTTGTTTCTTTATATGCACGAACACGTTGTTTTAAACCATTTGGCGCAGCGTATTCTACTGTGTCAACATATTCATAGTAGTATTTTGAATCTATTTTTTCGTTACTTATGTATTTCTTCGTTGTATAAACAAACGCATCATAATCAACAAATACGCCATTTTTTTCTATAGAACTAATTTTACCAGATAACTTTTTTCTACACCCAACATTTCGATTGTCTTGGCTACATAAATTAAAATGTTTTTTACAGGCAAGTTTTAATTCTGTTTCAGGAGCTTGTCGGCTTTTTACCATTTTACCCATTTTGTATTCTATTTCTGACATTAGCAAACCAAAATTCGTATATGACCAAAATGGCCCGCTCAGTTTCCCTTCGTTAACATAGCCTACTGTTTTTATTTTACCATTTTCATAATAATCCTTAACAAAACCATTCAGTTTACCATCTTGAAAAAAAACTTCCCGTTTTAAAACACCATTTTCATAATAAACTTTTATAAAACCTTCCTCTTTACCATCTTTATAGGCACCGTCCCACTTCACTTGTCCGTTTTCATAGTAAGATATATGTTTCCCATTTAGTTTTCCGTCTTTTACCGTAAAGTAGTTTTTTGTATTTTTGCCATCAGGAAAATATTCAATAATCCGCCCTGACAATAATTTTTGTGTAACATCTTTGCAAACAAAAATTTCTTCTGATGTTTTATTGCAAAAGGCAGTTTTGTTTAATATATAATCGTATTTGTTTATATCACATGCAGACAATGCTATTACTAAAAAAACAAAAAGCATGTTTTTCATAGGTTTCTCCTTTGTTTTTTTTACACAAAAAATACCGCCAATCATAAAGAAGGCGGTTGGAGGTTAGAAACAATCATATGAGTTGTGCGGCTATTAGACAAAATGCCTTATTCACCAGCCCTCCAACCATTACAGTTGTAGGGCTTTTTAACGTCAGCGCCGACGCATATGATAGGTTTCTACACCCAGAACCACGTTAATTATGATTCACGTCATAGTATAGCATTATTTGCAAGTTTCGCAAGAATTAACTTTGTTTATGTGCAAATAATTTAATCAAAAATCCACCCATCTCGTGTTTCTTCACCTTTGCACCAATTGTTGTAATACATGTCTGTATATATTATTTGGCTTAGTTTTTGTTCTGGTTTAAAACGTTCCATAACCATACCCCAATTTGGTCCATACGGTTGTGGCAACATATTTATTCCTTTATAATAATCATCTGTACGTAGCTTAACTATTTGCCCAAACAAATAATTTTGAAGTGGACACGGATACCTTAACATTTCGCCACCCCCAGAAAACACTAAATACACGCCTATCGGTCCCAATTTTAGCATAATGTCTTCAAGATAACTTTCAAGCCCCCAAGCATTATTAACGGCTATGAAGTATTTTTTATAAGGAAAAAAATCTGGCCAATTCAAATATCTTTTGTAAATTTGATTTATTTCACATGTTATTTGTTTAAGGGCGGTTTCTGGTCTAACCATATAATAATTATCATAATAAAGAGCAGAACAATGTGTAATACGACCATTGTCGATAACAAGCGTTTTAAAATTATTCGTTGATTTCTCTATTTCTAATGCTCGTTTAATAATTATATCCATTACAAATTCGTTTTTACATGGAAAAACTCTTTCTCTGCCACAATTTATAAATAAACTTGGAAATTTTGTTAAATCAAAATCAAATGGTTTTAAGCCAAATCTGTATTGTTGTTTGTTTTCCGTGTGAATATACCCTAAATGTACTTTAAAATTCATCATCTTTTATCCTTTTTTTGGGTTGTTTTTAAATGATTTCGCGAGCAGTATAAAATAAAAATTGTCAGAAGTAGCCCACAAAATGAAAAAAATTTAATACTTTAATATTTCGTCAGTTGCTTTTTGCATTGAATCTCTGACGGGCGCCAAAGAAAGCCTTGCATACACAGCGGTTGATTGAAGCGATTTATGGCCCAAAGATTTGCCAATTATATTCATGCTACTGCCAATAATTGCTTGATAAGAGCCTAAAGTTCGTCGTAAATCATGCATACGTAAGTTTTCAATATGTGCAATCTTTAATAATTGTTGCCAACAACGCTTTGGGTTTTGTAAATGTCCGCTTTTGCTGTCTTTACTTGGAAAAACCCAACCTTTTTCACGTATCCCAATATCATTAAATACATTTATTGCTTGCTGTGTAAGTGGAATTTGCTGAGGTTGGTTATTTTTTGTATCTGGCAAATACATAATATTGTTGTGAAAGTTTATGTTTTCCCATTTAAGCGATAAAATATTGCTTTTTCTTTGTCCTGTAAATAACAACAACAGTATAAAATGCTTAAATTGCTTGTTTTTTGCCATATTTAAAGCAGTTATAAAGTTATGTATTTCATCAGGTTGCAAAAACCTGTCACGCGCAGTTTCTTTAAATTGCTTAATATGTGTAGCATTATTTGTTGTTATAAAACCCCAATTTATCGCCATATTTAACATATGTCTTATTAATGCAAGACATCTGTTCGCTATATATATCCCATTATTTTTACCTATATTTTTATGCCAATCGTCAATGTTTATCCTGCTAATATCATTTAATTGCTTATCTTTTAAAGAATTAAAATGTGTATTAAATATACGTTCATTTTCATGCCAACTTGTCTCTTTTTTAAACACTTTTGCATATTTTGGCAAATATTCGTTGTAAAATAATTCACTTAAAGTCATTATTTGTTGTTTTGTTGCCGTATATTCACCATTTTTTATATTTTTATAAAGCATAAATGCTTTATTTCGTGCAGTTTCAACATCTAAATAAGGAAAATCGCCAATTTTAAACATCACTTTTTTATGTTTTTGTTTGGCACGAAAGTAAAATGTTTTTGTTCCCCCATAATTAACCATCAATATTAAACCACGTTGATTGCTATCGCGCACAATATAATGCTTAATTTGTTGTGTTGGTGTTGCCAAATTAGCCAAAGTTGCTTGTGTAAAGTTAAATTTGGTTTTCATTTGTTAGTATTTTAAGATTGGTTTGAGAAAAAATAAACTAAATCCCACTTTTGTCACATATAAGTTCTGTTTTAATACGAATTGTGCGTAAAATAGTGCAAATAAGTGGAAGTTAAATCTCAGTTTTATAGACGTTAAAGACTCTTAATCAGTGGGTCCAGGGTTCGAATCCCTGCGCGTCCACCAAAAATAAAAAGCCATTTTTTATGGCTTTTTTATTTTTACGCGCAATGGGATGAGAACCCTCCAACGAAGTTGCTGTTCGACAACAAGTAGATTTTGCAAGTATAAACGCAGCAAAATCGTCACGGTTGCCACGCAGGGCTTTGCCCGAGTGTATCCCTGCGCGTCCACCAAAAATAAAAAGCCATTTTTTATGGCTTTTTTATTTTTACGCGCAATATATTTTCGTCCCTAGGCATTCAAACCTGACGATATTTTAGATGTTTTAATATAAAATACACCTGTAAACCCATTAACCAAAAGGAGAAAAAAACATGAAAAACAAAAACCTATTTTTAATCGCATCACTTTGTGGCATATCTTTGTTAACAAGCGCATGCACAACGTGCCCAACCAATACACATAATCATGAAATGCATCAAAAACATCACAAGGACAAAGAACATAAAAAACACCATAAAATGCATGATAATAACCCTGTTATCTTTCAACAAACTTATTCAGGTACTGATGTAAAAAAAGTCAAAGCAAATATGGCTACGCGCAGCAACCAAGGTGGCGAAGCAGAAATGGGAACTATTTGGTTCAAAGAAACTGATGATGGGTTAAAAATGACTGTTGATTTAGTGTATTTACGCCCTAATACTGTGTACACAGCACAAGTTTATCAATGTGGCGCATGCAATGATAACACATGTTGTGCAATGGAAGCAATGTCCGTTGATTTGCCACAATTGAAAGTTGCAAACAATGGTGAACGCCTGCAAGAATCTTATATTGTCCGTGGTTTGACAGCAACCCAATTAGATAATGCTAAATTGATATTAACCAGAGATGGCGGATACAAAGCAGCATGGGGTACATTAAAACAATAAAAAAAACCGAGGGGCGAAAAAATCGCCCCCTATTTTTTTACTTTTTATCGAAAACCAATTGTTTTATTAATTCAAAACCTTTGTCTTCTTCTTTGGGTTCTGTACTAACCGTGCCAACCAATCCAGCATGATATTTTCCGCCTATGATTTGTGTTCCTGTTGAAACAAAACCTTCCACTTTGTTATCTTCGTCATACAAACCACTGCCAGAATTAGCCCCCCAAACCTGACACCCAGAAAAACCATCAACCTGTGTATATGTACACTCAGATACTTTTAAAGCATGATCTTGAAAAACACTTTCATAATAATCATTTTCATTGTTCACTAAATATTTTAAAAACTCTCTTGCGCTGTTATAATCTTTATCGTCTTCTATTTGTATCACAAAGCCTTCTTTTACATAATCGTTTGGAACTATTCTCCCCTTTTTATTTTGCAGAAAAAACACATATTTTTGTCTTACTTCTTCTATTTCTTCATCCGTCATTATTTTTAACGCCCCATATCCAATCACACGAACCTTTTGTTCATCTTCATAAAAAATATCATCACCATAAAATTTTTGACTTAATTCAACAAAAGGTATATCAACATCATCGTCTATACTGTATATTGCAAAATCTTCACTGGGGTATATTTGATACATTTTTGCTGTAATAATTTTACTGCTTCCAGGCAACTTTACATACACGGTTTTACGATTATCTCCATTATATTCATCCACACAATGCTTAACCGTGTATAAATACAATTTACCTTTTTCTTTAACTATTGCCCCACTACAATAATAGTCTTGTATCATAGGAGAAAATAACAAATGCGCGGCTGCATTATACGGGGTTTTTGTAAAAAGTTCTCTGCTTACATAGCATCGTTTATCTGCATCATACGTTTTATCTGGGGCAGAACATCTGTCAGCACCAAAAGATGCTGATACAAATAAAAACGAACACAACAAAAAACAAAACAATCTTTTCATATTGTTATTTCTTTAGATAAAGAGTCGGGTTGTATGCTTTGGTTCCTTTACGAATTTCAAAATGTAATTGTGGTCTATCAACTTTGCCTGTTTGACCAATTTTTCCAATTTGTTGTCCGACATTTATCTTGTCGCCGCGTTTAACAGTCATAGAACTAAGATGCGCGTACACAGTCATCCAACCATCGCTGTGTTGCATAATTATTAAATTTCCCATTCCCCTTACTTCGTTTCCAGCATACGCAACAACACCGTTTTCTGCTGCGCGCACCAAAGTTCCAGCATTTGCAGCAATGTTTATACCATCATTAACCAAACCACCATTCTTTGGCCCAAACCCAGACAAAATTTTCCCGCGCACTGGCCATGAAAACTTAGACGAAGAACGTGGCGTAATCTTTGGCAATTCTTGCTTTGGATTAGAAGAAATCTTGGTCGAAGTTTGTGTTTTTTTCACAGATTCTTTTGGTTTTGATTCCGCTTTTTTCGTATTCTTTGTTTCTGGTTGTTTAGCCTTTGTATACGACTGTTTCTGCTGTACAGACTTGTCCGCAACTTTTTTCACTTCTTTTTTCTCGGGCGCATTTTTCCCAGTCTGTTTTTCAACCGGTTTTATCGTATCGTTTTTAATTTCCGTCTTTGTTTTTATTTCTGTCGCAGAACGAGTTGGAACACTGGTCAATTTTGGCACTTTTATTTTTTGCCCCACAGACAAATTAAACGGTGCAGACAATTTATTCATAATCGCCAAATCATTCACTGGTATTTCATATTTACGCGACAAAGAATATAATGTATCCCCTTTCTCTATCGTGATTTCTTGAACATCGACGCGTTTAGTATTGGTTGGTTTAACATCTTCTTTTACAGTTGTTTCAACTTTCTTTTCTTCTGTCTTTTTTACGGTTTTAATTTCTGGTTTATTTTCAGCCTTTGCCACAGCAGCCGCTTTTATTTCTTTAACCTTTTCTTGTGAGATTATATTTGGAATTTCTTTGGTTGTTTTTTCTTCTGGTTTTACAGCCGCTGCCTTGGTCGTTAATTTTTGTCCTGTGCGCAAAGTATACGGTTCACGCAAATTATTTATTTTGGCAAATTCATCAACCGTCATATTGTTCTTTCGCGCCAATGAATATACAGTATCCCCTTTTGCAACAACAATATCATCGCTTTTCTTTTCTGGAACTTTTATATCTTCGACTTTGTCTATAACGGTATTTCCGCCATACACAGGAACAATCAAATAATCTTCTTGGATTTTTTCTTCTGTTTCTTGTTCGATTTGTGTTTGTGATTTTTCTTCTTGTTCAATTATTTCTGGTTCTTCTATATCTTCTTCTTTATCAACAGTCTCAACAGTATCTTCTTCTGGCAATAAAACATAGTCATCCACACTGGCATATAAAACATAATCATCTATGTTCGAAGAACCGTACAATTCAGGCGATGCGTACACACCATAATCTGTCACCGCAGAATTATAAATTTCAGGTTGTGTTTCTGGGTCCGCCAACAACGCGGGATACCTGTCTTCAATAAACATACCAACGCTATCAGGAATAGAAGCGATTTTTGGTTGCAAATCACAGGCACACAAACCAAGTGCGCAAAAAACAAACGCCTTATAAAGAAAACTTCTTATTTCCACGATAAAAATTATACCACAAAACAAGGCTAAAATAAAATATTTATGAGTCTTTTTTCATAAAAAGTATACTAAGTTCGAAAAGCAATAACATCGGCAACGCCAATAAAATTTGAGAAATAACGTCAGGTGGCGTCAATACAGCGGCCATAATAAATATTAACACAATTACATATTTACGACTTTGTATCGCAGTCTTTCTTGAAAGAACCCCTATTCTATTCAACCCAACCAGCACAAGCGGCATTTGAAAGGCGATTCCAAAAACCTTTAACATACCAATTGCAAAGGCCAAATAGCCCGTGACCGCCGGCAATAAAACAACCGGAAAGTTCGCAGATTCATTTATCTCAAGAAAGAATTTAAATGCAAACGGAAACAAAACATAAAACGCAAACGCAGCCCCAATCACAAACAACAACGGAGAAATCAAAAATATCGGCACCAAAAACTGTTTTTCGTTTTTATGTAAACCCGGCGCAATATACGCCCATACATGCCATAAAAACACAGGCACAGTTATTATCAACGCAATCATTGTTGCCAAAGAAAACTGTATCATCAACCCATCTGTTATCCCTGTATATAAAAGCGAAGCATCATCCCATGCATTCAACAAAGGCGCTGTTAAAAAAACCTCTACATTTGGAGCAACCACCCATCCAAAACAAAACGCCAGAATAAAAATCAACGCAACCCACAATATTCTGCGCCGTAATTCTGCAAAATGTTGCATCAATGTCATTTTCATTTTTTCTTTATAATTTTTATTCGCTTTTTCTTTGATGTTTTCTTGATTCTTTTTGGTTCAAACACATTTTGCGTAGCGTTTTCCAACAAATCATCAATAGGTTTTTCTAACTCTATACGTTGTTGAACTGATTCAGTAAAATCAGTAATTTTCCATACCAAATTTCTTATATATTTAAAAACACGCGCAAAAAAGCGCGCCACCTCAGGCCAATATTTTGCTGGCACAACACAAATTGCGACTAATAAAATTACTAAAAATTCGGTCCAACTGATACCAAACATATTTCACCTTAATCATAGAAATCATCGCCACCACTTGTAGACACAGTTTTATGACGTGATAATTGGAAATAATTTTTTCCAAAATCTGTCTTGGTTTTCAAATTTTGAAAAACAACATCTGTCTTAGCAGAAGTTGCGTCAACCACAGACCAAGAATTTAACTTTACAGGTTTTTTATCAAAAACCACAGACATATTTCCCAGACCTTCTTGCCCCCGCAAATTCATTTTCAAAGTAAAAGTATTTTTATCACTTGAAGTTTCAACAACGTTTATATCTGCGTTTTGTAAATCGATTTTTTTGCGAACCAATATTCCCGCAGGAGTACTGGTCAAAGGCACAGTTGTTATTTGATCCAAAGATTTATCATAAAAATATAAATCTTTACCATCAGCAATCAATTGAATTGGTGCATCTTTGTAATCCAATCTAACACGACCAGGACGCAACATTGAAAAAGTTCCATGCTGTTTTTGACCATTGGAAGTTTGAACAAAACCACCCTGTAAACCAGTTATTGAATTAAGATATTTTTCTGCGCTTTTTACCAAACCTTTATCAACAGCCCCATTTGCAGACAAACAAACAATTCCAACTAAAAAAGCAAATATTATTTTTTTCATTTTAACATCTCCTTGAAAGCATTTATTACCTGTTCGTGTACATTTTCCAAACTATCCTGGACCACAGCACCTGCTGCATATAAATGCCCGCCTCCCCCAAATGATTCCGCAATTTTATTTATCGGTTTATTACGACTGCGGAAAGAAATTCCAACCTGATTTTCGCGCTGTTCCTTTAACAACACAACATAATCTACCCCGTGTATTTCACCCAACACGCGCAAAACCAATTCGCCACGACCATCCAGTTTTTTATAATCTTTACGACCTATTGTCGCAATTGCAAGACGACCTTTCATAAAAAATTCAGCTTCGCTTGCCGCCTTTGATTCAACAAGAACGGTTTTTTTATCTTTGTTATTCAAAAGATTCACTAAATTTGCTATACAGACACCAGCATCAACCAACGACGCCATATCAAGCAACACATCATTGCGACGCACAAATTTAAAATTACCAGTATCTGTAATAATACCTATGGCCAACAAATTTCTAATATCGTCATCAATTTCAAACTTAGCCTTGCGCGCGATATCATATATAATTTGAGCAGCCGCAGCCTTTTCAGTATCATCAAAACACAATGTTCCCACCAAATCATCATTATTATGATGGTCAAATTCAACCACAAAATCAGCACTATTCACAAATTTTTCTACGCCACCTAAATGTTTTCTTGTGCCATAATCAACCAGCAAATATAAATCATATTTTGTTTTTTCTGGAATATGCGCATAAAAACATGCTGAATCTCGCAAAGGTACATTATCTAAATCTTTTGGAATATTACCATCGTAAATAACAACTGGTTTTTTACCAAAATTCAATTCAATAATTTTTTTCAATGCCAACACAGAACACAAAGCATCTCCATCTGGATTTTTATGTCCAGATATAGCGATAGATTTCGCGTTTTTTATTTTTTCTATTAATAATTCTATTTTTTTCATCATAAAGCCATATCTTCCAAACTAAATTGAACGCTTAAACGACCATTATAGTCGTTTTCTTTCAATTTGCCCAACATCATTATTTTAGTATTTGTGTTCGCTTCGTCCAGTAAAAAATCACCAACAGGCGTCCCCACTAAATTAAAACCAACAAAAGACAACTGATTTCCATTACTGGTTCTTACCACTCCGCGTAAATGCGCGCCATTACCCATAACACTGGCAAATTTTAAAACACAGCCACAAAGGACGAAATTCGGTTCTGGATTTCCTTGCCCAAACGGAGCCAAATCAGCCAAACTTTCAATCAATTTCATGGTAGCACCAGATGCATCAATCTGGGCATCAACGATAATTTCAGGATTTGGTTTTTCCCCTTTTAATTGTTCATTAACAGACTTTTCAAGAAAATCGCAAAAATCTTGTTCACGGTCAACATTCAATGTAAAACCAGCGGCAGCCGCATGTCCACCACCCTCTGTCAAAATTCCCAAAGACAATGCTTCGTGAATTATTTTACCCAAATCTATATTCGACACAGAACGCCCCGAACCATTTATTATCCCATCATTACGAGTTGCAACACATGTAGGCAAATTATATTTATCTTTTAATCTACCTGCGATAATTCCCATAACGCCACCATGCCAATTATCGCCACAAACGAATAAACTGCATCTGCCTTTTTCGCAACATTTGTTTGCCATTTCTATTGCATTAATCATAATAGAATTTTGAATATCTATTCTTTCTTGGTTCATGTGATGCAATCTGTTTGCTAAATCATTTGCCACTAATGGGTTTTCAGTTAACAATAATTCCAATGCTGGCGCGGCAGAATCAAGACGCCCTGCCGCATTAAGACGGGGGCCCAAAGCAAAGCCCACAGCATACACCGAAGGCTGCTTTATACCGGCCAAGTCCATCAATGTACGAAGACCAAGATTTTGTCTCAAACCCAAAACTTTTAATCCTGTTGATACAAAAGCACGATTTAAATCAACCAAAGGCATAGTATCACATATTGTCCCAAGTGCGACAAAATCCATATAGTTTAACAAATTTATTTGTGGTATATTTTCATTGAAAAAGTTTCTATTTTTCAATTCACGATTCAATGCAACCACAGTCAAAAACGCGACCCCGACCCCTGCCAAAAAAGACAGACCTGATTTGTCATCTTCGCGTTTAGGGTTCACAATAGCATCTGCATCTGGCAAAACATTATCCGGCGAATGATGATCCGTAATTACAACAGCCAACCCCAGTTCTTTCGCTTTTTTTACTTCATCTACGCCGCTTATACCGCAATCGACAGTTATCATTAAACTGACACCGCTTTGTGCAATTTGTTCAACGGCAGATATATTTAACCCATAACCTTCGCCTTCTCTGGTTGGCAAATACCAAGAAACATCAACACCTATTTTGCGCAAATATTTTACAAAAATCGCAGTGGAAGTTATACCATCAACATCATAATCGCCATAAATCGCGATTTTTTTATGAGCACACACAGCATCTGCAATTACCCGTGTCGCCACATCCATATCTTTCAAAACAAAAGGATCTGGCATATACTCTTTAATAGACGGATGCAAAAAACGCAAAATCTGCGTCTCGTCTTCTATGCCACGAGATTTTAAAATATTTTTGACTAAATTTTCTGTATCGTTTACATCTATACCTAGATTATTATTATCCGACACGGTCCATGCTTTACCAAGCATAGAACTTTCTACTATCTTACGCACGCTACACTCTTTTTTTATTGTCGGTATAATTATAATACAAATTTCTTAAAATAGCAATTTTATTCAAACAATAATGGAACTATGCCATCTAAAATCGCCCCAGCAGTCGGCACAGCATTCCAAGCAGCAGTTTTCCAGCCCCCTGATTCTTTTGTTCCTTGGGGTTCGTCCAGCATAATCATTATAATATATTGCGGCGCAGACACTGGGAATATTCCTGTAAAGACTGTTGTATTTCTGTTTTTATCTGTTCTTCTATCAGCACCACGTTTTTCTGCTGTTCCTGTTTTTCCACCAACTTCTATTCCTTTTACTCTTGCCTTTTTAGCAGTAGTTTGTTCAGCGATATTAAACATGATATTACGCAATTTCGCAGAAATATCTGCATTTAAAACTCTTTCTCCACGAACCGCGCCTATATTACGTTTCAAAAGCGTAGGATAAATATAAATTCCACCGTTTGTCATAGCATTCACAGCCAATAACAAATGCATAGGAGTTACTGCTATTCCATGTCCAAATGCCGCAGTCGCCCTTTCCGTAGGTCCCCATACTTTATATGTTAATGCCGTTTCTGTTTTTCCAAATTCCAAATCCAAAGGTTTATCAAAATTCAATCTATGGAAAAATTCTTTCTGGGCACCATTTGGCAAATCTAATGCTATTCTGGCACTTCCTACATTACAGGAATACAACATTATTTCTGGAGCCTTCAAACTTCTTTTGCCCATTTTTTTAACAACATCCCGTTTAAAAGAAGCAACATCATCAATAGGTTTTTTCATTGCAGGTCTGCCAAATTTATCATAAATCATCAAAGGTTGATCTACTTTGTAATCTTTGTTCTGCAAATTATTTTCATAAGCCAGCGCAGTATTAAATATCTTAAATATAGACCCCATTTCAAAATTATTACGTAATAATTTAAATTTACGCACAGATGCCGAACTTGAATTTATATCATTTGGGTCGTAATCAGGAATTTGAACCATCGCAATCATTTCACCAGTACTGGAATTCATCAACATTCCCATGGCGCCTTTGGCTTGATATTTATTCATAGCGATACTTAACTGTTCATAAAAAATATTTTGAACGCGCGAATCAATAGAAAGTCTCAAAGGATCTTCGTTTTCCTTTAAATATTCATCATAAATATATTCAACACCCTCTAATCCTGCGTCTTTACCAGCAAATCCCACAACATGCGCAAAAACATTTCTTTGCGGATAACGACGTCGTGTAAATTGTTCGACCTCAAAACAGTTATATTTTCTGTGCGCTTCTTTAACCAGTTTAATCTGTTCTTCACTTGCATTCTTTTTAATATACAACCCACGTTTACCAGATTTGATTAAATTAAGAGCATCACTTACACTATAATCCATAGGTGCAATTTCATGAATTACATTTGCAACTTCATTTATATCTTTATCCTTAACACGACCAGGGAATAATTTTATGTTACCAGATTTTACACTTTTTGCCAAAACGACACCATTTCTGTCAATGATATCAGCACGACTTTCTATTTCATTAGCATAGCCATTATATTTTCCTATGTCGTTGCTTTGCAGCCCCAGTTGCAAAGTTCTAGCGATAAAAACACAAAACATTAAAACGAAACCAAATTTTACCCAGCGTAACCGATTCGCACTTTCGCGATTATAAACAGCGCCTTTGTATTCATGCGGCAAAACATCATAGCCTATGTCAAAACTCATTGTTCTTCCACCATTGGTATATCATCTATACGAATATTTTTGCTGAACGACACTGTTTCTGCCTGCGGATTATTACCCATCACAGACCCCCGCAACATCCCAGCCGAAGAAAGCGATGAAAATCTTGTTCCTGCAATATCATATTCTTGCTTTGTATTTTCAAGACTGCGTCGAACAGAATTCAAATTATTATTTTGCACACGATAACAAACTTGAAGAAAAGCAATAAGGCAAATTACGCTGCATAACATCGTAACACCTATGTTGAACATTTTTTCATCATCCCTCATAAATAACCTTTCCTTTTTCTTATTCGTAAGTATTTTATCATAAATTCTTAAAAAAACTAATCATAGATTGCACACCATTTAATCTTGCAGCACCAAAATGCAGATTAAGACCATCAAATTCGCACAATAAATCCATTTTTTTTATTTCTTCTACGCTTTTACCATCCACCATAGACAAAATAATAGCAACAATCCCCCTTACCATAGCCGAATCGGCAACACCATAAAAACGACCATCTTTTTCGCATATTTTTACAAAAGATGTACATCCTAAAATTTCAGTACATTTTGCATCAACTGGTACAGGTTCAAGATTTTTTCCAAAATCCATCACCATTTCCAATTTTTCAACATCTTCTTTTACCAAAGACAACGCCGCTTTTATTTCACCATAAGTCATAAATTACCACCCTTGCTCTGTTAAATCTAATTCTATACGGGCTTGTTCGCTCATCCTAGACAAATCCCACGCTGGTTCCCAAACCAATTTCACATCCACGGGTTTACCATCTGTAATTGTTTCAACGTTATCTTTAACCTGTTGCATAATTTCTTCCATCATTGGACACGTAGGACTAGTAAAAGTCATTTCTATAACCACACCATCATCATTTATGGAAATATCATAAATAAGCCCTAAATCCCAAATATTCACAGGAATTTCAGGGTCATAAACTTTCTTTATTTCTTCAATAATGCTTTCACGATTAAATGCCATATTACCCCACAACTTTTTTTATATTATCGATAATATATTTTGCATCTTCCATTGTGTTCCAAGGTCCTACAGAAATACGTATACTGCCATCCACGCCTAATTTTTTATGAATCCACGAAGCACACATATTTCCAACACGCAAACAAATATCGCGCGCCCCCATCATAACCCCAAAATCCAGAACATGCATATCGTGTACCACAAAAGATAAAATACATGCCCCTTTCACAGACAATATTTTTACATGTTCAATTTTTGATAATTCATTATACATATAATCAATTATATCTTGTCCTCCATCCCATTGTTGTAATTCTTTGATTGCAACCCTCAGCCCAACAATTTGTGTAATTGGCAAAGTCCCTGCTTCGAATTTTTCAGGTGATTTATTTAAAATTAAATTTCCATCACCCAAAACACGATTAACCATTCCGCCACCAAATTTATCACAATCGAACAAATCTGGATTTTTTATATACATTACGCCAACACCAGTATCCGCACCAATTTTATGTCCTGAAAACACCAAAAAATCACAATCGAATTTTTTCACATCTATTTTTTCATGCGCAACATATTGAGATGCATCAACCACAGTAATGGCATTCGGGTTTTTCGCACGCACGGTATTTATAAAACGCACAACATCTTGGGAATATCCTAATACATTAGACATCGCAGTTATCACAAATACATCAGCAAATGGGATATTATCAAAATCTAAATTAAAGTTTTTATCCAACGGAATTAAAACAGTTCTACACCCCCCCTGTTTTTCCAAAGCCATCCACGGAAGACGCGCACTGTGATGATCCAAATCAGATACCGCAACTACCAGATTTTTATTTATAAAGGTATTTTTAACAATATCAACAATTCTGTTAAGCGCATCTGTTGCCCCAGATGTAAAAATGATATTTTTTTCGTCAGCCCCAATAAAATCGGCAACTGTGCGCCTTGATTCATTAACCAGCGCATCTACTTTTTCGGCACGTTCACAAATTCCACGACCAGCATTAGCATATGATTTTACCAAAAAATCGGTCTCAGTTTCAACCACTGATTGTGGTTTAAGCCAACTTGCACTTGCATCTACATAAACGAATTTTTTCATGTCGTTTTTCTCTTGCTTTTTGCTATGATTATAATAAACTCAATTCAAATATCAATAACATTAAGGAGAAAAAAATGTCATTAAAACACGCGACAGACGAAACGTTTGATTCAATGATAACGAATGGTTTAACATTGGTGGACTTCTGGGCAACATGGTGTGGTCCATGTCAAATGTTCGGACCTATATTTGAAACAGTGTCAGATGAACAAACCGATGTGAATTTCGTAAAATTTGAAATAGATGATACGAACAGACGCACACCTGCTAAATTCGGCATCCGCAGCATTCCAAGCGTTTTAGCGTTTAAAAATGGCGAATTAAAAGAAGCTCGTACTGGCCTTATGGACGAAGAAACATTAACTCAATGGATAAAAGAATTAAAGGCGGCATAACATGGCAAAAAGCAATTATAAAACACTTGAATTAGATTCTAAATACACACCTAAAAAATCTGAACCATATATGTGTGAAAAGCAATTGGCATATTTTTACCAGTTGTTAAATTCTCAACGCGAAGAAATTTTGCAAGATCGTGAATCGGTCTTAAGTGATGTTAGAATGGCAGAAAAAAATGAAACCGCTGGTGTTGGCGACGAACAAGACCAAGCAAGCGCGGAACAGGAAATCACTATGAACCTTCGTATGTCTGAACGCACATCTAATTTGCTTGAAAAAATAAATGCAGCATTGGAACGCATCGAAAAAGGAACATACGGATACAGTGTTATTTCTGGTGAAGAAATTGGTTTGCAAAGAATGCTGGCACGACCACTTGCCACAATGACAATTGAAGAGCAAGAAGAACATGAACAAAAAAGAAGATAAAAATCTTTTTCATCAAAAAACCACCCAAATGGGTGGTTTTTTTAAACGGCAAAAATACTATTTCTTTTTATTGGTTTTGCTAACCACCTTTTTTGATTGTACTTTTTTTGTTTTCTTAGGTTCGTCTTTGACTTCGTTTTTAAAAGTCTTAATTCCTTGTGCAATATTGCGCGCCATCGCAGGAATCTTGGCTGATCCAAACAAAATCAAAACCAACAAAACTATTAAAATTATTTCCCAAATACCACCTCTCATGTTTTACCCCTTTTATTTTGTCACATAACAATCAAGCCCATCAGATTTTGCATTTCTGCAAAAACCATTTGCTTCATTCGTGCTATGGAATGGAACGCGCAAACGATATGTAGTTGCACCTTTGACCTGAGCCGCCAAAATTACAAATTGTTTACCGCCAAACAAATTGCTGTGTGAAGAACGCATTTTTTGTTCTGCACTTTGTGCTGCAGCCCTTGAACTATAAGAGCCAAACTGAACATAAATGCTGCCATTTGCCGCAGTTGCTGTTTGTGTCTTAGTCACTGTATTTGTTTTTTTCGCTGGCGCTTTTGCAACAGGCTTTTGTGCAGGCGCACTTTGCGTTGTTGCTTTATCTGGATTAAATGTCACTTCTTTTCTATCTTCGATAACACGCACAGGCGCACCATTTGTTTCAACTGGTTTTGCTTCAACTGGTTTTGGTTGTTCAACTGCAACTGGTACTGCAACAGGAGTCACAGGTTCAACTGCCACCGGTGCCACAGGTTCAACTGGTTTTGCAGGTACATTCAAATCAGCCACTGGCTGAACAGAATTATCAACCGATTCAATTGGGGTATCTAAATCAACGCTGACACTGGTATCTGAATCACCACCAATTTTTGCAACAATAATCCACGTTGCTAAAACGATAATAGCGATTCCCAACCCCATCAATAACCAAGGTTTTTTCGGGCGTGGGCTTGAAAAAGGCGTTGCCTCTGGCAAAGTATCCACTTCGTTATTATCTTCCAAATCTAATAAATCTAAATTTTCTTCTTTATCCATAATTAGTCCCCCATGTTTGAATTTCTTATGGGACTATTATATCACAAAAAAACGATAAACCAAAATTATTTTGGCATATTTCCAAAATTAGGTGGAACTATTAATTTATGATTGGCTTCTATGATGGGTTCATTTTCGCATTTGCAACATCCAGCGACACAAATAACACTAATCAACCCAAGCAATAAAACAATTTTTTTCATCCATTTATCCTTTTATACATAATGGGCGCAAAAAATTGCGCCCTACTCTTTTACAACGGCATTTTAACTGCATTTTTCATATATTCAACAAACTCGGCCAAAGACTTAACCTCTTGCCCTTCTCTACCGAGATAACGCAACGTGACAGATTTGTCCGCCATTTCCTTTTCACCAACCACAGCGATAATCGGGGTTTTTGACAAAGACAATTCACGCACTTTGTAATTAACCTTTTCATCGCGTAAATCAGCGCGAGCAAAAATACCAGCATCACGTAAATCACCAACAACCTTATCCGCATAATCTTTGTATTTTTCAGATACAGGAACAACCACAACAGGCTCTGGAGATAACCATAGTGGCAAATTGCCACCTGTAGATTCTAACAAAATGCCAAAGAAACGTTCGATAGACCCCAACATAGCACGATGTAACATAATTGGGCGATGTTTTTCGCCATCTTCACCGATATAAGACAAATCAAATCTTTCCGGCAAATTCATATCTAGTTGCACTGTACCACATTGCCAAACACGTCCCATAGAATCTTTTAAATAATTATCTATTTTTGGTCCATAAAAAGCAGCATCATTTTCCGCGATTTCATATTCGATACCATTTTTATCTAATGCGTTTTTCAGTGCACCTTCAGCTTTGTCCCAAACTTCATCACTTCCGATACGGAATTCAGAAAGCGGACGCGTAGCCAGTTTCATAGTAATTTTTTCAAATCCAAATTTTCCATAAATATCTTTGATAAAACGTAAAATTTTGACAACCTCGCTTTCCAGTTGTTCTTCTGTACAGAAAATATGTGCATCATCTTGAGTAAATTCACGCACGCGCATCAAACCAGACAAAGCGCCAGCCGCTTCATAACGATTTACTTTACCAAATTCAGCCAAATACAACGGCAATTCCTTATAAGATTTTATTCCTTGACCGAACACTAACATTCCCCCTGGACAAGACATAGGCTTTACACAAAAAACCTTACCATCTTGGGTTGTTCCAGAATAATTATGCGCACCATATTTTGCCCAGTGTCCTGATTTTTCCCACAAACATCTATCCATAACTGACGGAGTAGAAATTTCTTGATAACCCGACATTTCCTGACGCATACGAATATATTCAATCAATTTACGATAAATTTTATACCCCTTGTCGTGCCAAAACACCGCACCCGGAGCATATTCAGGTTCAAAATGGAATAAATCCATTTCTTTACCAAGTTTACGGTTATCACGCGCAGCTGCTTCTTCCTGCATTTTCAAAAAATTATCTAATTCTTCTTTGGATTCAAAAGCGTCAACATAAATTCTTTGCAACATTTTATTTTTCGAATCGCCTTTCCAGTAAGCACCCGCCACAGAACGAATCTTGAATCCGTCTTTTGGCAAATCTTTACTTGATTCAACGTGTGGTCCACGACACAAATCTGTAAAATCACGGAAAGTATAAATTGATAACGCTTCACCTTTAGCATCATATTCGTTTAACCATTCCATTTTATATGGTTGGTCTTTGAAAATTTCTTTGGCTTCTGCTAACGAAATTTCGCGTCTTTCGAATCGACCATCACTTTTAATCAAAGACTTCATTTCTTTTTCAATAGCCGCAAAATCATCTTCGCTGAATCTGTATTCAGTATCAAAGTCATAATAAAAACCATTTTCTATTGCAGGACCACCTGCAAATTTAACCTCTGGATGTAATTTTTTAACCGCAGCCGCCATCACGTGAGCCAGTGAATGACGAATTAATTCTATTGGATAAGACATAATTTACCTTCTTTTTTTATTTATTAATTTTTTAAATTGCTTGGTTATTATAATACGTGCGAAAATTTATCGCAATATAGAAATCTAGACCCCCAAAGGGGTTGTAGTAGTCGTTGTAAAAATAAATAATTTATAAATCATGTTTAACATGGTATTACTATTTATAACAAAAGTCAAAAAAAATCCGCCATATTGGCGGATTTTTTAGTTCAACCCATTAATTAAGTTTTGGATTCTTTCCATGCTTTCCGAATCATTCAACGCAACAGCAATTGCAAAAGCAGATTCTAAATCATTTTTTGCAACATCTTTTCTGCCTAATTGCAAATTAAGCGCGGCAGACTTTTCAAAATACGCCATCGCATTGCTTGATTGAGATTCGCGTTGTTCTTGACTGGATGCAGCCTGAATTTGTTCAGATATCACGCGCACAGCAGATGTATAATCTGCGATTGCTTCTTCATATTTACCCAGTGCCGTATATGCTTCTGCACGTTCTGCATAAACATTCGCAACAACACTGCCGTCTGCACGCGCCAAAGAATTTGTATAATCAGCCACAGCCCCCTGCCAATTCTTCAACCATAAATTCAATTGTCCACGTTTTGCATACAAATTACGCAAAGATAAAGTTTCCACAGGTTTCATTGATTGTGCAGCCAAAGCATTATTTATATCAGTTAATGCGACATCATAATTTTCAAGACGTGTATTCAACAAAGCCCTGTCATAAAAAGCCAGCGCATTCATACCATCTACTTCTATAGCAGAATCAAAATCAGCCAAAGCCTTTTGATATTCACCCATTTGCATGTATGCTTCACCACGCAAAGTATAAACATTACTATTAGCATTTGAATCAACAGCTGCATTCAATTCAACAATAGCAGCATCTATATCACCTGCATTAATCTTTTCTTTGGCAGATTCGATATAATCTTGGGGCATCAACAATGCTTCTTCTGTAACGACAACATTATTCACAGCAGGATGCAAAAATTCCTGACTGCGTCCAATGATATAGAAAGTCGCAGCGATAAAGAACAAGATTATAAACCAATACACATATATAGCCCAAGACCACATAGCACAAGAACAACCTGCCTCTTTAACAACAACTTTTTTTGTTGAAACCTTTGTGTTTCTGGTATTTTTTACTTTTTTCATGGAACTCTCCCTTTCCCTTTTATTTTGATTCTAGCAATTTTTCAAACACCAGGTCAATTGTTTTCTTGTCCAATTCCAAAATTTTTCCACGCGCCAAATTCCCAAGTTTTATTGGCCCATATTCCACACGATGCAAAGCCTTCACAGGTGAACCAATATAACGCAATACGATTCTTATTTCATTTTTTTTACCTTCTTCAACCGTCACCTTTAAAGTTTGCGCGTCTATAACTTCTATTTTCATAGGTCGATATTTTATACCATCAATACAAACACCTTTGCGCGCAACATCTAATTTTTTTTCTGTAAAACTATTTACCGAAGCAATATAAGTCCGCTGAATATGATTCTTAGGCAAAGACATTTCGCGCGCCAATTCGCCACTATTGGTCAACAATAACAAACCAGTAGTTTTAAAATCAAGTCGTCCAACATACTTTAAATTTTTATATTTTTTTTCTAATACATCATATATTGTTTTACGCCCCATAGGATCTTTTGTCGTAGTCATTGTATTAATAGGCTTATGAAAAGCATATAATTTTATTTCTTCTTTGCTTTTTATTTCTTTGCCATTGACACAAATTTTTTCATTTCCTTCCACAAAAAATACAGGGCTATCGACAATTTTCCCATTAACAGATACTGCGCCCTGCTCTATCAAACTTTCTGCACCACGCCGCGAAGCGACACCACAATCAGCAATAAATTTAGCCAATCTTACCGTCATTTATCCAACACCTTTGCTATTGCGACCACTGCTGCAACTTCTGCGCGCAAAACCGTTTTGCCCAAAGAAATCTTTGCAACATTTGCGCTGTCCAGTTTTTCAAATTCTTTTGGTGAAAAACCACCTTCGGGTCCAACTAAGACCCTGTCAAAACGAATCGTTGAAGATTTTTCATCTGTATCATGAGCAAATCTTTCATCAGCAACAACCAAATTATTTAAATCTAAATCACCAAACCTTACTGGTTCATATAAATTCGGTACACTATTACGATTCGACTGTTCTGCTGCTTCGATTATAATTTTTTTCATTCGTTCCCAATTTATGTGATTTGCCACAGTCCGTTCAGTTATCACAGGCTGTAAAGCACGGACCCCCATTTGTGTTGCCATATTCAACAAATCATCCAATCTTTTAATTGGTGCAAAACAAAGTGTCAAATTATTGCTGGGGTCAATATGATTCGTCTTGTCTTTGACAACCAAAAATTTATCATCTTCGCTTACCACAGCATGATATTCAATTCCATTATTAAACACTAAACAATCATTTCTGCGCATAACGCGACACAGATAATGAACAACACTTTTATCAACAGGCACCTTTTGTCCCGATTCTAAGTTTGCATCTATATATATTCTTGGTACATTTTGCATTTTTTAATCTTTTGGTATAAAAACATTTATTTTTGTGATATAATAATAGCAATCATGGCAGGAAAGTTCAACATTTTCTCTAATAGTGGTTCTGGCAAAGGTTTAAAAATCTTTGATTCTTCGCGATACAAAGAACACGAACAAATTCCTGTGGCGCGCAAATTCTGGAACATACGCTGGAATATTGGGATATGGTTAATATGTGCTTTTGCGTTTGCTTTGGCATTTATCGCAGAACATATTTGGAGATATGGTTGGGGCGCTGCCAGCATGCATTGGTCATGGCTTTATATCAAAAACATGTTCACTACTTTTGGCATGTCAGTCGTCGCAGAAATTCCATTTTGGTTTTCACGCATGATTTATCACCCAGATTTTGCTGCAATCGCACCTATATTACCAATCATAGCATATTGCTTTTTGGTTGATGACACACTTAAAAACGAATTTAACCCAGCAGGCAAAGATAATTACGACGAAAAATCTTCCCGCAAAGCGACTGCTGCAGATATTAAGAAAATGGGGAATGACTGGAAAAACAAAGAAGGCTTGTTTAATGGCTTTATGATGGTATTGGGCTATTTTAAGAACAAAGGGAAAACAATGCCGTTAAAATTTGACGAATCTTTGTCTGCTTTGTGTTTGGCGCCTCCGGGAACCGGTAAAACAGCAGGTATCGTTATACCAACAATTCTTGATTGCGACACTGTATCAATGATTATTAACGACCCTAAGCCAGAATTAAAACAAACAACATCTGCATATCGTGCAACGGTTGGTCCTGTGTTCATTATGAATTGGGCGGGTCAAGACGACCCTGACAAGGGTATATATTACCCATCGTGGAATCCACTGTCGCCAGAACACGTCCCGTTTCTTCCTGAACAGCGCGATTTGTACATAGATACTATATGCAAAGTGTT
Organism: Alphaproteobacteria bacterium; assembly: GCA_017524525.1. Classification (GTDB taxonomy): domain Bacteria; phylum Pseudomonadota; class Alphaproteobacteria; order Rs-D84; family Rs-D84; genus Enterousia. Next base: position 53,661 of record JAFXVM010000016.1, on the reverse strand, counting down.
GGTCCCAGATAATAAATCCAGCAGTGCCGACCCCCACTGGGCAAATACTGGACGCGCCGGGTTATCAGGTTTGGTAAACTATATTGTATCAAAGGTTGAACGTGCCAAAGCCGATGATTATTTTTACGCACGTTTGAACAATGGAACTTTTAACGCAGACGACGCCGCTGTATTAAGTGATTATTATCTGTCAATGATGAACAATCCAAATGCATACGCTGCGTATTCTTTGTTACAGAAAGGCGAACTTAACACAATGAATTATGTTCATATTGGAACATGGGCAAACATACCAGATGCGTGGATGGGACACGAAGCATGTCTTTCCATGATTCTTGATTGGTTAACATCCAGCCAAGTTGCTATTGCCGAAGAAATGGAAGAACGCAGAAAGCAAGGCGATCAAATGGTTATGATGGCAGATCCTATGAAAGATTTGCTTCAAAACGCAGTTGAAGAAGCGCGCCGGTACGCATATTCATCACGTGCAATAGCTGAATTAACACAACTTGCAAATACGCCAGACAAAGAACGTGGTTCTATTTTATCAACCATGGTTGAAGGATTGGCAATATTCCGTAATGCTGCGGTTCGCAACAGAACCAGCCATTCCGATTTCCACTTTGAAGATTTGCGCGGAATCAAAGACCCACGGGATGGCAAAGTTAAACCAGTCAGTGTATATCTGTCCATCAATATGGTAGATGCCCAAGCATTAAATCCAATTACTGCTATATTTATTGAATTAATGTCTAATTATTTGTTGGCACACAAACCTGGCGATACAGTTGATGGAAAGAAAGTTGGGCCATGCCCCGTTCTGTTCGTGCTTGACGAAATGCCAAAGATGCAAAGATTGGACGCAGTTATCCAGGGACCAGATCTTGGACGTGGGCAAAAAGTGTCTTACCTTATCATTGGTCAGGATATCCACCAGATACGCGAACGTTATGGTGCTGATGCGGCATCTACTATTATGTCTACAACCGCAGCAAAAATTATATTGCGTCAAAACGACACAGAAAGTGCAAAAATCTTCTCTGAAATGATGGGCAAAAAGATAACCAAAAAAATTGAAAAGAAAGACGGCAAAGATGTCGAAACACCAAAAGAAGAACCGATTTATTCTGTCATGGATATTATGAAAATTGAAACTGGTAAACAAATTATCCTTTTCCAAGGTTGGTACCATCGCCCAATAGAAGCAACCCAAGAAAGACACTTTGTTAATCAAACACCTGTACAAAAAATGTTGCACGAACGCATCATGATGGGTGAATCATCTCCATTACCAGAATTTTTAATCCCATCCCATCATGCAATCATGGGATACGAAGGCACACCAAAAATTTTGGATCCAATGACAAAAGAAGTAAAAATACTTGAACCATTGCATTAAAAATGCGAAAGATAATCTGTTTTGTTTTATCAATATTTTTATTTGGTTGCGCATCAACTATGCAGTCGCATTTGAACACAATTCAAAACAATTTTTCAAATGCGAATTTTACACCAACAACCGACAAAACAGAAACAGACCAAAACAATCTTGAATTATTAATCAATGGTATGGCATTTTTTCACGACAATAAATTTGCACAAAGCGATTCGTTATTTGAAGAATTTAACAAAAGAAATTTAAAAGAAACTTCATCTTCTATTACTCGTGAAGCAACGGGATTATTATTGGGCCAAGGTGTAAATTCATATAAACCATACATGATGGATTCGCTTTTTGTATCTTATTATCAAATATGGGATTTATTGGCTTTAAAAGATTGGGCGAACGCGCGCGTGGTAATAAATCAGTCGTATACACGTCAACAGAATATGTCTATTGAATACAAAAAATTAATAGAAGAAAACAAAAATAAAATTGCCAGCGATTCGCAATATCACGAAATCATCGATAAAAACACCCAGGATTGGTTTGCGTTTACCGATATTATGAATCCAGCATTGATGTATTTATCTGGAATATATTTTTTGAACGATGGTGATTTTGATAACGCTATAACATACCTTAAACGCGCAAACGGTATGATGCCAGAAAACACTTTCATCAAAAAAGATTTAGAATTTGCACAAAAGCGAATAAAACCAACGCATACAACATGGCAATTTGTTGAAACAGGTTTTGCGCCACGACTTCACGAAGAACAAGATGGAATATTGTTGCCACCCATAGGTATGGTTTATTTTACTTTTTCATCACCCTATTTTGATAATAATTTTATACAACCACAAAACAGTCAATTGCTTGCCAATGTTGATGCGATGTTCATCACAGAGTACAAAGAATACAGAACAAATGAAATTTTGCGTTCTTTCACATCCGCCGCATCTAAAGCAACTTTGCAAGCAACTATGTATAATTCACACAGCGATTCTGCCCCTATTCTTGGCATAGTGTCATCAATATACACAGTCGCATCATCAAACACAGATGTACGAACATGGGCGACATTGCCTAAATACATATATGTTATTCGCACAGAAAACTTGAATAATCTGTACGGCAATGATACGATAAAAGACGAAGTAAAAAACGAAGGGAACAATTTAATCTATACGCGAATATTTGATAACAAAAACGACACAAAAATTATAAAATTAAAATAAACCAAAGGAGAAAAAATAATGAAAAAATTTATACCATTTGCATTATGCTTAGCGTTGACTGCATGCAGCGGGACTCGGGTTATTGACACCGAAGACGCTAAAGAAGTTGCATCCATGCAAAATGTTATGGAATTGGAATATCGCGATTGGACGAAAACCGCCGAAAAAATGACTGAATCAATGATTGAAAGCGGTGCTTTTAAAAAGCAAGAAAAAACAGTAATCGCGATTGGCAACATCGTGAACGACACACAACAACGATTCGACACTGATATTTTAACAAAAAAAATTCGCACTACTTTGTTAAAATCTGGCGTTGCACAAATCGCAGTATCATTTAAAAACGGTCAAGATTTACAAACCGTATTATTACCATCTGATACCAAATCTGGAACACGCGTTCAAACTCCAAGCGGTGCTATAATCGCCGTAAACAGCGCGAACGCCGAAGATGAAACAACATATAATATGCGTTCTCAGCGTGATGACGAAGAATACGACAAAAAAACTTTCGCAGACAAAGGAACATTGGTCGCACCAAATATGTCATTGTCTGGTAAAATGTTGCAAAGAAATTTGAAATTAGATTCTGGTTGGTTTTCATCTGTTGATACCCGCACAGAATATTATCTGCAGTTAACATTAACAGATTTAAAGACGGGCTTATCAGTCTGGGAAGACGAACAACCAATTATCAAAGAAGGCGACCACGCCCCAACATGGTAAAAGCGATATACCGCACAAAAACCGCCGTATAGGCGGTTTTTTTTAAAAAAGAAAAAATTTTATTTCTTAATCGACCCGTCTTTATAATTTATCTTTTGTTTACCGACACGAATTATTCCGTCTTCAAAGACAGGTTTTTTCTGTTTTTTTATTTCTGTTTTCCAATACACAGAACCATTTTTGTTATCAATAGCATATAAATTATTATCACCACCGACAACAAAAGAAAAATCATCAACGATTATAAAATCAACCGGAACAGATATTTCTAAACACCAAATTTTATTTCCGCTGGTTGCATTCAATTTGCAAAATGCATCGCCCAGTCCCCCTGCATACACATATTTTCCATCCAACCCCACATGAGCAACAATATCAACCACAGATGCCCCGCCCATCATATTACTAGCGCGAAATACATCAGCCATCCAAATCAACTTTCCGTTTTTATTTAATTTGATAACTTCGCCAGTGGAAAGCCCTGTATAAATATATTGTCCATCGCATACGGGCGATTGCGCACTTTTTACAAAATTATCGCCACTGAATCCAGAAAACAATTTTTTATCGCCGTCCCACACAGTATTAGAACTGTCTTGGCGATAATCGCACTTTTCATCCCCAGATATATGTTTTGCAACATTGGACAAATCAGGAACTTCTTTGTTTTCAATTGTTATATCATTCGAATCGAAAATATCATGTCGAACACCTGGCAATATCGGGTCGTGCTTTGAACACGCACCCAACCCCAAAACAACAATCAAAAACAAATATATTTTTTTCAAAACTACCACCTTATTTCAATGTTTGTGCAGTTGCAGAAATGCTTGCTGGGGCATCTTTGTCATTGATAATCGCATCTAAAATTTTATTAGCATTTTCCCTGTCCCCGTTTGCCAAATATTTCTGTGCGACCATCAAACGCGAAGTATAAAAGAACGGAGACTTTTTAGTATCCATACTTGATAAAGATTTTACAAATTCTTCCACACCCATTTTATCGCCATTAATAGTTGCCAAATATAAAAGTGCCAAATCTTTGAAATCGCGCGTATGACCGTTTTGTGCTAAATCTTCCAATTTAGCAATATTTTTATCAATCAAATAAGATTGAAAAAGCGCCAAATCAGATGTTGCCCCCGAAGAATCTTTTGCAAGATTCGCCAGCGCATTTGCATCCACATTTGCCACAGCGGTTTCATAAACCTGAGCGCGAGCAATTCTTGATGCGTTATACATACGTCTACCCAATTGGAAAGCGCAAACACAAACCATCACAGCCAACACAGCCGCCACAATATGACGCCAATATTTTTTCAAAAACTGTTGCGTTTTTTCATTACTTACATCTTCCCAGACTTCGCGATAAAGAGCGTCTTCTGCATATTCTTCGCGAGTTTTCTTTACTGGTTGTTTAATATTTTTATTTCTTTCCAAAATACTTGCCATAATAAAATCTCCTGTACTTGATAATTTCTATTTTATTGCTATACTATAAAAGTTATGAAAAAGCAAATCAAGACAACTTTGCCATCCACCCAAACAAAATCCATAACACCGGTTTATGGGGCTGGCGATGATGTAAGTTTGGCAAAATACATAAACGAAATTCAAAAATTCCCTATTTTATCTGCTGAACAAGAATACGAATACGCATCAAAATGGGTCAAAGAGCATGATAATACTGCTGCCGAAAAACTGGTGGCATCCCATTTGCGTTTGGTTGTTTCTGTGGCTTATGATTTTAAAAATTATGGTCTGCCGGTATCAGATTTAATCGCCAGTGGTAATATGGGACTGATGCAGGCTTTGCAAAAATTCGACCCCGAACGCGGTTTTCGTTTTTCTACATACGCGATGTTTTGGATTAAGGCTGAAATATACGAAACCATCCTTAATAATTGGTCAATTGTAAAATTGGGTAATTCTGCAAATCAAAAACGCGTATTTTTTAATTTAACCCGTGCAAAGCGCGCTTTGGGCATAATGGACAACAATTTAAGCGATGAACAAACCAAACAAATTGCTGAATATCTGGATGTTCCAGAAAGCGACGTAGAACGCATGTCCACGCGAATGTCTGCACGTGATGTGTCTTTGAACGCGCCACTTAATACAGATTCAGACTCCAAAGATATTTTATCAAATATGGCGGATTCCAAAATAAACATTGAAGAAAGTCTGGAACAACTTGAATTCAAAAGACGCGGCTATGAATTATTAAAAAAACACTTATCGAATCTGCCAGAACGCGACCGCGAAATACTAGCGGCACGCCGTCTATCCGACCCTGTTGCAACATTAGAGGCTCTGTCACAAAAATACGGAATTTCACGTGAACGTGTTCGCCAAATAGAAGAACGCGCATTCAATAAATTAAAAGAAGCAATTCTTGCTGAATCAAATAAACCAAATTTAATCAAAGAAGAATAAAAACATGAACACAACAAAAATATCTTTTATCGTTTTGCTTTGCGCGCTGTCTTTCAGTGCGAACGCTATTGAATATCAAAAAAACAATTGGAAATTTCAAATTGATGGCGATGGCATGGTGGGATTTCTTGAACCCAAAAAAGAAAAACCGATTTTTATAAACGATTGGGATGTAAAGGGGCAAATATCCTATTATTTTAATCGCGCACAAAGAATTGGCGCAGTATATTCTATTGACGCAGATTGTGTGGACGACAAAGAATATGTTCATGATGCTTTTGTTTTATTCGAAGACCGCAGTCTTGGTCGTGCAGAACTTGGCTTAACGCATTCGATTGCACGAAAAATGGGTTTGGGATTGCCTGATGTCGGCTATTTGCGCATCAATGAAAAATCCATTTTATATAAAAAATTAGATTTAAAGAAAGTTTTAATTTCAGACACAACTGCAACATCAGGTCATGAAAGTGTGCGTCTTAATTTGGCTACGCATTATACCGATTATGGTCAGTATGGATTTTCAATTGCTGGTGGCGGGGATGATTATGATTACGCAATAGATACTGCATTTAAATTCAAACAGCCATATGGAAAATTCAAAGCCGCATATTCTTTGGCTTTGTCTTATATGGATAAACCTCACGATTACGAAGAAAATTCTTATTCACCCAGTGTCACTGCTGATTGGCGCGGGCAAATTGCAACTGGGATAAATTTACAATACAACAGTTTTGTAATTGGAACATCAGCGCGTTTAATTTATGACAGAAACCCAATTGCTAAAACTGCAGATGGTATAGTTTTTGGCTCTGGCATCAGTTACGATTTATTACAAAGCAGCGTATCATTTAATTACCTGTTTTCAGATACAAAAGTCTGGAATCATCGCGATAAAATCACAAACGAAAAATTAGATGGTGATTATCTTCACACATTTTTGGCTTCATTCAGGTATAAATACGCTAAATATACCAGTTTATTTATGTCTGCAGGCTTAACTGATGCGACACCATTTTTCGCAGTTGGTATCAAAGCGGGCTTTTAAAACAGTTTGATTCAAACACGTTTTTTTGCTAAAATAATAAAGATTTAATATTCATAATGGCAGAGAGAGTTTATGAAGAAAATCTTAATAATTTTGGTTGCTTTCTTTTCGTGTTTTGATGTCCAAAACACATTTGCCGTTGATGAAGCTGCCCAGGCTCAATACGAAGAATATATGGAACAAATAAACGCTGCCTATGAAAAAGCGATGCAAAGATTCCAAAACGAATGCGAAAGAGACACTACTAAAAAATGGACAGGCGAAGAATGCGTAGATAAAACCAAGAAAGACATACGCCAAGAAAAACGAAATAACAAAAAGGGTTGTGAATCAAACCCTGCTAATACATGGGTTAATGGGGAATGCAAAACCAAAGAAGATGTATGTAACGCAGATGAAAACACAGTATGGGTAGACAACAAATGCGTAAAGAAAGATAAAATCGCAAAACAACAAAAGAAAGATAAAGATAAAGACGAAGCAAACCAGAAAAAACTCTGTGAAAAAGACGGCAAACATAAATACGATGGCACCGGATGTAATGAAAAAACACCCACAGAATTATGTGATGACCAAAAAGGTATTATGGTCGATGGTAATTGCATAACAAAAAAATCTTGCGAAAGCGATGGCGAACACACATGGGATGCAAAAACAAAAACTTGTAATGACAAAGAAAAATCTAAATTACAACAAAGGAAAGAAACCAAAGAAAAAACCGAATCTAACGGCAATGAAAAAACCAAGAAAGATATACGCCAAGAACAACGTGATAAAAAAGCCGATGAACGAGAAAAAGCAAAACAAAAAAAAGAAAAACAAAAAGCCGACAACAAAACACAACGCCAAGAAAACCGCACTAAAAAAGCCAATGAACGAGAACAAGCAAAAGAAGAAAAACAGTGTGAAAAACAAGGCGGTTATATAGATGACAATGGCAATTGTATAACCAAAGAAATATGCGAACAAGACGGCAACAAAACATTTACCGGCAGTGATTGTATAGAAAAACCACAAGAAACACCACCTGCCCCAGCAAATACAGACGACAAAGCCCCCGAACAAAACACACCTGTGGAAACACCTAAAAATGAAAACAATGTTTCTGGTTCTGCTGCCCCTGTCGCACAACCAGAAAAAGAAGAAAAATCTACTGTTACAGATACAACCACTAAAATAAAATTATCCGCTCAAGATGCAACGCTGGAACCTGATTCTGGTTTTGCAAAATATTTGAATAATAATTGTGCTCAACTATCCAACGGTTTATGGCAATCAAAAAACTGCAACAGTACCCAATTAGCCCCCGGGGAATACGAAGTAACTTTTTCTTATGGGAAAGTTAAAGGGACATCAAAGTGTTATGCAGAAGGTCAATATGCTAATGTTAACGAATGCTTATGCAAATTAGAGACTTTCACAGGAAAAAATGGTGAAACACAAAACCTAAATTATGACTGGTATGCCACTACAACAAGATATTATCGTTTAGTGGGCGGCGCTATATCCAGTGATAAAGTTTGCGCAAACACATGCACAGATGATTGCCTTATATTTTGGGCAGAACCCAAAGGTGAAAATAATGCTCCAAAATGGCGCAAGGATATATTAAAAGGGATTCAACCCGATTATTATTACTCTTACAAAGATTTTTATGACAGAGCCCCTATAGATTTAAAAGAAATTAATGGCAAAGCATCATCAAAATCTCGAAACACATCTACTGAACCCGAAATAATACAAGTAGAAAGCAGCGCAAATTCTTGGAAAGCAATTGGGGGCGGAATCGAATTAGATGGTTCTTGTGCTGTGCAATATGATACAGGTATGATTGACGCCAGCAAAAAATCATCATGCGACAAACTAAAACTAAAAAGCCCCGGTCAATGGGAATTCAAATCTGATAAACACGGTCTTATCAAAGGAAGCGCCAAATGCGAAAGCGAAACGTGTTTCTGTCAAATAAACATGATAAACAATAACTATACCAGCACAGCTTGGGTGAAAAAGAACATGTTTGATGATTATACCGACAAAGATCGCGAAAATAAAAATTGTAAAAATTCTTGTGTATACAGCTGTATGTATGGTCTAGAAACAGACAGCGATTATCAAAATCGGTTATTTAATAACAAAGTTCAAAAATTAAGCGAAGCAAATCCCGCAAAAGCTGGAAAAACATTCAAAGCACTTTCCAAAGAAAACTTTTGCTATGCTTCACGTGTAACTGCTGACAATAAACTTGCGCAAATAAATGAAAAGAAACAATGTTCTGCTCTTAAAAAAGAACAATGGGTTGTTGATTTTGATTACGGCACAGTCAAAGGAACAAGCATGTGTCTAAACACCAAAGGTGATACCAAAGGATTTAAAAAAATAATAAATGCTGCGAATGAAAAGCCGGGTGATTTCTGTTGGTGCCAAATAACGCAATTCATCCCAACAGGTGGCACACTTCAAAATATAAACGCTTACAGTGTATATTTGGGAACAAATAATATATCTTGCTCTTCTGAATGCGCACGACAATGCGGATTCGAACTCCTTGGCAAATTGTCTTGGAGAAAAGTCATATTAAACAGCGAATTAAACTAAGCAAGTCAACGCGGCAGGTATATTCTTTATCAAAAACCAGACCGTTCTATAATCTGACATGTACAAACACGCCAACAGAACAAGACATACTGCCACAACAAAAATAACGCTTACACGTTTTCCATGCATACAATACACAGCAATATTATAAAGCAAGAAAGCCATATATAAATCTGTGATGACACTTATTGTCCACATAGAAACGCAATCAAAGGCAAACGCATTTAACAGCATCGCAAACGGATAAATAAAGAATATAGATGCAATACCTTTGACTGCGATTTCCCAATCTCTATCCCCATTGGTTATTTCTGATACCAACATCATCAATCCTGCAAAGATAAACAACAGCATAACCGCCAACACAGGATAAATAACAATTGCTTTGAACAAAGAAAAAACAGTAAAAACATCACCACGAACTAAGTTCATTATCAAAACCAAAATGCCCCCGATAAAACCCCACAAAAAAGCATTCAACATAGCGTCTTCGATTTTTCCATCCGCGACTATGCGGGTAAAGAAATGCTTAGGACGAAAGAAAATACTTCCTAACTTAGCGAGCCAACTTTTTTTCTTTGCTTTCATTTTTTACCCCTTTATTTGATTATTTATAATTTTGCTTTATAATTATAAAAAATCAATGGAAAAAAAATGAAAAGAATAGTTATCGTTGGTCGTCCAAATACTGGTAAATCGACACTTTTTAATGCGCTAACAAATTCAAGGGACGCGTTGGTTCACGATCGTCCTGGGGTTACGCGTGATATGGTCTCTGGGGATATTCCTGGACGTCCTTGGACTCTGTTTGACACTGCGGGTCTTGAAAATGCGAAAACAGGAATTGCGCACGATTCGACAGACATCGCTATAAATGCTATATCAAACGCAGATGCTATTTTATTTGTAGTGGATGGTCGCGTTGGTTTAAATCCAATGGACATAGAGTGGGCAAAAATGGTTCATAAAAAAACAAAAGCCCCTGCCCTGCTTTTAATCAATAAAACCGAATCATCAAAAAGATTAAATGACATTCACGATTTTTATAAACTCGGGTTTGGCGAACCAGCAATGATATCCGCAGAACACAAACGCGGATTTGATGCAATTTATGAATTTATCGATAATCTGTATACGGCAGAATCTACCGTATACAACGATTCAGACAATAAAATAAAAATTGCTATTTTGGGTCAACCCAACGTTGGAAAATCTACCTTTGTAAATCGCGTATTAGGCGAAAAACGCCAAATAGTTATGGATGCCCCTGGCATTACACGCGACACAGTTAAAATACCAACTCATTTTTATGGTCGCGATATTATTTTAATGGATACCGCAGGTTTACGCCGCAAAGCGGGTGTCACAGACGATGTAGAAACTTTGTCTGCATTAAAATCTTTGGATGCTATTGAAAAATCAAACATTGTGATTTTAATAGTAGATGCAACCAAAAACATTGAAAACCAGGCTTTGTCTATTGCTGCGCGCGTATATGACGCTGGAAAAATATTGTGTGTTGCACTTAATAAATGGGATTTAGTGGATGAAATGGAACGCGAAGACAAATTATTAAAATTAAAACACCAGTTTTCAAATTCATTTCATCAAATCATAAAACCGTTAATTCTTGCCATATCCGCTGAAAAAGGCACGGGGATTCAAAACCTTTTCAAACGAATTTATGAACAATGGGATTTATCTAATACGGACACTCCAACCAGTTTGATTAACCGCATAGTTGAAAAACTGGTTAACGACAGACAACCTCCTATGTCACGTTTAAAACGTCCAATGAAGATTAAATTTGCGCGTCAAACTGGGCATCATCCATTTAAGATTACAATAAATGTTGGCGGGGCCAGTGATATTCCAGAATCTTATACGCGATACCTTCGCCGTGGTATTGCTACCGCACTTCACTTGGAACATTTACCGATTATAATTGAATATAAAAAAGACGAAAATCCATTTGATTAAAAAACCGCCTATACGGCGGTTTTTCTATTGTATACACTTTTGCGCAAAATCTATTATAGAACCAAACAACACCGCGAAAAAGAAACACACACTGCCACCAATCACAAACAGATGCCAAAGCACGTGCGCAAATTTTAATTTTCGCCACAAATAGAAAATAACCCCAACAGAATAAGACAGCCCACCTGCCAAGATAAACCACATGCCACGCGCTGAAATTGTTGCAATCATCGCAGGCAACACCCAAAGCAATGCCCATCCCATAATTAAATAAAGTGCAACCATCCATTTTGGCTGATTATGTGGATTATGTATCTTCATAAATGCACCAAAAATCACTATCGCCCACAAAATCCCGAACATAGACCATCCCAAACCCGTATGCCCACAACGATTCAAATTCACTAATAAAAACGGCGTATAAGTCCCAGCAATCAATGCATAGATAGCGATTGAATCCCACACCTCAAAAAAACATTCGCTCTTTTCCCCAATCATCGCATGACACATAGTCGACCCAAAATACAAAGTAAACATAGTCAACCCAAATATAGAACACGCAACAATCGCCCAAACATTATGATAAACCACAGCGAACGCAACCAACAAACAAAGTGCCGCCATAGCAAGCCCAATGCCAATACCATGGGTTAGAATATTCAAAACTTCTTCCGCCTTGGTAGAAGGTCTTTCCCAACGAAACAAACCTGTGGCTTGTAATACCTTTAACAATCCATACGCATGTTTATTCTTTTTTACTTCGCGTAATTTTTGTTTAACTATTTTTTTACTTTTTACCATTTTCCTTTCCTTTCAATATATTATCACAACATAATATTTATTCTTTCTTTAACACGTGCACCACCTAATACAGACATCAACGAATACAAATCTGGTGTATTAGTGCGTCCAGTCATTGCGACACGCAAATTCATAGCAACTTCGCCCGGCTTTAACCCCAGTTTTTCCGCCGTATAGACAATTTTTTGCCACCATGTATCTTTATCATCGTTTTCATCATATGTCGCAATAAATTCACGCAATACATCTTTGTTATACGGATATTCGCGATTCGGTGTGAACAAGAAATCCCAGAAATAAGAAACCTCGTTCAGCGTTTGTTTCCAAGTGATAAAATCTTTGCGTATACGTTTAATATTGTCGCGTTCAATAGATAACACAGCTGTTAAATATTTAACATCGGCAATCTGTTTTTTATTGTCTTCGCTACCGTACTTATTTGCCCAATCAACAACATTTTTAACCAAAACATCAACTGGTAATGTGGCAATATGTTCTTTCGCCCACCATTCTAATTTTTTCATATCAAACAAAGCACCAGACATAGGAATCTTTTTTGGTTTCATTTCATAATCCCAAAAAGTTTTCACCTGACCCTTTAATTTTGCTTCTTCATAACCAGACGCCAAAATATTTCCCAAATATTCAATTACTGCATCTGTTGGCCAACCTTCTGCCAAGAAAAAAGAAACATTACACTCTGGATCTTTGCGCTTAGACATTTTTCTTTGTTTACCAGTTTCCGCATCAATTTTATCCAATGTTGATGTATGGATATAAAGCGGTGGCGTCCACCCCATCATGCGAAACAATTGATAATGTAATGGTAACGACGGCAACCATTCTTCGCCACGAACAACATGTGTTGTATGCATAAAATGATCATCACATAAATGAGCAAAATGATATGTCGGTAAACCATCATTTGATTTGATTAAAACCAAATCTTCATTATTTTCTGGAAAAGACACAGAACCACGAACCGCGTCTTTACAAAAGATTCTGTTATTTGGATTACCGTTTGAATATAAACGAATCGATGGTGTTTCACCATTATCCAAATGTTTAATTATATCTTCTTCACCAATATCTCTATCGCGCGCGAATTCACCATAAATACCAGTAGCAAAACCTGCAGCCGTTTGTTTTTTGCGAATTTCATCCATTTCTTCTGGTTTTAGAAAGCAAGGATATGCCAACCCTTTTTCCAACAAATACGCCGCAACACTATGATAAATATCTTTACGTTTTGATTGATAATAAGGACCATATTTTTCATCATTGTTATACTTAAAACCGAAACTGGACATCGCACTTTTCACGACATCTACCGCACCTTCTACTTCACGCTTGGTATCAGTATCTTCAATGCGCAACATAAAAACACCATTTGACTGTTGTGCCAATTTAAAATCAATTAACACACTATACAAATTTCCAATATGCATATATCCAGTAGGACTTGGCGCAAAACGCGTCACAAAAGCACCCTCTTTCAAATCACGCGGTGGGAATTTCGCTTCTAATTCTTCCAATGTATATTTTGGGGCACCGCCCAACACACGAGCAATCAAATCTTTCGATAATCCGTTACGCATTTTATTTCACCTTGTTTTTTAACCAATTCATTTTATACTAATAATATGGAAAAACAAGAATTAAAAAATTTTGAACACACTGATATAAGAACTTTTGGTCGGCGACACGGAAAAAAACTGTCGAATCGCAAACAATGGCTGATAGATAATTTATTGCCCAAAATTTCCCCAAAAAGCACAGACTTTATCGAAAAACCAGTAATTCTTGAAATTGGTTTTGGGAACGGCGAACATTTGCGCGACCTGTCCGTTAATAATCCCGAATCGATTATCATGGGTGCAGAACCTTTTGCAAACGGGGTTGCCGCCCTGATGTCAGCCATTACAAACGAATCGGATAACACATTATTCGAACAATATAAAAACGTCCGTATTCACCCAGACGATATTCGTTTGTTGTTAAAAAATTTTTCAACCGCGAAATTTAATGAAATATGGGTTTTGCACCCCGACCCGTGGCCAAAAGCACGACATGAAAAGCGTCGCTTACTTAATCATGAATTTTTGAATTTGTTATCCAACCATTTGTCCAAAGACGGCAAAATTATAATCGGCACAGACCATTGGGAATATTACGATTGGATTGTTGAACAATTAAAACAAACCAAACTTAAAATCAAATCTACTGATTTAGACATAATTAAAACCAGATACCAACTTAAAAACAAAGCTGGTACATCAAACCCAAAATATTTGATTTTGTCCAACTGTTAATAATCAAGAAAAAACTTAACTTTTGTACTTAATTCAGGACGTTCAGTCTCTATTAGCCGGATAACTTGGTCTATACGGTCAAAATTATTACCCAAAATAAAATGGATTTCACCATTAAAATCCCAATTCTGCAGCATTCCATACACACGTCCAACAAAATCAGACCTGTTTCCCATGTCTTCGTTTAAACTTAACACCAGCGCATGCGCACCTACATCGCGCAATTTTTGAAATATCATCTGCCAATTATTTACATCTATGTCATTTATATCCAAAGTAATACATAAATCATGTTGAAAGAACAAATCATTTCTTACAAAGCCAATCATTTCCACAAAACGTTCAAAATCACGCATTTTAATAAAAATTTGAACGCCATTCGCACCTTTTTTGCAAACATCTTTAATTTTAGCACCTAAATCATACATTTCTTCATCCAACATAGTCTTTTGTAATGGGTTGAAAACACAACGCGCTAAAATTTTAACATCAAACTTTTCAAGACAAGTCCAAACAAAAGGCACAATTTCTGGAACAATCGACACAGTTTTAATTTTTTTCTGGGTGATATATTCTGCCATCATAGCCAAATCATTAGTATCCATCGCCTTTTCACCCCACAAAGACACTCTGGAATCAAAATCAGAAAAAATTTCATTCATCTCAATCATTTATTTCCAGTTTATCATAAAATATGATACAATAAAATAAAAATGAACAATAAAATTGAACGTCTTTTACTTTCGCTTTTGCTTGGCATTTCCATTTTACTGGGATTGTCTTTTTGGCTGCACACATTTTTCGGGTTTAATATATTTTTCAAAGACCACTGGAATGAACTGTCAAGATTGCAGGCTTTACAAATTCCTGTTGCCAAAGGATTTTATGTCTCGATTTATTTTTCGATATTTCTATTTATTTTTGGTTTGTACTTAATCTATATGCCATCTATAAAACGCATATATATAAAAACGTTCAACAAAGAACCAAAAATTACAACAAATTCAAAACCATCTGCAGCACCAGAAAAAAAAGAAGAACAACCCGAACCAGAACCAACGAATAATTTTTCTTTGTCTCGACCACCGCGATTGAATTTACCTAAAAACATGGAAAAACGTGCTGCAGCAAGACACGAAGAATTAAAAAAAGCCCCTGCAACAGCAAAAACCAGTACCGCGACACAACAAAACAACACAGAATCTGTTTCGCCATATAATTCTGTATTAGCCAATATTTTCACTGATAACGGGTTCACAGTTAAACAACCTTCTTTGGTTGCTGGGTTTACACCGAATCTGTTTGCGATTGGTCCTAACGAAGTGATTTGGTTTGGTGGCGTCGATGCAAATATAGGCGAATTGAACAAAGCGCACAACGAATTAAAATCTATCATCGAAACGACCCTTGATGATATTGAAATATATATCAACCCATTCATAATTGATACACTGGGTCAATATCAAGCAGATGATTCTGTCATGATATTCAAATCCATTGATGAATTAAAAGAATTTATACAAAATAATCCTGCGGCTGAATTAACGGACGAAAACAAAGAAAATTTTGTTGCTTATTCTGAATATATTGACACAATATTACAATATGTTAAGAATGTATAAAGGCCAATAAAAATGCAATTGAATAAAAATTCGGCTCTTGAAAGACTTAGTACACTTGGGATGGATGATATGCCAGTAATTGAATATGAACCAAAATATTGCAAACTAGATGCCGATTGGTTCAAAAAATATTCTGCTTTGCGTCGTGAATTCATGTCATCTTTGACAGATTCTCTTGAAGAAATTGCATTTATGAATTTGCCTCAAAATGAATTTATAAATCTTGTAATGGGGCATGCATTACCTGATAATTTATCTATTCGTTTCAGGATACCTTTGATATGGGGTGGTGAATTAAGCACAAACAATATGTTTTTATGCTGGACTTTTCCACACTCGCAAAATCTTGATAGATTCATAATAGAACAAAGTGATGCAAAAACGGTATATTTGCCAAACCCAGAAAAAAAAGTATATCTTACCACACATACCGGCGGTGGCGGGGATGGCGGAAATGCTACATCAGACAGATTAAGCCAAATAGCATTTGCTTCTATGGCTGGACGGGGAAACGAATAAAATGACAACAAAAGAATTTTTATCTTTGATAAAATCTCGCGGGGCATTAATTTTTCCGCCTGCTACAGAAATAGAGATATCTTTGGCTAACACTAATTTACAAAAAATCAGTGTCGCTATGATGCCTGCCTTCTTACTAGATTTGTATAAAAATTGTTCTGGTATAACATTGGGGCCCGCTTGCATTTTTCCGGTAAAAGAAATTCAGCGCGGAATAAAATACCCATTACCATCAATTGTTCAAATAAATAAAGAATTAAGCGGAAACAAACAATTATCTGGGAAAACACTATTTGGCAGGAATGATTTATTTTGGTTTGTGTTTGATACATCTGGAAATTGTTTTATGCTGGATAATTTAACTTTGTCAGTATTGCGCAAATATGACGATCCTTATAAAGCCATGACAGATTGTTTAATAGTTGGGAAAATATAAAATGCACAAAATTTCAGTATCTTTATCTGGTCATCAAACCAGTATTTCTTTGGAAAAAGAATTTTTTGATGTATTAAAAAAACTAGCAGCAGACAAACGAACATCTATCGCTGCTGTTATTAACCAAATTGACGAACAAAGATTACCTGATTCTAATCTTTCTTCTGAAATAAGGATATGGATATTGAAACAATTGTTGAAAACATCAAAATAAATACCAACCACAAATTGCGTCCAACGGTCCTATACGGCGTATTATGCGCTCCCCAGACAAATCCATCCAAACTACCGTTCTGTCCGACAGGCAAAAAAGATTCTACATTTCCATCCGGCATAACAAAAGCGCTTATACCAGAATAATTTGCTCGAACAACTGGTATTCCTGATTCAACTGCATATCTTCTAACCATATCAAGATGTTGGTATACACCAGGTGTAAAACCAAACCAAGTATCATTTGTTATATTTATAATCGCATTCGGCGTTTGACCTTTTGGAATCAAAGAATCAGAAAATATAATTTCATAACAAATTGCAGGTGCCACAACAAAATCACCAGACTCTGTATTTATTGTGAATATTTCTGGACCACTGCCTGCTGACAACATACCAGGCGAAGGCACCAATCCACCAAAAGGACCATATTCACCAAATGGGACAAGATGTGATTTATTATACAAATGTTGAATTACCCCCGTCTTGTCAGCAAAGACCATAGAATTATATAATTTCCCGCTATCATAATAATTAGCCCCCATTATAACATTCGTATTCAAAACACGCGCCAATGGGAACATTTCGTTCACTATGGTATAAGGATAAGAAGTTTCAGGAAAAACGATTATATCAGGAACCACAGTATTATCTTTTGTTGCCCAAACAAACAAATCTCGAATCTTCTGCAACGCTATATCATTTGCTTCTTGTTTTGTTGTCGGCATCTTGTATACAGCAGATTCCGCTGGTTGCACAATTCTTATTATTGGAGAATTATCTATATTTTCTTTGTCAGACAATTTCATATTGTGATACCCATAACCACACCCAACCAAAAATAATAACACATAAAGAACAAACACAAACCAACACGAAACATGTTTTTTGTCGCGACACAATTCAACAAAACTCGCAATTAAACCTATGATTATAAAACTGAGACCAAGCGCCCCCCACAAAGAAACAGAATTCATAACCATTGAAAAATTCATGGCTATATTAGAAATTGGATTCCATGGAAAACCAGTCAAAAACCATTCGCGCCCCCACAAAACAATAGTCCAAACAGATGCAAATAAAATTGCTCTATACGGTGGTTTTCGCTGTATACAACGAATCACAGCAAATGGCAAAGACAGAATACACCCGCACAATAAACCAATACCCAATAATGCAGGTATTGTCCAAATTGCAAACTGTTCGGTTAATTCAGGTATTACATAAATAGAATTTAACACCCACCAAAACATAGAAATTCCATAAAAAGCACCGAAAGCAAAACTATGCGTCCATGCCTTGATAAAACCAATTTTATTTTTCTCTTTTGTTATTAACCAATACATACCACCTATTCCAAGCAAAGACAACATCCACAAATTAAATGGCGCAAAACCAAACGATGTCATAACCCCAAGCAATGACGTTATCACATACCACACAAAACTATTTTCACGTATCTTTATCGATTGCAATTTTGTTATGAAACGCCCAGGACAACAAGATTTATCATTACAAACAATTTCTTCATCTGCATAAGGGTTTTTATAACCCAATTTTTTCAATATTTTAATTTCTTTGTTTTCCATTATCTTTGCTTCATTGTCTTTGATATGATCATACCCTTGTAAATGCAACATACCATGTACAATCATATGAGCAGTATGTTCTTCAACAGAAATATTTGTGGCTTTTGCTTCGCGAATAACAGTATCTATTGATATAAAAATATCCCCCAACAAAATATCATCTCCTAATTCAAAAGATAAAACATTGGTTGGTTTATCGATTCCACGATACCGCTTATTTATACGTTGAATTTGTTTATCATCTATCAAAGTAATTGATACTTCTGAATCTTTGTATACGGCACCAACCGCTGCTTGCGCGATTTTTTCAAAATCAATTTTATACTTATTCCACTGTGAATTTTCAATATTAACATATACTTTCATATATACTTCCTTACTTTTTTCCAAAACCTGTTTTCTTGGCAATTTTGGAACGCGTAAGACCATAATTTTTTGCAACGAAAGGATAATTCATCGGCAACCCCCACCTTTCACGATATTGTTGCGGGGTTAGCCCATATTTCCTTTTGATATATCTTTTAAGCATCACATGCCAAGTTCCATCTTCCAAGCATTGAATTGCATCATCTCGCACAGAATCTGCAATCTGTTGTGGTGTCACAGAAACACCCCGCAAAGACTCTGTTGCTTGCTTTACTGCTTCTTTCATTGATAATTTTGGATTTGCTGCAATAGCCGCAGCGGCTAAATTCGCAACTGCCAATGCAAAATCAGAATTTTTATTAAGCACCTTGATAAATCCTTATATTTTTAATACAATAATTATATCACAAATAAACAATAAGTAAAATAAAAGTAAAATGACAAGACCTTTGGCAGATTTAATGCGCCCGCAAACCATAGACGACATTGTCGGGCAAACAGATTTATTAGGACAAAACGGCATTGTTCGCCGCATGGTTGAAAATGGAAATTTATCTAACCTTTTGCTTTGGGGACCGCCGGGATGTGGCAAAACTACAATCGCCCGCGCACTAGCAAATTCTATTGATATGGATTTTGTTCCATTGTCTGCCGTATTTTCTGGCACAGCAGACATTAAAAAAGTTATGGAAAGCGCGCGTATGAATCGCGACATCGGCCGCAACACATTGTTGTTCATAGATGAAATTCACAGATTTAATAAAACTCAACAAGATACATTGTTGCCATACCTTGAAGATGGCACAGTCACATTTATTGGCGCAACCACAGAAAACCCCAGTTTTAATTTAAATAACGCTTTGCTTTCGCGTTGTCATATTGGCGTTCTTAAACCGCTCTCTACGGCAGATTTATTGACTTTGATAGAAAGAGCTGAAAAATTTCTAGATAAAAAATTACCACTTACTGATGATGCAAGAATTCATCTTGCTCAAATGGCAGATGGCGACGCAAGGTTTTTACTTAACACGGTTGAATATATATCTGGTGCAAAATTCAAAAAAGATTTAACGCCTGAAAAGTTAGATGAAACAATTCAAAAACGCGCACCACTGTCCGACAAAAGTGGCGATGAACATTATAATTTGATTTCGGCTGTTCATAAATCTTTGCGTGCATCAGACACAGATGCTGCGCTTTATTGGGTTGCTCGTATGATGACATCTGGGCAAGATCCAAGATATGTTTTACGACGCTTAACTCGCTTTGCGATGGAAGATGTAGGATTGGCTGATCCAAACGCGATGCAAATTGCTCTCGCTGCTTGGCAAATCTATGAACGCATGGGTTCACCCGAAGGCGATATTGCTATAACAGAATTAGTGATATATCTTGCAACTGCACCCAAAAGTATTTCTGCATACAAAGCACAAAATGCTTCGTACAGAGCAGCACAAAGTACTGGTTCATTAATGCCACCAAAAAACATTTTGAATGCGCCAACCAAGATGATGAAAAATCTTGGATACAGCGATGGATATGTTTATGACCCAGAAACTTCTACTGGATGCAGCGGTCAAAATTGTTTTCCAGATGGCATGGAACGCATAAGTTTATATAAACCCGTTGAACGCGGATTTGAACGCGAAATCAAAAAACGTTTTGAATATTGGAATTCTTTTAGAAAAAAATAATTCTAGAATAATATTTTTATATTTGCACCGACTTGAATTTCACTTGATTCAAATTCATAGTCAAAACGCGCAACATATTGCGTATTACCGTATTGACGCAATAACTTTAAATTTAACCATTCTTGATCGCCAAGCAGTCGAGTATTCGTAGACTGTCTTATATCTAAACCGATACCAGCGCGCCAATCATATTTGAAACGAAAATACGCTTCTGGAATAAAATCTATATACGACAGTCCCCTGTCATTATCAAAAACCCACGTAGATTTAATTGTTCCAGCCAAAGATACACCTGTGTAACGACGACCAAAACGATACCCTGCGTAATACGAAGAATCAGCGTATTCAGGTGTTCTTACATGCGACGAACCCCAAACCTTCAAACCGAATAACACATCAGAAATTATACGACTGCCGCTGGTTCCATGATTCATACGATATACACCACCAAATTCAGTAGCAGAAAAACCATTTTGATGACGTCCTGATAAATCCCACTGATAAAGCATATTCAAATGCAAAACCAAATTATTGTTTATACCATAATCAAGATATTGTCCAACACGCAATTTTCTGTCGATATAAGAAAGATAAGTATCAGACAAAAACTGATTATCACCAGTCAAAAACAAAGGATCAGAAGTATCAGTTGCTAATAAACTTTGAATATTTGTTTGATTATTGGAATAAGTTGCGGTTGAATTTTGGACTGGCAAAGATTCTTCCATGACAATATCTTCTTCGACAGAATCATCAGATAAAACCACAGCTTCACCATAGGCATTAAAACCTATGCCAAGTCCAAATAAAACCAACAAATATTTTTTCATTTATACAACACCAAATATTAGAAATAGAAGATTACCTGTGCGCCAATTTTCCATTCGCTGTAATCTTTGATTTTGTAATCACCTGTGGTATAAATTGCATTTACGCCAGAAACACCAGGATTAAGATCATAGTTTATATAGTGTTTCTTTTGACCATCAGCAGTATCATACACATTCACCGAACCATACAAATTCAAAGCGAAAGAATCACCAGGTTGCCACCCCAAACCTGCCCTAAGGTTGATTTGATTATGCCAATCATAGTATCCATATACGGCTTCGCCATTTAATGTAAAATCTTGGCTTAACACAGAGAATAAACCTATTCCGCCTTCGCCATAGATAATATCTTTAACATCTGTTTTGTATGCCAACATTAACCAGTCGCCATCACTTTCAACATATGCACCGTAAATATCACCCTTGGTCAAATTAGAATACCAAGCACGACCAACACCATAGACGGTTGTTCTATCAATTTTATAACCAACTTTCAATTCACCAATGAAAGTATTAGCAGTATCTTTTTGATGTTGATAATAACCAGATGCCATCGCAATCCATTTTTGACTGTCTACAAAACGACTTTGCAAACCGATACCAAACAGGTTAAGGCCGGAACTTGAAGTGCTGTCACTTGCGGAACCATCAGACCAATCACTAAAAGCAACTTTGGTTTTATCATATTGCAACATACCGATGATTGCTAATGTATCAGACAAACCGAAACTAAAATCTTCTTTGACCAAGAATTGGGTCATTTCAGCTTTGCCACTCAACGGTGTAGTATAAGTCACAGGTAAACTGATTGGATTGTTTGTATCTGGATCCACCAAAGTAAGCGGTGTTCCTGTATCTGCATCGAGCATACGATTTACACCCAAAATATCGAACTTGAAACTACTTTTAGCATATGAAAAATCTGTCACAGAACCAAATTTACCCTTCAAAGGTTGAAAGAATGGATGTGCCAAGAAATATTTGCGCATTTGCGTAGTTCTTGTTTTGCGGGTATATGTTCTTTCTTCATAAGAATCATCAACCATAGCAACCTGTCTATCATTTGAAGAATATTGATATTCAGGTTCCTGATATCTTACATTACGAGCCTGTCTTTGTTGAGTTGGACCATAAGAATTTGTTCTGGCTGCTGGCTGATTATAATAAAAATTATTTGTTATAGTATTTTTATAACCACCGGTTTTACGATTTGTAGAAACATTTTTATATGTCCGCGGTTTCGCATTTGGACGAACAGTATAATATTCATTAGCATCATTACTGTATTGATATTCATTAGCCGCCAAAGCAGGCAAAACCGCAAATAACGCCAAAAACAATGCACACTTTTTCATTAAAAACTCCTTTCATTGTTCTTGATTATATCACAAAAAAGAGAGATATAAAAGACAAAAATTTATAAAATATGCCTTTTGCCGCCAGAATCAGGAGCACTGACCACGCCTTCATTTTCCATACGTTCAATAAGCGTAGCAGCCTTGTTATAACCGATTCCAAGTCTGCGTTGCAAATAAGAAATCGTAGGTTTTTTATCACGAACAACAATTTCTTTGGCTTGTTCATACAAATCATTAGATTTTGCTTCTTTAGACATCGGCATACCCGGCACAACACCACCTTCGCCACCACCATCTTCGTTTGTCACCCCATCAGCATAATCTGGTTCACCCTGTTCGCGCAAGAAATCTGCTACACGATTAACTTCGTCATTATCAATGAACGCACCATGTATACGCACCGGCGCACGACCAGCCTCACTGAACAACATATCACCGCAAGGCAACAATTGTTCTGCGCCCTTTTCGCCCAAAGTTGTCATAGAATCAATAGATGAACGCGCCTGGAAAGAAATGCGTGTTGGGAAATTAGCCTTAATAACCCCAGTAATAACATCCGCACTTGGACGCTGGGTTGCCATCACAAGATGGATTCCCGCAGCACGCGCCTTTTGTGCTAATCTTTGCACGCACATTTCAACATCTTTGCGCGCCACAGTCATCAAATCTGCAACCTCGTCTATAATAATAACAAGATATGCCATATCAGATAAATCGATTGCCCGCGTTTCAAATTCGAATTCACCGGTCTCGCTATCTGTTCCAACCACAACTTGTTCCGTTAAAACTTCGCCTTTATCCCGCAATTCTGCCACTTTTTGATTATATTCGCCGATATTACGCACACCCAGTTTTTTAAGTTTTTGATATCTTTCTTCCATATCACGCACAGACCACTTTAATGCGTTTACCGCTTCCGTAGCATCAGTCACCACAGGCGTAATAAGATGTGGTACATTTTCCCACGCTGCAAAATCTACAGCCTTTGGATCGACAATCATCAGTTTACATTTATCAGGCGTAAAATGATACACAATCGAAGTAATAATAGATTGCACAAACACAGATTTACCAGAACCTGTACGCCCTGCAACCAACATGTGCGGCATCTTTGCCAAATCGTAATACATCGCTTCGCCACTGATATTCACCCCCAGCGCAAGTGGTATCGCATATTTTGAATTTACAAACGCAGGATTAGACATCAAAGTTTGATACCGCACCATTTTTCTGTCTTTGTTCACCATTTCAATACCGATATATTGCGTCCCAGCAATTGGCGTAATACGAATTTTTTCAGCCGCCATCGCGCGCGTCATATCATGTGCAGTATCAGTAATTTTATTTATACGTGTTCCAGGTTCAGGTTCAAATTCATACTGTGTGACAATAGGTCCAGGTTTAATACCAACAACTTTGCCATAAATACCAAATTCTTCGAAATGGTCTTGTAATAAAATCGCAGTCTGTTTAAATTCAGGCGTAATAACATTTTTTCCAAACACAGATTTTTCCAGCAATTCTGGATCAGGTAATTCATATTCATGTGCCATTGCTTCGCCATCTGTTGCAACAACAACTCTTTTGCGTTGCGCCTTTTTGCGTTTTGGTTTTTCTTCTGTTTCTTCTTCGTCTTCTGTTTCTTCTTCAACCTCTTCTTCTTCGACTTCGTCATCTGCTTCCACAGGTTTAATAATATGGAACGCGGATAACAGCCATCTTATCAGCGCAACAGTTTTACCCCATGCAGCCCGTACATGTTGCCATTTAACATGCAACAAAATACCAGACATAAATAAAAACAAAGCAAACAATAAAATACCAACTGGGAAACGCGCACCATACAGAATTGGACCAATATCAGCCCCAACTATGGCACCAGCCAACCCCCCAAAACTTTTAGACGGAAACATTAAACCCAATCCTGCGCACCCTATGCATAACGTCACAAAACCACGAAGGAAATTATATTCTGGCGCCCGCTCTTCTTCCCATGCAATCAACAGGCTTAAACCATATCGCATTAAACACAGCAGAATAAAAACAGTTGGAATAAACCCGATAACATAACGAAAGAAACTGACGATATATCCAAATATGCCCTGGCCCCCGAACGAACCACGCACAGCAAACCCAGACAAATAAGAACCACCAAAACAAAGGGTTAAAATCATCCAAACAGCAATCAAACACAGAACCAGTCCCGCCCCGCGCAAAGACAAATTACGCAACAGCGCAGAAAGACTTTCTGGCAAGAACTTGGATTTTTTCTCCATGATTGGTATTTTATCATAAATTTTTCAAAATTAATAAAAAATTTTTGGGTCTCTAATTAAGCAAAAATTTATTTCGAATTAATTTTCTTTAATCCAGCCTTTACAAAATCAGCGCACAACATACCAATAAACGCACCCAATATAACATCACCACACCAATGCGCCCCGATATAAACGCGCGATAACGCTATGATTACTGCCAATGTCCATGTTGCCCATTTTATACGCGGCAACAACATCCCAATCATAACCAACCCAGCAAAACTGACCGCTGTGTGCCCAGACGGCATTGAATTAAACACATGTTCAAATGTAAGCGGCACATACAAAGTTGCATCCAACGCTTCGTATATAATCGGTCTGGAACGTCCTATTAAAAATTTCAAAACGCCAGTCGTGAAAAATGCTAGCCACACAGAACAAAAAATATAAAACGCATAGCTGTTCTTTATTTTTACAAACGCGAATCTAAAATCATTTTCATTTGTGACCGCTTTGTAGACAAAAAATGTCACCACAGCCAAACCCGTCAGCGCCAACCAAACCTTGGTTGAAAATATCTTACCCATTATGAAAGCCAGCGCACACAGCATACCGCCACCCGTATTCCATTGGCTGCAATGTGGATTACGCAACAAAAAATACAAAAACCTATCCAAACCGAAAACACACGCCAACACCAAAGCCAAAGTTATGGCCGAAGCAATAACAATCCAACGCCATTTCAAAGTATTATCTTTTCTTATAAACATTTTATAAATCCATTAGTTCGCTGTAAATTCTTTTGTCTGTTAATAATTTCAAAGACACCACTGCAGACATTGCGTCTTCGTCTGCCCCACTTGTAATATTTGGGCATGCTTTGCGCAAAGATTTAACATCAACATTTTCTTCTTTGTTATAATCACGCAAATTAAAATTGCCGTTTCCTACATTAAGAAAGAATTCTTCTGCCTGGGCAGAATTTCTTATATTAGACAAACATACAATTGGAAAAACACCGCGTCCATCCAACGCATTTCCATTACCTGTTTTCACAGATTTATTCAACAGTTCCAAAACAGCACCATTATTTAAATCTATGAAACTGGCTATTCTGGCGCGCCCAGCCGTTGGCGTTCCAACCAATACACCACGTTTGTTTTCATAAAAAGCATTTGCTATTGCTTCAGCAGTACCACGTGTTGTATCAGAAATCAAAACCACAACCGGAGATTCTGTAATTGCATCCCCCCCTGGCACAACTTCTAATTCATCCACAGCAGTTTCTGCGATTCGCATTACTGGCTTTTGTCCCATAAACAAACCAGCCAATTTTGCCGCAGCTTTTTCGTCTTCGCCACTACTGGTTCGCAAATCAAGAATAATACCATCCACATTTCCATACTTGGACAACGCTTCGTTAACAATATCAACCGCGTTGTTAGAGATTTTATGAACAATTATCTCAAGAAAACCGCCCTCGCCTTTTTCATTAGAACGATGAATAATATCAGCATCTGCCAAAATAACAGTTGCTCTACGCAAAGTCACATTTCGATTTCCAAATGGTGTTAATATTTTTAATTTTGCTGTTCCTGAATTATAGCCAGATAAAACCGCCGACATATCAGCATCACTAATATTCGCGACACGCATCCCGTTTACTTCGGATACTATATCGCCTTCGCGCATACCAGCAACATCAGCAGGCGAATCTTTGAACACCCCAGTCACCCTAAAATTTCCACGTTCATCACGGCCACCATCAAAACCAATGCTGGTTAAAATCTTGGCATCATCTTTCAGTGCATCACGAGAATAAATATAACTTCCATTTTGGTCAATCCCAGTAAGCAACGCATTAACTACAACTTCGTACAAAGCAGAATTTTGCAAACTTCTAAGATTGTCATCTTTTTCACGCATTTTTAAAACCAACGCAGTAGTCACTTCGCCGTATTCCTTCCAATCTTTGCTGGTTGGATATGGATAATTCGCGATTAATTCATCACCCCAAACCAAAACCACGCGCTCCCCCGTAGAAGCAATATGTGCATTTGGGTTCAACTTTTCTAAACTTTCAATAACGACATCTATATTTTTCCCACCCCAATTTACACCATCCAGTTTTTCATAAATATCAGCAAAAACATTTGACGTAGCATGTACATCTATACCATCTTGGATTTTTACATCATCATGAAATAATTCTGCAGCCCCAGAAATTAATGGCAAAAAAATCAGACCAAGTACAAAAAAGACTTTATATATTTTCATTTATAATTTTCTCCCTTTTCTTTCTTGGCCTGATTTATTTTTAATAATCAGTCTCTCTCAAATTGAAATGATACAATATTACATTAGAAATGTAAATACTTGTTAATGTACCACTTATAATAGAGAACGTCATAGCAATTGCGAATTCACGCAACATCTGCCCGCCAAACAAATAAATACCAACCATCGCCAATATCGTAGATACACTGGTCATAATAGTTCTGTATAACATTTCGTTAACAGATAAATCTATCACATCGCTTATTGGCATTTTATGATATTTTTTGATATTTTCATCTATTCTATCATAATTAACCACTTTATCATTAATAGAATAACCAACACCCATCAATATCACAGCAATCGCAGTTTGATTAAATTCCAGTCCCGCTATAGAAAAGAACCCGAACATTAATATAAGGTCAAATACCAAAGACACAAAAGATCCAACTGCATAACCACCACGATATCTTACCCAAATATAAATAGACATTAATACAAACGACACCAATATAGCTAAAATTCCACCGCGTATTAATTCGCCACCTATTTTTGGTCCAACTACTTGAACCTGAGAATAAGTCACATGGTCGCCCAAGATATTTTTAATTTCAGCCACACGAATATTTTGTTGTTCATCAGTTGAACCTTTTGGCAATCCAACGCGCAACAAAATTGCATCACCATCTACGGCTTGCAATTCAGGCTTAAATTCTGCCAAATCGTGTCGCATTTTATCAATAGTATATTCAGGAGATGTTGGTTTTACTTCCATAGAAATACCACCTGAAAAGTCAATTCCATAATTAAATCCTTTGAAGAAAATTGACAATATTGATAACACTATGCAAATTGCAGAAATCCAATACGACAATTTACGATATTTCATAAAATGCAGTTTCATTACTTAACTCCTTCTGTGCACTTTCTTATTACTATTTGTTTCTTATATATCTAATTTTCTTGTTTTTGCCGTTCATGTAATAATCTACAAAAACACGTGTCAACAACAAACATGTAAACAAAGTTGTCATAACACCAATTGACAAAGTCACAGCAAAACCACGAATTGGACCAGCGCCAAATTGGAACAAAATCAACGCACAAATCAAATTTGTTAATTCACCGTCCATAACCGTTTTGGTTGAACGATCAAATCCATAATCAACTGCACGCAAAGTCGGTGTCCCAGCACGCACTTCGTCCCTGATTCTTTCAAAAGGCAAAATGTTCGCGTCCACTGCCATACCCAAAGTCAACACAATACCCGCAATACCAGGCAATGTTAACGTAGCACCAAACAAAGCAGACACACCAACAATCATAAACAAATTTACAACTAAAACTATGTCAGCAAATATACCAAATATACCGTACAGCATAGCCATAAATACCAACACAAATATAACGCCAACTATAGAGCCAATTTTACCAGTAGCAATCGTATCTGCACCCAATCCTGCCCCAACCGTTCTTTCTTCTATAACAGAAAGTGGGGCTGGCAACGCACCGCTGCGCAACAACACAGCCAAATCTTTCGCACCTTGTAATGTAAAGCCTCCGGATATTTGACCGCGTCCCCCTGGAATCGGCTCACGAATCGTTGGCGCAGACAAAACTTTGTCATCCAAAACAATTGCAAAACGTTCATTAACATGTTCTGTGGTCAATTTAGCAAATCTACGCGTTCCAGACGCATCAAATTCAGTTGTCACCACAGGCATATTGTTTTGATCAAAATCAGCCTGAGAATTTTTCAAACTATCCCCTGATACTTCCACACGCGAATATACTGGCACCATTTGTTCTGGGTTATCCATATATTGCAAGAACATAGTTCCACTTGGCGCATGCCCGGATTGCAACTGTTCAGCAGTTATATTTTCATTAACCAAATGGAAAGACATTTTTGCAGTTTGACCAATCAATTCTTTGATATGTTCAGGATTATCAACCCCAGGTAATTGAACCAAAATGTATTTTCCGCCCTGCGATTGAATTGACGGTTCTTTGGTACCCAGTGCATCAATACGGCGGCGAACAATTTCGATACTGCGCGACATAGCGTCTTGAATCATTTCTTCGCGCGCCTTGGTAGTATAAGACACAGTCAAAGCCTTACCAGACGAAGCAATATCTACATTATTACCCAAAACACCCTTTAAACGACCTTTGGCCTTTGATACTTCATCTTCTTCACGAACAATTAAACTTACGCTTTTACCGTCATTACGCAATTCAGAAAACCGAATAACACCTTTGCTTCTGTCTATCATCGCGCTACGCACTTCGTCATATAATTGCGCTGCCTTTTCTTTCAACATAACATCTGTATCAACTTCTAACAAAAGTTGTGCGCCGCCCTTTAAATCCAACCCCAAAGGAATTGGTTTAATCCAAGACGGAAAATATGGCGCCAAAGACGGCGACAACGTCGGCACCGCCAGCAACATCCCAAACAAAGAAATAAATATAATAGCCAATTTCTTAAACATAATGCACCCCTGAAATTATTCTATACTTGCCACAGCGTTTTTGTTAACTTCGATTACAACGCCTTTGGCGATTTCCATATCTATTGTTTTTTCGTTCACTTTTTTAACAGTTCCATAAATGCCAGCGGCCAGCACACGATTACCTACTTTGATGCTGTCCAACATTTTTTGATATTCTGCCATGCGTCTTTTGTTTGGACGTATCATAAACAAATACAAAATCGCCATTATAACAACACAATAAATAACCATACCCCATGCATCAGCCTGTGGTTGCGTCAAAGGCACATTTTGCCCAGCCTGTTGAGTGACTTGGTTAACAACTTCTACTGTTTCATTCATGAATAATCTCCTTTTTTATACGACAAGCCTAGTAAAAAAACATCAATAAGTAAAGTAAAAAACCGCGTTATATCCGTTCAAACATTGAATCGATTTTTGCTATTGATATTACCTTGTACACAGGTCGCCCATGATTACATTCTCCGCCTCGCTCTGTGTTTTCTATCTCCCGCAAAAGTGCGTTCATTTCATCAAAATTCAGTTTTCTTCCCGCACGCACAGAATGATGGCATGCAAAATTAGCCAATTTTAAATGTAATTTCTCATTTAATCGCGAAGAATGTCCATAAGCACGAACTTCATCTGCAATTTCTTTTAAAACGTTTTCCCAATTCAAATCCCAATCAGCCGGTTTTTCAAAAATAGCAATTGCACCATCACCAAACCTGTCTAGATGTAAACCACATTGTTGTAATTCATCTTTTATCATCAACACAGCATCAACTTCTTCGCTTCGTAAATTTATAACCACAGGTGTCAAAAGTGGCTGTGTTTTTATTTCATGTTTACGCAATTTTTCATAAGTAATTCTTTCATGCGCAGCATGCTGATCCACAATCACAAAACCGTTTTTATTTTCTGCCAAGATATATTTGTTATTTAACTGACCAATCACACGCCCCAGCGGTAAATCAAATTCAAAATCTATCACATTTTTTTCTATATTTTTATCCGCATCAAAATCTTGTATACGGCTATTTTGTCCGTATACAGCATTTTCAGCAACAAATTTTTTTGCATAAAAATCTGGTTTTAAAATCTCTGTATCAAAAATTTTATTTGTAATTGGAATTTCAAAATTTGATGTTGTTTTTATTACATTGTTTGGGACATTTTCATTCAAAGTTTTTGACAAAGTTTCGCGCAAAGTTTTAATAATAAAAGCACGCACATGTGTTGGTTCTAAAAAATGCACTTCTGTTTTTGCAGGCGACACATTTACATCTACTTCACGCGAAGGTAATTCCAAATACAAAGCACACAAAGGAAATTCACGCGCATGCATAACATCCATATAAGCAGCACGCAAACTTGATATCAAAACTTTATCTTTTACAGGTCGCCCATTTACAAATAAATATTGGTCCACAGACGAAGCACGCCGCAAAGTTGGTTTGGATATAAAACCGTGAATATGGATGTTCGAAGAACCAGATTTTGCATCAACTGCCAACATTTGTCCACGAACATCTTCGCCCATAACCGAAATAACACGTTCAATCAAATCTTGGTCTTTTGGGAAACGCCATTTGTTATTCAAAACAAAACCCACATCACAACGTGCCATA
Source organism: Alphaproteobacteria bacterium (assembly GCA_017524525.1). Taxonomy (GTDB): domain Bacteria; phylum Pseudomonadota; class Alphaproteobacteria; order Rs-D84; family Rs-D84; genus Enterousia. Next base: position 21,856 of record JAFXVM010000016.1, on the reverse strand, counting down.
GCTAAACGTTTCACTACATCCAGCACCGCCATCATTTCAGATTTATCACTGTTTAAGAATTTCAATCGCGCAGGTGTTTTTGCGAATAAATTGGCAACCCTTATACGCGTACCGCTTTCCCAATCTGATGGTTTTATTTCGTTTGTATTTGCATCCAAACGCAACCCGTGTTCACCACCAACGTGAAAAGTATCTATGGTCATATCAGACACAGACGCAATGGATGGCAATGCCTCACCGCGAAACCCCATAAAATTTATATTCAATAAATCGTCATTTGGCAATTTAGAAGTCGCATGTCGCAAAACACAACTAGCCAAATCTTCGCGTTCCATTCCACGACCATTATCAATCACAGAAATCATGGTTCGACCACTATCAATAACATCTATGATGACTTGATTTGCACCTGCATCCAGCGCGTTTTCAACCAATTCTTTAACAACACTAGCAGGTCTTTCAACAACTTCCCCTGCAGCAATTTGATTTATCAAAAAATCTGGCAGAACACGAATCGACATCTTAGTCCTTGAATTTTATATCTATGATTTCAAATTCTTTTTCACCACTTGGTAATCTAACTGTACAAGTATCACCAACACAATGTCCAATTAGCGCACGTCCCACAGGTGAAGTACAAGATATCACCATACGACCATCAGATTCGACATCCGATAAAATTCTGCATTCCATCTTATTACCGTCTTCGTCTTCTGTGATAACTTTGGCACCGAAAACGACACGATTTCCAGACAAATTATCTATATCAACAACTTGTGCATTTTCAATTGTAGATTCAATAAATTGAATTCGTTTATCAATATGACGCTGTTTTTCTTTGGCGGCACTATAATCCGCATTTTCAGACAAATCCCCCAACGAGCGCGCCCATTGAACCACTTTTAATATTTCTGGCCTTTGGTTTTCTTTTAAATCTTTTAATTCTTGGACCAGGCTTTCAAAGCCCTGGCGAGAAATCGGTTTCTTTTCCATACTTAACACCTTTTGATTTAAGGTTAACAATATAACATAAAATTTAATTTTGCAATTATGATTTCTAACTATTATAATATGTATTATGTATAGATTTAAACCCAATGTTTTGACATTATTCCTTTTACGCCGCTTTTTTGCGAGTTTCTTTTTGGTTATGTTAACAGTATGTGGCGTAATTTTCACGGTCACTTTTGTAGAAAGGCTTTCTGCAAACCCAGACACTATATCCACATTGATTGATACATGGATAAGATTACTAGAGTATATCCCCATGTTTTTACCTTTGGCTGTATTTATGGGGACATTGGTTGCTTTTTACAATCTTACTAAATCTTCAGAATTAATAATTATTTCTGGCACAGGCTTATCACCGTTTCAAATTGCAAAACCTTTTGTTATCGGTGCAATTACAATTGGCATTTTTGCGTCAACGGTGGTGAATCCATATTCGGTAAAACTCACTACGAGCAATTTGACAGGCCATCAATTAAAACTGATAGACAACGCAATTTGGCTACGAGAATCTTCAGATAGTGGCTTTTTAATGGCACGCGCTGGTGGCTTACACGTTGCTCAAAACAAAGACATAATTTTTGATAATATAACCATATTAATCCAAGACGAAACTTTCAAAATCAAAGAACGCGTTGCTGCAAAATCTGCTACTTTATCACCCAATGGATTTGATATTGCCGAAGCAGAAATTATAAATGCCGAAGGTGTATTGAAAAAAACACCTAAACACATAGATACAAAATTAACACCGACAACTGTGTTGGATAGATACTTACAGCCTGATCAAATTTCATTTTGGCAATTACCTGGTTTTATTAAAAAGATGAATCACATTGGGGTTTCTATGCGCGGACACATGGTTCAATTTTGGACTCTGTTTTTCTTGCCTTTGAACATGATAGCAATGGTGATTTTAGGTATCGCGTTTTCTCAAACAAAACAGCGCAGAAATTATAGTTTTGGAATAAAATTCAGTTTAGGTATTTTGACATGTTTTGCGCTTTATTTTATTGTAAATTTATTTAATGCGTTGGGGAACGCAGGTGTTCTGCCACCATTAATAGCAATCGTTGCACCTCAAATAATAATTATTGCGGGTGCGTGTGTATTTATAACCAGTTTTGACACAATCTAGGAATCTGCCATGCCATTAAACAGAAAGAAAAAAAATCATACAAAATACATAGTTTGGGCGATAGTAATTTTGTTGTTGGTTTTGATGATAATATCATTTGAACCTGCCCCCGAATTCACAGAGATTGTTCTTTACCCATGAAATACATAGAAATTTTTCTTGAAGCTTTGGCAGCAGAAAAAGGTCGTGGCAAAAATACACTAGCCGCCTATTCTTCTGATTTACACCATGCAGAAGATTCCATTGGTGATTTGTTAAACGCATCGGCTCAAGATATTCAAAATTATTTATCACATTTACCAGACAAACCGTCTTCTGTTGCCCGCAAAGCCAGCAGTCTGCGCACATTTTACAAATTTTTAATGCTGGAAAAAATCATAACAAAAAATCCAACAAATAATCTCGAATTACCAAAACGCGGACGTGCACTTCCTAAATATTTATCTCCTGAAGAAATAGAATTATTAATATCATCATCTGGTGACATAAAAACATCAGCCAGATTAAAATGTATGCTGGAATTGCTCTATGCATCGGGATTGCGCGTATCAGAATTATGCGAATTACCATTATCTGCAAATTTAGGAGATAAATTATTAATCCATGGCAAAGGCGCAAAAGAAAGATTGGTACCCATGCACGAAGCCGCCCAAGATGCCCTGCATAAATGGTTAAACATTCGTGGCGACATAGATTCTAAATATATATTTCCAACCAATTCAAAATCTGGTCATATAACCAGAGACGGTTTTTTTAAAATTTTAAAGAAATGCGCTGTTCTTGCTGGTATTGACCCTCACCGCGTAAGCCCGCATGTTCTGCGACATTCGTTTGCCTCTCATCTTTTGGCAGGTGGTGCTAATTTACGCGTGATACAAACTATGCTGGGACACGAAGATATTTCTACCACTCAAATTTATACTCATGTTTTACCGGAAAAATTGCGCGATACGATCGAAAATGCGCACCCATTGGCACACAATAAAATCAAGGACATATAAAAATGATAACTAAATGCGATCATCCAGGTTGTACCAAAGCCGGCACATGCCGCGCTCCAAAAACACGCGATTTAAAAGAATATTGGATGTTCTGCAAAGAACATGCTGCTGAATATAATAAAAATTGGAATTATTATGCCAATATGACACCTGACGAAATAGACGCAGAATGGGAACGCGAAACATTTGGCATTGCTGACAAAGACAAAGAAAAAGCGAATAAAAACGAATCGGAATATGTTCAATTTTTAAATGATTTTTTGTCTGGTCGTTCTACTTTTGATAAAATGCCCCCCAAAAAGACAGTACCTTCACAAATTGTTTCTGCTTTGCAAGTATTTGGTTTACCTATCAGTGCATCTTGGCGTGAAGTCGGTACAAAATATCGCGCACTTGCAAAAAAATATCATCCTGACACAGCCAAAGATAAATCATCAACGGCTGAATTCACACGTATTACAAACGCATACGAAACATTGAAAAAATATTTCAAGAAATAATTTTTTTAGACCTATTTTATATTTGCAAGATATGGTTTTTATGCTATGCTTGACTGGTAAAAAAGATAGGAAAAGATATGTACGATACAATAATACTTGGTTCTGGACCTGCGGGTTTAACCGCTGCAATTTATACTGGACGCGCAAAAAAAAGCACTTTGGTTTTGGCGGGGGCTTCACTTGGCGGACAAACTGGTGAAATCGCAAAACTTGAAAATTACCCAGGCTGGGCTGGTTCTGGCATGGAATTAATTATGTTTATGAAAAAGCAAGCAGAATCTTTCGGTGCAAAATTTGAATTCGCGTCCAGCACTGATATTAAATTTAATGATGACGAAACTTTCACTGTTGTGTGCGATAACGGCAAAAATTTGGATGCAAAAACAATTATTTTGGCAACTGGGGCATCTGCTCGTCGCTTGGAAATAGACGGGGCACGTGAATTATTTGGACACGGCGTTTCTTATTGTGCAACATGTGACGGTTTCTTTTATAATGGACGCGATGTATTGGTAATTGGTGGCGGAAACGCTGCATTAAACGATGCGCTTTATTTGGCAGACATTGCAAAAAGCGTGAAAATTATTTATCGTAAATCTGAATTCTTCCGTGCAGAAGCAGTATTGCGCGAACGTGTCGAAGAACGTGAAAATATAGAATGTATTTTCAACACAGAATTAAAATCTATCAAAAAGAAAGACGATTGTGATAAACTGATTGCAACTACTACAGACGGCAAAGACATTGAAACAGACGGTATTTTTGTTGCTATTGGTCACGAAGCAAACACAGATTATTTATCTGAAAATATCAAACGCGACGATATGGGACGTCTGGCAACCGAAGCATTACCAAAGGGTATGTTTGTTGCAGGTGATGTGAAAAGCAATATCAAAATGCAAATTGCGACTGCTGTTGGAACAGGCTGCAGTGCTGCTATGGATGCGATTGCTTACATAAATTCCAAGGAATAAAAAAGGTATTAAAAATGTTAGATATAAAATTTATTCGTGAAAATCCGGATATCGTAAAAAAAGCATGTCAGGTTAAAAATTTTCCTGATGTCGTTGACGATATTTTAAAACTAGATGTTCGTGTTCGTGAATTAAAAACGATAACACAAACAAAAACTGCTGAAAAAAATAAAATATCTAAAGAAATACCTACCAGTTCTGACAAGGCTGCGTTAATTGCTAAATCAAAAGCAATAAGCGAAGAAATCGCAAATGATATGGCTGAATTGGCTGAAAAAGAAGTGGTTCTTAACGACTTACTTCATCGCGTTCCACAAATTCCAGATGCATCTGCACCAATCGGTGATGATGATTCTGCTAACGTTGAAATCCGCCGTATAGGCGATATTCCAAAATTTGATTTTACACCACGTCCACAATGGGAACTGTTAGACATGAACGGTTGGTGGATGCCAGAAAAAATTGCAAATATTTGTGGCACACGTGTTTATGCACTTTGTGGTGAATTGGCTGAATTAGATTTGGCTGTACAAACTTATACAATTCAAAAATTAATTGCCAAAGGATTCAAATACATTGAATGTCCATCTATCACAAAACCGCAAACAATATTTAACGCGGGACATTTTATGGGTTCTGATTTGGCTGTGATGAACGACGATGTATTTATGTTGACAAACACAGACAGATGTTTGGCAGGCACATCAGAAATTATTTTAAATTCTTTGCATGCTGACGAAATATTAAACGAAAATGAATTACCAATAAAATATACTGGTTTTTCACAATGTTTTCGCAAAGAAGCAGGCGCCGCAGGTCGTGACACCCGCGGAATCGTCCGTGTACATCAATTTAACAAGGTTGAACAATACATATTTTGTAAACCAGAACAAAGTGACGAAATGCATGAATTTATACTGAATAATATGTGCGAATTGATGGAAGATTTTGAATTACCTTATCGTGTAATTGCAAATTCTACTGGGGATATGGGATTTAACAAAGTTAAAATGAACGATGTCGAAGCATGGTTCCCAAGTGAAAATTCTTATCGCGAATTAGGTTCTTGTTCATCAATTGGGCAATTCCAAGCACGCAGAATAAATACCCGTTATCGCGAAAACGCCACAGGCGAAGTGAAATTTGTCGCAACCCTGAATTGCACAGGAATCGCCCTGCCGCGCGCTTTGGTTCCAATTATAGAAAACCACCAAAACGCAGACGGATCCGTGAATATTCCAAAAAAATTACAACCTTTGATGGGTGGCAGAACAAAGATTGGTGGAAAACATTAAAAAAATCGCCCATTTGGGCGATTTTTTATTTTACTTTTGCTTCACGTGGAACAAAGGCGCGCACTGGCAAAATGTCTTTTAAAGATTTAGCAAAATCATTTGCATCCAATAAATTCACTATTTTGTTTATTTTTAAAATCTGTTCAGCATCCATATCACCTTTGCCAGACCAATATTCCCAATCACCTTTGTTTTCAAAAGGGCTGGATACATGATGCGCGATTGCTTCACACAAACGAACCAACAAAGATTTGCCATTACCAAAATCATTATTTATAACATGCTGTAATTTAGAATACAAAGATTCCCCATTTTGTAATTTAGTAAAGAAAATATCTTGACCAGAATACAAATACGCTTTTGGATTTTTTGCGACTTCTTTTAAAAATTCATAAGATTTCAAACTTTCATTATATGCATCACGTTCTAAATCTGTCACATCCTTCATTTTTGCAAAACTTTTGCGTTTGTTTTCCAAAACCCTTGCACAATGCTGCACGTATTTGTTTAACAACACTTCAACAGTTCTATCTATGTTAATTATAAGCATTTTGCAACCTCTTTTTGTTTGTATATACAGACTGTATATACATAATATAGACAAAATTGTTGCAATTGTCAATTTTTATAATATAATTTGTTGAAAATTGAAAAATATAGTATAATTTATTGCTTTGCGCAAAAAACAATAAAAGAAGTAAAAAGATGAAAATACGTAATATCGCTATCATAGCACACGTTGACCACGGAAAAACCACCTTGGTCGACAATATGTTAAAACAAGCTGGAACTTTCCGTGAAAACGAACATGTCGAAGACCGCGTTATGGACAGTGGCGACATCGAACGCGAACGCGGAATTACAATTTCTGCTAAACCCACATCTATTCAATGGGGCGAATACAAAATCAATATCGTAGATACCCCAGGACACGCAGACTTTGGTGGCGAAGTAGAACGTATTTTATCTATGGTTGACGGCGTCGTGCTTTTGGTTGACAGTGCTGAAGGCCCTCTTCCACAAACTAAATTCGTATTATCCAAGGCATTAAAATTAAACCTGCGCCCTATTGTGTGCATCAACAAAATAGACCGCGGGGATGCCAGACCAGACGAAGTTTTAACAGAAACTTTTGATTTGTTCGACAAACTTGGCGCAACAGATTCACAACTTGATTTCCCATATCTTTATGCTTGCGGTCGCGATGGTTGGGCGATTCGTGATTTAAAAGATATTGATAATCCCAAAAAAGATTTAACACCACTTTTCCAATTAATTGTCGATCATGTTCCTGCGCCTGATTGCAACGGCACCAGATGTCAACTGGATGCACCTTTCACTATGTTGGCAACAACATTGGAAGCAGACCCTTATGTTGGTCGTATTTTGACTGGCAAAATTGAATCTGGCACAGTTCGTGTTGGACAATCTGTAAAAGCAATTAATATGGCTGGTGAATTTATTGAAAACGCAAAAATTACAAAAATCATTGAACACCAAGGTGTAAACAAAGTTTCCCGCGAAAGTGCATCTGCCGGGGACATTGTCGTTTTGGCTGGTTTTTCAAAAGCTACTGTGGCAGACACTCTTTGTGACCCCAGTGTTAACGAACCAATCCCAGCCATGCCAATTGACCCACCAACTTTGACAATGACTTTCTTTGTAAACACTTCGCCTTTGGCTGGTAAAAGCGGTAAAAAATTAACTTCGCGTATGATTGGTGAAAGATTATTCCGCGAAGCAGAAACAAACATCGCCCTTCGCGTGACACAAAGTTCTAATAACGAAGCATTCGAAGTATCAGGACGTGGCGAATTACAACTCGGTATTTTAATCGAAACAATGCGTCGCGAAGGTTTTGAATTGTCTGTATCACGTCCACGCGTTGTTATGCAAACAAATGAAAACGGCGAAAAATTAGAACCAATTGAAGAAGTCGTTATTGATGTAGACGACGAATTCAGCGGTGTTGTGATTGAAAAAATGACTAAACGCAAAGCAACAATTGTTGAAATGAAACCATCAGGAATTGGAAAAACGCGTATTGTATTTTCTGCCCCATCTCGTGGTTTGATTGGTTATTTATCTGAATTTAGAACAGACACACGTGGCACTGGCATTATGAACCGCGTATTTGATAAATACGATTCTTATCGTGGTCCAATCACTCAATACCGTCCAGGTGTTTTGGTTTCTATGGAAGCAGGTTCTACTACTACATATGCATTGCACAACTTGGAACCGCGTGGCGTTTTATTTGTTGGTCCACAAACAGAAGTTTATTCTGGGATGATTGTTGGCGAACACAGCAAAGAAAACGATATCGAAGTTAACCCTGTTCGTGGTAAACAATTAACTAATGTGCGTTCTGTCACTGCCGATGAAAAATTATTCTTGGCACCACCAAGAAAGATGTCTTTGGAAGAAGCACTATCTTATATCCAAGACGACGAATTGGTCGAAGTGACCCCAGCAACGATTCGTTTACGCAAAAAAGAATTAGACAGCGAAAAACGAAAAAAAGCGTATCGTTATGCTGAAACAGATTAAAAACAAAACCGCCTTTACGGCGGTTTTTTTGTTTTGTTGCAAAGTGCACATAAAAATTGTATAGTCGTATTATAACGATTAAAGAAATGGCTGAACCCGTTCGATTATTTTTATTTGCTGGGTACGACAAAGATAACATTGTCGCAGATTCTCTTGTTTATTATGTTAAAACACTATCCAAATACGGTGATGTTATTGTTTGCATAGATAATGATTTACCACAAACAGAAATTCAAAAAATAAAACCTTTTGCAATTCACACAATTGCGCAAAGACATGGCGAATACGATTTTGGCTCTTATAAACGCGCTTACCAATACGCCCGCGATAAAAAGATATTGAAAAAATACAAAAATGTTTATTTAGTTAATGATTCTGTGTTTGGTCCTTTGTTTGATATAAAAAGTATTTTTGATAAAATCGAAGAAAAAAATTTTGATGCCTGTGGAATTGTTGTTGCAAAACACGAAACACATTCGTATATGGAATCTTGGTTTGTGAAATTGGATAAAAAAATATTTTTATCCAACTGGTTTGATAAATTTATAAGCGGTGTTGAAAAACAACCAACAAAAATAAGTGTCACAATAAAATACGAACACGGGCTTACTAATATAATTTCTAAAAACGGCTGTTCTTGGGGCGGCATATTCACTGTATACGGCAGAAAAACTTATAACAACCCTAAATCTTTATTTATAGGCGGGAACCCTTTTGTAAAAAAAATGTCTTTTACACGACACAATGGCGCAACAGGAAAACAAATTAAATACATATTGAATCACAGTGATAAACCAGCGGTTGAATCTGTTATATCCACAACAAATCGTATTTATGGTGAAAAATATATGAAATGGTTTTTGACATCTAATCCATTAAAAATAATTTATCGCAATATAAGTTATTTAATAACAAAAATAAAAAACGAGACGATATGATAAAAAACAAAAAAATTTGTGCAATAACCATGGCACGCGACGATGAATTCTTTTTATCACGTTGGATTGCCTACTATGGAAAGCAGTTCGGCACAGAAAATCTTTATATCTTACTGGATGGAACCGACCAAAAAATTCCTGAAAACGCTGGTAAATCACATATAACAAAACTGAAACATGAACAATTATCAAGAAGTGCTGGGGACAAATACAGAATCAAAAAATTATCAAAATTGGCTCATGAATTATTAAAAAAATACGACATAGTTATTGGCTGCGACAGTGATGAGTTCTTGATTGTTGACCCAGCAACAAAACAAAACTTGGCACAATATTTATCAAATAAAAAAATCAACACCACCCTTTCAGGCTTAGGATTAGACGTTGGACAAAACATGTACAGCGAAGCGATTCTAGACAAAGACGCACCATTTCTGGAACAACGCGAATATGCGCTGCTTTCCACTCGTTATACTAAACCAGTCGTTATAAACAAACCTGTAAATTGGGGAAGTGGTTTTCACAGCATCCGCGCTTCAAACTTTCACATAGATAAAAATTTATATCTTCTTCATTTTGGTGCAATTGATATGGATATGCTGGAACAAAAGGCTAAAAAACGTGGTACAGATTGGATTAACCATCTTAGAAGACGCGGAAACGGAACAATTAACGCCGTAACAAAAATAAAACCAAAAACTGAAAAATGGCTATCAATCGCACGTACTTTGCAGACATATTTTCGTCCTATTTATGCGCTTCGCAAACCCGCCATGTTTGGATTGAGAATTGTTGTAAAAATACCAAATCGTTTCAAAAAATCGGGAATATAAAATGTCGAACAACAAAATAGATATTGTCTATTTATGGGTTGATGGTGGCGATAAAAAATGGCGTGATGCACGCAATTTTTGGTCTGTTTCGAAACAAAAAAACGATTATTTATACCGCGATAATGGCGAATTAAAATACTCTTTGCGTTCGGTGGCTGAATGTGTAAATTGGGTGAATCATATTTATATTGTGACTGGGTTCAATCAAAAACCCAAATGGTTAAATATTAAAAATCCCAAAATCACAATTGTCCCACACGAACAAATTATGCCAAAATCTGCAATTCCCACATTTAATTCTAATTCCATAGAAATGTGTATTTCAAATATTCCAAATCTCAGCGAAAAATTCATTTTAATGAATGATGACACTTTCTTTAATAAAAAACTTGAACCGAATTTCTTTTTTGACAGACGCAATCGCGCAATAGTTTTATATAACAACCACAAAAACCGCCGCATAGATGTAGATAAGTGGTTAAATGAAAGCGATAATTACACACGCACTTTAATTTTATCCGCATTAAAAATCCAAGAAATTTTTAGAAAAAAATGTTTACACTATAAACCATCACACGGAATTGACCCATATATAAAATCTTCCATCATAGAATGTAAAAATCATCCAATGATAAAAAACGATTTAAATAAACAAATCAAAAATAAATTCCGCACGGGCAACGAATTTCAAAGATGGATATTTAATCTATACGGCGTATTTTCTGGCACAGGTGTATTTAAAAAAGCCCGCGGATACAAATCTGGCAAACATTGGTTGTCTAATTTTATATACAACACAATTCATTACAAATCAGTTCGTCAATCCCCTGTATTTTGTTTTGATGCATTTGAAAACCGTAAATCTATTGAACACGCACCAATATTTTGCATAAACGATTCTAACGATACAAAATCAAAAACAACAGAAAACAATATTAAATTCTTACAAAAACGTTTCCCAAACAAGTGTGAATTTGAAAAATAAAAGTGGTTTAATGCCACTTTTATTTTCTTATAAAGTCATATATTTTTTCACGCAACATATACCATTCATTTGGAACATTATCAAAAACGCCAAACTGATTCATTTCTCTAAATTCTGCACGAGCAACTTCTATCTCTTTATCAGTTTTTAGATATTTTACCTTACCAAATGCCTTTTTTACAAAGAACCACAGGAAATTTTCTTGCCAATTCTTCATTTGTTCTATGTCTGCTTTCTTTTCATACAATTTATATGATTCTTTGATACCGACACACAAACACTTCATTATACGCAACTGTTTTTCAGACAAAACTATTCCACCAAAATTAGGTATATAATAATACAAAGGCAAAGGCACCACTGTCACAAGTGGTTTTTTCAGCATAACTTCACTCCACCACGGGAAATCTTCAAATACTATACCTTTGATGAAAGGAATGTCTTTAATCAAAGATTTTTTATAAAGATTTTTCCAAACCTGACAATGCTTAATCAACCATTTACGATTAGGATTCGTTTTATTATGTGTTTTTTCAGTTGCTAATTTAAAAACATCATCCGTTGTACGTGTTTTGATTTTTTCAAGATTATATTTCTTGTTTATACCACGCGGAACAACATTATCTGTGTCCATATGAAAAAAATGCCGCAACATTAACCTTGGTCGATACGCCCTGTCATATTGAAAAGAAACAATATCGGAATTATTTTCTTCTGCAAATTTATACGCAATATCCATAGTCTGCGGATGAATAAAATCATCACTGTCCAAATACATGATATATTTACCCTTAGCATACCGAAAACCAGCATTACGGGCATCTGAAAGCCCGCCATTTTCTTTGTGTACAACGACAAATCTTTTATCTTTTTTGGCATATTCTTCTGCTATATCGCCAGATTTATCAGGACTTCCATCATCAACACATATTGCCTGCCATTCTTTAAATGTTTGGTTTTGAACACTGTCCAAACATCTACGCAAATACTTTTCCACTCTGTACATTGGAATTATAATAGAAATCTTTGGCGCCATGGTTGCTCCTTTAATCAAAAGAATAGTTTAATTATTTTTCTAAATCGCCATAAAAACATAACATTATTATCTTTGGCATATTGCTTTCTAAATTGTTTGCCAATTTTATACTGTCGTTTTAATTTTTCACGATGTTCGCGCCCTTTTTTATTAAGCGCAGACTCAGCATTAAACAGATAATGATAATTTGTATTTGGTACAATAACCATTTGCCCAGAAATTAACAAAGCATTTAATACAAACACAGCATCTTCTTGGGAAATCAAAGATGTATCGAATTGCAATTTGTTTTTCTTGATAAATTCAGTTTTGAATAAATAGCGCCAAACAAACGATTTTATCAATGCTTGCCCCCAAAACAATTTACCAAACAATGTTTTCAAAACACGGCTTTTTTTGTAAACAAGACCAGAAGAATGTTTACTGTTTGAAACAAACCCAGAACATACAATATCCCTGTTGCCTGCGAATTTTAACATATTTTCATAATAATCAGCATCTATTTCATCATCAACATCCATAAAATGAATATATTCGCCCTTTGCCTGTTTAATACCATCATTTCGTGCAGAAGACACACCCATATTTTTTTTATGGATGACCACGATACGCCTGTCCGCCACAGCATATTCATCAAGAATTTTACCAGATTTATCTTTGCTGCCATCGTCCACAAAAATCGCCTGCCAATCTTTAATAGTTTGGTTTTTCAAAGTATTCCAACAGCGCACCAAATACTTTTCACCATTATACACAGGAATAATCACAGATATTTTTGGCACATCAAACACCTACATTTTGTTTATCATTTCATCGGCGAAAGAACCAGGAACTATTTTATCTGTTCCACGATAAGTCGTTTTTTGAAAGAACGCATCTGCGGTCACTTCGTCAAAAATCTTTTTATCAAACGGGGCGTTTTGATATTTCCACCAAAGTGCATGCGTAGGATCTTGGTCAACATGCGGCATTTGTGCAAAATATTTTTTTGCGCGTTTTTCATTCATAACCAAAGTCTTGAATAATAATTGATGCATAAAATAATCAAAACAATGATTTTCATGCATCCAATAATCGAGTATCATCGCACGCCAAGCCGCCAAAAGATATGCGCCTTTTCTTGCACGAATAAAACAGTTTTGGCAAAAACTGTACGGACTGCCTGCGTGCCCAGTCAAAAACATAAAGAAATCTGTATCGACTATCCAATCTGGAATCGGCGCAGTCACAAAACCCGTTGCATCCAACCAAAAACCGCCATGTTCATAAAGTAATTCAACACGACAAATATCAGCAAAATGTGCATGCCCTATTTTGCCATCTTTATATTTTTGGACTATTTCTTCTGGCAAAGAAATATAATCAAACACAGTTTTTGCATCTAATACGACCAATTCCTGTTTACAATGCCTGCGCACACTGCGATAACAGGCTTTGACCAGCGCAGGCGCATTTTCTTCACCCTGCAACCACAAAGAAAAGATTTTTTCGTTTTTGTCATTATTAATAACTTTGGTCTCTTTGACAGCAGCCGCACTTGGCAAATAGCGTTTAAAATAACGCGGTATTATTTGCGAAATAACATTGCTACGTATAGCGCGTCTTTTTTGACGGCTATACCAAAGCGGATTAAAAATATGGCCACGCAAAACAACACTGCTTACCGCAAAAAACCTTGCCAAGTTCATAAAACACTCCTTTTATCTAATCAGTCCCCATCTGCAACGCCTTCATCATCTTCCATTGGACCAGTAGTCATTTCTTCTGCAATTCCATTAGATTTTGCCATAATTTTATCAAGCAATTCTTTTTGAGCGTCTTCATGATCTTTTAACCATTGACGCGCGTTCGCTTCGCCCTGCCCGATGCGTTCATTATTATAAGAATAGAAAGAACCAGCCTTTTCGATAAAGTTATATTTTACACCCATATCCAAAATTTCGCTTATTCTAGAAATACCTTCGCCATACATAATTTTGAAATCAACAGTTCTAAAAGGTGGCGCAACTTTGTTTTTAACAATTTTAACGCGTGTTTCGTTTCCAACAATATTTTCTTTGTCTTTGATTGCACCAGTTCTGCGAATATCAAGACGCACAGACGCATAGAATTTTAACGCATTTCCACCAGATGTTGTTTCAGGGTTTCCAAACATAACACCAATTTTCATACGAATCTGGTTAATAAAGATTAAAAGTGTATTGCTGCGTGAAACACTGCCTGCCAACTTTTTCAAAGATTGACTCATCAAACGCGCAGTTGTTCCAACGAAAGAATCACCGATGTTTCCTTCTAATTCAGCCTTTGGCACAAGAGCCGCCACAGAATCAATTACAACAACATCCACAGCCCCAGATTTAATAAGCGTATCAGCAATTTCCAAAGCCTGTTCACCTGAATCAGGTTGCGAAATAATTAAATTTGCGACATCAACACCTAACTTTTTTGCGTATGACGGATCCAAAGCATTTTCCGCATCAATATAAGCACAGGTGCCACCTTTCTTTTGTGCTTCGGCAACAGCATGCAAAGCAAGGGTTGTTTTACCAGAACTTTCTGGTCCATAAATTTCAACGATGCGCCCGCGTGGATAACCACCGATTCCAAGCGCGATATCCAACCCCAAAGACCCCGAAGAAATTGCTTCGATATTTTGTTGTGAACCATCACCCATTTTCATGATGGCTTCTTTACCAAATTGTTTTTGAATTTGTGCCAGCGCAGATTCCAAAGCCGGATTTTTTGCTGGCGCTGTTTCTTTGACTGCTTCTTTCTTAGCCATAAAATACCCCTTTCGTTTTATACCAAAATCATACAAAGAAAAAAGCCTGAACGCAAGGTTTATTATTTTATCGACGAGAGCACAAAACGATTGTTGACAAAACCGCCATAGTCGCTGTTATCAGCCACACAGCAGAAGTAGAATTAAATACCGCTATGCATATTGCACCAAATATTGGCGCAATAATATAGGGTAAATTAACACTAGTTCTAAAAACGCCATAATATCTTGACTGTTGTGTCTTTGGCATATTATTAAAGAATAACAAATCGTGTGCCGCTTCCATAAACGCACCTGATATTTGCCATAACACAAATATAGCAAGCAGCGCATAACCCGTCACAAAAGTCGCCAAAATTGAAAACACCGCAAATGATAAAAAACCAAGTTTTAACCAAATCTTAACACCGTATTTTTTTATAAGTCGCCCAATAAAAGATTCTATGATTATGTATGGTATTATCCCCAACGACAAAACAATACCCAAAACTTCACTGCTGAAACCGTTTTCAATAACAACAATCGGCACATATAACAAACGCATTGAACGCAACGCGTAATAGCCAAAATTCACCGTATATGCACGCATCATGCCTTTTTGCTTGAAGAACGCAAGCGCATTTATACGAAGCGCACGCAAAGTTCTACGCATATTAACCTTTTTGATAATTTTATCGACCTGAACAATTCCAAAATGTTTAAAGAAAAGTAATCCTGAAAAATACACCATGCCCGCCGCCAACAAAGGCATTCTGTAATTGCCACCGAAGAAAGAAACCACACTCATTGCAAATACAGGTGCCACTAATGCCCCAATATTAACCCAAAGCAAATATCGCGCATTTAATTTTTCCATTCCTACGCCTTTGGAAAAATCAGATATAAAAAGTGGTAATAACATATTTGCCAAAGTCACCGCAAATTGAGCTACAAAATCTAATGCTATAAAAGTCCCGGGTTTTACAGAAAAACTCATCATACAATAACACGCGCCCAGTAATGTTAACACCATTCCAAACAATCTGGTTTTCGTAAACCAATGTAATATTTGCGCTGAAAACAACCCCACACACATAGAAAAAACAGCAATAACTGCAGCATAAATACCAACCGCACTTGATGCCAATTCTTCATTAAAAAATAATTTAAAAATACCAAACAAAACCAAGGAATATACAGCACTTACCACACTGCTGCCAAATCCAGTAAACAACCCCAGATTCGCAAACGAAAATCCGCTAACATTTTCTCGCATAGAAAGATATTTTTCTCTTGCCATTTAATCCCTTCTGTTAACTAGCATAACAACAATTTAAAATTTAATAAACAGAAAAATTTATTATCCAAATCGCGAAGTGTTCGCATGAGTTAACGCAATCGCTATGGCATCACTTTCGTCCGCCGTCTTTGGATGAGCGCCCGGCAACAAAATAGATAACATTTTATAAATTTGATCTTTATCCGCATGTCCCATCCCAGTCAAAGCCTTTTTCACTTTGTTTGGTTCATATTCAAACACTGGTATATCTTTGTTTGCAACCGCCGTAATTGCCGCAGCACGTGCGTGTCCTAACAAAAGTGTTGTTTTTCCATTTTTATTAACAAATATAATTTCAATACTGCATTCATCCGGCTTAAAATTTTCACACAATTCATTAATACCATTAAAAATAAAAGCCAATCTTTTTGGAAAGTCAATTTTTACAGGTGGTAAAATAACACCACTGGCAATATATTTACGTGTTGAACCAGCAACATCTATAATTGCCCAACCAGTATGCAAAAGCCCAGGATCGATTCCTAAAATTCTTTTCATATTATTTCCTGATTATTATTTTATCCACAGCATCACGACCATAATATTTGTTAATCTTATTTTTACATTCTTCTTTCTTATACGATAATTCCAGCGCGAACGCAGGCGACACAGGACGCAATACTATATTTAATTTTTTATCTCTGGTCTTTTTCACAGCAACAACTTTTGCAATATTTGAAATATCTTTGCCAACTATGTTGTCCCAATTTTTTGCCAAATCAGCATCAGCAACGCGTCCACCCAATAATTCCATAAAACCACCAAACACAGCAGCCAAAGTCTGCGGTCGCGATTTTCGAACATCCATATTTATTTTCTTATCTTGGTTTGACATAAGTATAAACCTTTGGCATCAAAATAAACATCTGCCCTTGCGAATGTTGTCCGTGTGCAACTTTGTACGCTTCATCCCCAGACCCAAAGAATATATCTGCGCGTATCCATCCTTTAATCGCGCCACCTGTATCTTGGGCAATCATCAAACGATTAAACGGACGACCATCCGACAAAGTAGTATTCACGTATACAGGCAATCCCAATGTATACAACGAATCATCCATCGCAACACTTCGTATTTTTGAAAGTGGTGTTCCAAGTTTTCCAATCACACTATGTTGCGGCGATTCATAAAAATAAACATATCGCGGATTATTGTAAATAACTTCTTTTGCCAATTTTGGATTTTGTTTCAAATGTGTCCACACCGCATCAGCACTATACCCCCCCGCAGGTTTAATACCCCTTTCTTGCAATTGCCCACCAATAGATTTAAACGGCATATCATTTACTGCCGCAAAATTAAGTTTCACCAAAGACCCATCTTCTAATTTCAACATACCACTTCCTTGGATTTGTAAATTTTGTACATCTACTATATTAGCCCAATAAAGAACGCGCCCTATTTTCTTGTTCACGATGTCCTTTTTGGCGACACCTTTGTAATTAACACCATTGATTGGCACCCCCATAATCGGTTCATTACACTTTGCACTTTGTTTTCTGCACCCCGCAATCACAGGCGAATAATATCCGGTATAAGTCCCAGTCTTGCCACCCTTTTCATTATAAACCTGATACGGCTGGAAATGCGATTCAAACCAAGCCCGCACAGTAGCAATATCAGCAGTACTGCTGGGCAACATGTTGCATTTTTCCTGTAATAAATTGACATCTGGCACCACAGAACCTTTGTATTGAATCTTGGCTTTGCAGGTATTACGGAACGCTTGAAGTGCATACCGGACATCATCATCGCGCCATCCCGGCAAAGAAGAATACGACACCGCCCGCAAGTTCGAAGGTAATCTAGAATTATCCTCGTCATAGGTTTTTACCGACAAATCGCACCCTGCCATAGATATAACAATTCCCAAAAATCCAACAAATTTAACTATTTTACATAAATTTAACATTTTCTGCATCCCCCCCTTGTAAAAATAAATTCTTAATGCTATATTATCATAAAACCGAGGATAAAAAAAGGAGCAAATGTTATGCCAAAGTTTAATATTATATCTCAATTCTTAAAAGACATCTCTTTCGAAAGCCCAAATGTACCAGAATTATTCTTTAAACAAGACAATGGTCAGGCAAAAATTGAAATCAACATTGATATCAATATCAAGGGTGCTGACAACAATTTATTTATGGTCGATTTGATTACCAAAGTTCATTCTAAATTGGAAAAAGACAATAAAACAATATTTATGATTGAATCTACATATACCGGAATGGTTCAATACGAAGAAAAAGACGAAGAAACAAAAAAGAAAACATTGTTGATTGATGTCCCAACATTATTGTTCCCATCAGTTCGCGCAATGGTGACCAGATTAACAGCAGAATCTGGATTCCCAGCATTTACAATGCAACCAGTTGATTTTGCAGACCTTTATGAACAAAGACAAAAGGCGGCTGCTAACCAAGCAACACCAAAACCTGCAAATCAATAAAAGGTTAATAAAAAATCAAAAAACCGCCAAATCGGCGGTTTTTTATAAAATAAATTAAAACGGCGCAGATGCGCCGTTGTTAAATTAAATAGAATTGTTTAGATGCGAAGTTGTTGGTAAGCGAAGTGTAGTAAACCTACATGAGCAAACCAACAACCAGCAGATGAATAATTATATTTAATTTATGCGGCCGCCGTGAATACTTTTTGAACATCATCATTAGCATCCAGCGCATCTACCAACTTTTCAACTTTGGCATACGCTTCGTCGTCCAAATCCATAGGCATATTTGGAATCCATGTCAATTCAGCATTTTCTGGTTCGCCTAATTTATCAGCCAAAGCCTTTTGGACATTCATAAAATTATCTGGTTTGGTTGTGATGATAAAGCCTTCTTCGCTGCTTTCCAAATTATCAGCATCCACTTCCATAACCAATTCCATCATTTCATCTTCTGTTTTACCAATGGATGCAGGATACATAATCTGTCCCACATGTGAAAACATAAATACAACAGATCCTTCTTCACCCATATTTCCGCCATTTTTAGCAAAGATATTGCGAACTTCGGGAACTGTTCTGCGTGGATTATCTGTCAAAGCCTCTACAATCACAGGCACAGCATTTGGACCATAACCTTCGTAACGCACCGCCACGAAATTATCTGTATTAGAACCAGAAGCCTTTTCAATAGCGCGTTTAATGTTGTCATTAGGCATAGAATTTTTACGTGCTTGTAAAATTGCTAATCTCAATCTTGGGTTATTATCTGGATTTTTATCGCCCAATTTTGCCGCCATAGTTATTTCACGTGCCAGTTTTGTAAACAAACCGCTGCGCGCTGCATCAACCAATCCTTTTTTGTGTTGGATGTTATGCCATTTGCTGTGTCCACTCATATTTGACCTTTTGATTAAATTGTATTAAAATTACGCTAAAAGGATAACAGATGATTGGAAAATTGCAAGGTGTAATTGATTATATTGGTGATGGATTTGTAATTTTAATGGCAGGTTCTGTTGGATACAAAGTCTATACGCCTGAAATCTTCACTTTGAAAGCACCCGCCAATCTTTGGATAGAAACCATTGTTCGCGAAGATTCCATAAGATTGTTTGGATTTTCCACTATCGCGGCACAAAATTTATTCAACCAATTAACGACCGTTTCTGGCGTTGGACCCAAAGTAGCCCTTGCCATAATGGCAACAATCAAAACAGATACATTGATGACTGCTATCGCAACTGGGGACGCAAAAACTATCGCAACTGCGCCCGGGGTTGGGAAAAAAGTTGCTGAAAAAATCATTGTTGAATTAAAGAACAAAATGGGTGGTGGCAATTTTGATTTTGGTGGTGAAACTAATGGCGCATTGCCTGATTTATTGGCGGCTTTGGAAAGTTTGGGTTACAGACGCATGGATATAATAGATATGGCACAAAAACTGGTATCCAATAATCCTATGTTAGATGTTTCTAAATTGGTTCCAATGGCATTAAAAGAAATAAGCGGGAAATAAAAATATGAATAACGACACTATCTTTGCTTTGTCATCTGCACATGGAAAATCTGGGGTCGCAGTTATTCGCATTTCTGGTCAAAACTTAATTGATTTGGCAAAACAGATAATATTCTCCCCCAGTGGGGGAGTGCGGCACAGCCGGAGGGGGGTTGAACCGCGTCATGCGTACTTTACGAATCTCAAAGACGACAATGGTGATTTAATTGATCAATGCATTGCGATTTATTTTAACGCACCCTATTCTTTTACTGGCGAAGACATTATTGAAATTCACAGTCACGGCAGTCCTGCTGTTATAAATAAAATTTTTGAATTTTTGCGCAACCACGGTTGTCGCATCGCAAATCGCGGTGAATTTTCAAGACGCGCTTTTTATAATAACAAAATGGATTTGACCGATGTAGATGGCTTGATTGCACTTTTGGATGCCCAGACTGACAAACAAAGGCAAAGCGCTTTGCGGTCTTTAACCGGACACGATTCGATTATTTATAATAATTGGCGCGAATCTATGATTGAAATATCTGCATACAGCGCGGCAATTCTTGATTATGCTGATGACGAATTACCAAAAAACATTGATAAAAAAATATTGAACAAAACAAAAAAATTGTTGGAAGAAATAAAATCGTCCCTATCCCAAAGCCGTGCTTCGCGTGCGATACAAAACGGATTCAATATCGTTTTGGTTGGAAAAACCAATGTTGGAAAATCGTCTATATTTAATAAATTGGTTGGGTCTAACCGCGCCATAGTGTCAAGTATTGCTGGCACTACACGTGATGTAGTTTCACAACAAATAGACATTGATGGATATCTGGTAAACCTGTCCGACACCGCAGGAATCCGCCAATCGCGCAACAAAATAGAAAAAATAGGAATCGAACGCACCCATAACGAAATCGAAAATGCGGATTTAATTTTATATGTATATAATGAAATGCCACAGGAATTAAAAACGGACGGCATCACAATCATAAATAAATCTGATTTATTAAAAAGCAAAACCAGCAAACGCGTTATTTATACATCTGTGAAAAACAATACAGGATTTGATAAGTTATTAAAAACAATCAAAGAAAAAATGCATGAATTAATGGGGAACGGCGAATCTAAACTGGCGATTAATGAACGCACTTATGAATTATTAAACGAATCGGTCAGCGAACTTCAAAGCGCACTAGATAAATATGACGGCAATTACGATATATTCGCAGAACATGTCCGTCGCGCAGGCGATGCAATTGGGAAAATTCTTGGCGTAATAACAACGAACGAAATCGCCGATATGACATTTCAAAGACTTTGTTTGGGCAAATAATAATTCCCGCCCAGCGGGCTAGGTTCTCCCCCAGCATGGGGGAGTGCGGCGCAGCCGAAGGGGGGGGTATTTGCCTCGATACACAACAATAAAAATCTATAAAAACTCCCTCGGCTAATGCCTGCGGGGCATTCGTAATGTGTTCGCTACACTTTATTTGCGAACACAAACTCATAGTCGTATTAACAAACTCCGTTTTTAT
>JAFXVM010000015.1 GCA_017524525.1 Alphaproteobacteria bacterium | reverse complement strand
GAAATCGTGATAACAATCTTATGCAAAACGAAGGCGCTACGATACGGATATACAGTGCAAAGTTATACGACAATGGTCAACTTGTTCGTGACTTTATCCCTGTTCGCAGAAACATTGACGGAGTACTTGGTATGTATGATAAGGTCACAGAAACTTTATACACAAATGCAGGTAGCGGTAACTTTTATCCGGGTCAAGATGGTGATGCCTTTGGCAGCGGTCAATGCGCAAATGTTGGTGTTGGGTATTGGGCGGCGGCATCCACAATAAATTATGGTTCTATTGCTGCGCGTAATACGTGTTCGAACGAATACCCTTTGTCAGATACTGGCGCTAATGCGCAAACAGATTGTTATGCATCTTGTACGACAACACAGGTTCCACATGCTACGGCTTTTTCTGGCAGATATTATTATGGAGGAACAAGCACATGTGTTCCTGCTGATTCAAATTCTTGTGATACTGGGTATACTTATGTTGCGACAAACAATAATGTTTTGGCACACTGTGATGCAAATATAATCAATTTAACGTGGTATAACAATAGTCAAGCAAATGGTGGAACCGTTATTGATGTTTCTGGAACAAATGCGATATCTTGTACATATGGGGAACCTTTTGTTATTCCAAATCCTCCGTCTGCACGCACGGGTTATATTTTTGATGGCTGGCAATTGCGTCAATCTCAATAATCATTTGAAAAATATTAAAAAACACTTGATTTTAGCGAAAGTTTTGTGTATTATGGGGACACGCATTTGATGCGAAGAACACAGGCAGCGGATATAATTTCTGTCCAGATATCTGGTTTGTTTACATCTGCTGACCGAGGATAACAACAGAAAAAAAGGATAAAAATCATGGCATTGCCAACATTTACTATGAAACAATTGATGGAAGCAGGCGTTCATTTTGGACACCATACTCGTCGTTGGAACCCTTTGATGACACCATATGTTTATGGCGTAAAAGATAAAATTCATATTATCAATTTGAACAAAACAGCACCTTTGTTGCATCGCTCTTTGGTTGCTTTGGAAGCAATCGCGGCAGCAGGTGGAAAAATCTTGTTCGTTGCTACTAAACACCAAGCAAAAGATATTGTTAAAGATGCAGCAGAACGTTGCGGTCAATATTATGTTAACAATCGCTGGTTGGGTGGTATGTTGACTAACTGGACAACAGTTTCTCAAAGCATTCGTCGTTTGAAAAAAATGGAAAACGATATTGCTAATGCTGACAAATTGGGTTTAACTAAGAAGGAAGTTGGTGTTATGACCAAAGAAGTTGCTAAATTGCGTGAAATCTTTGGTGGTATTTTGGAAATGCACGGCATTCCACAGGCAATGATTGTTATTGATGTGCCACGTGAATTGAATGCTGTTCACGAAGCAAGAAATTTGGATATTCCAACAATCGCTATTTGCGATACTAATGCGAATCCAGAATTGGTTGATTACCCAGTTCCAGGAAACGATGATGCATCTCGTGCAACTCAATTATATTGCGATTTGTTCGTAGATGCTATTTTGTCTGGTATCGAAAAAAGATTGGGCGGTGCTGCTGGTAAAAAAGAAGCAACTGATAACGCAGAAGCGGCTGCTGAAGAATACGAACACGACATCAAAGTCAAAGAAGCAAAACAAAAAACAAAAACTTCTGAGGCTCGTGAAGTTCGCCGCAGCAAATTGGCAGACAAAGCCGACAAATAATAACCTATTAAAGAAAGGAAATACAAATGGCAGAAGTAACAGCAAAATTAGTTCAAGAACTGCGCGAAAAAACTTCCGCAGGTATGATGGATTGCAAAAAAGCATTGGTTGAAAACAATGGTGACATCGAAGCCGCTGCAGATTGGTTGCGTCAAAAGGGTATTGTAAAGGCTGCTTCCAAAGCGGGTCGTGTCGCTGCTTCTGGGTTGGTGACAGTTGTTAAATGCGACAATATGGGCTGTGTTGTTGAATTGAACGCAGAAACAGACTTTGTTGCGAAAAATGACAAATTCCAAAAATTGGTTGCTGATGTTGCAAACAAGGCATTGGAATTGTCTGGCGATTTCGAAGCAACTTTGAATGCTGTCAAAGATGATATCGCTGCAACAATTTCTACTATCGGTGAAAATATGTCTTTGCGCCGTATTGCCAAAGTAAATGGTGATCATATTTATACTTATGTTCACAATGCTTTGGTTCCTGGAATGGGACAAATTGGTGTAGTAGTTGCAATTAATGGCGATGATTCTAGAATTGATGAAATTGGTAACAAAATCGCAATGCATATCGCTGCAAATAAACCAGAATTTATGACAATTGCTGATGTTGATCCAAAGGCAGTTGAACGTGAAAAGAAAGTTTTCATTGAATCTGGTGCGACAGCAGGCAAACCTGAAAACATCGTTGAAAAAATGGTCGATGGTCGTATTCAAAAATGGTATGCTGAATCCGTTTTGGAAGAACAACCATTTGTTATGGATCCTTCTAAGAAAGTTAAAGATGTTATCGCGGAACATGGCGGAAAATTGGCTGGTTATGCGTATTATGTCTTGGGCGAAGGAATCCAAAAACGCGAAGATAACTTGGCTGACGAAGTTGCAAAAATGTTAGGCTAAGCTTAATCAAAGCAAAAGACAAAGCCGCGCTTTGATTAAAGGCGCGGTTTTTAAGTCAAAACAAAAAAAGGAGGAAAAATGATGAAAAACGATAATGTTTTGGTAAAACGTTCAAATATTATCCGTTACTATACATCAAAAACAGGTACTCATGTTATGTATTTTGATTGTGCATCTCGGCATCAAAGAAGATTAAATTTGACGATTGCCAATTTACAAAATGCCAAACAAAAATAGTTTATTTTTGTTTGGATTTGTGATATTTTGGTTGTATATATCAAGAGGTGGCACATGCCGACAACCAAAATTATCAAAGTTTCTAAGGATATTACTATCATAGAACGGGAATTTTATTTTTTTGGTCAAAGGGTCAAAACCAGACGAATAGTGCTTACCGAGAAATATAAAAAAGAACTGGAACAAAAGTTTCGCGAACGGTTATTGAACAAAGGACAAGAATATGGCGGATAGTTTACTGCAAGAATTGGAACAACGTGGTTTTATAAATCAATGTTCAAATATGGATGCGGTCAAAGATTTATTAAATGATGATAAAATCGCTGTGTATTTGGGCTCTGACCCAACTGCTGATTCTTTACATGTCGGGCATTTGGTTCCAATTATGATGATGAGATGGCTCCAAAAATATGGACATAAACCAATTATGTTGGTTGGCGGTGCCACAGGTAGAATAGGTGACCCAAGTGGGCGCGATACTGGGCGTCCAATGATGAGTGAAGAAGTTTTAGCAAAAAATGTGGCTGGGTTGAAAAAATCTTATTCTAAATTTTTGAAATTTGGTGATGGACAAAGTGATGCGATTACAGTTGATAATTATGATTGGATGAAGACTTATTCGCATTTGGATTTTTTGGCTCAGTATGGTCTAGATTTTACTATTCCGCGGATGTTGTCTATGGAAAGTGTTAAAAAGCGTTTGGAAAACGGAATGTCTTTTTTGGAATTTAATTATATGACTTTCCAAGCGGTAGATTTTTTAACGCTTTATAAAAAATATAATTGTATGTTGCAACTTTGTGGTGCAGACCAATGGGGCAATGCTGTTATGGGAATTGAATTAATTCGTAAAAAATGTGGCAAGGAAGCCTATGTTTTATCTACTGCATTGTTGACGGATTCAAATGGAAACAAAATTGGTAAATCCGCAGGAAATGCTGTTTGGGTTAATGAAGACAAAACAAGCCCATATGAATATTATCAATATTTCCGCAATACGCCGGATGATTTGGTGGAAAAGTTTTTGAAAATATTTACTGAAATTCCATTGGAAGAAATCGCAGAATTGTCTAAAAAGCAAGGGGCAGAATTAAACGAAGTTAAAAAACGTTTGGCTTTTGCGGCGACTGAAATTGCGCACGGAACGGATGCGGCACGTGCAGCAGAAGATGCAGCAACGGCTTTGTTTGCCGGTGGCGTTTCGGCTAATGCGCCCAGTTTTGATTTGAAAATGGATGCACCAATGGGCATTATTGATTTCTTGGTCGCGGTTAAGTTGTTTGATTCTAAATCCGAAGCGCGCCGCATGGTAGAACAGGGCGGTATTCAAATCGATGGCGAAAAGATTACCGATAAAGATTATGTCGTGAATCCGCGTGATTCAATAATGGTCCAACGCGGCAAGAAAGTTTTCTTGAAAGTGAATAACAAATAAAAATACCGCCCAAATGGGCGGTTGTTTTTTTATTTATTTCTTATTATCACATGAGTGTACCATTTTTCTTGGAAATCGGTTGTTTTTTCGATTGTTTCGTTGTCAATGGTTGTGCCGGTTGGTACGACTATTAATTTATCGTCATCATCGTTGGTTCTGTGAATTATCGCGCAACATTGACCGGTAAATTCATCCAAAGGTTCGGTTGGACCGATTATATATGCGTCTAATTCTTCGCCATCACCCGATATAGTGTCTGGAATATACCCATAATTTATGGGATAGACAAAACCGTGTTTGGGATGCTTTGCACCAATCGGTCTGTCCATTTTTACCGTGACTATTTTATCCAGAAAATCAATGGAATTTACTTTCTCTGCCATTTTTGTTTCTCCTTTTTTATGGAAAATATTTTGGCATTTTATTTGAATATGTCCAGTTTTTTATGCTAAAATAAATACAAAGGAACAAAATATGAAATTCCAAGCGATAACTAAAGATTCTAAAGAATTTGTACAATTGTTAAATTTGCTAAAAACACAATGGACAGAGGCAGTTGAATGGTTTTGTGATATAGAAGGGGGCTGGAAAACAGAGAATTTGCCCCAGATTGTTGTCGCAATACAAGACGA
The DNA here is from genome assembly GCA_017524525.1 of Alphaproteobacteria bacterium. Classification (GTDB taxonomy): domain Bacteria; phylum Pseudomonadota; class Alphaproteobacteria; order Rs-D84; family Rs-D84; genus Enterousia. The sequence continues at coordinate 12,337 of JAFXVM010000015.1, read as the reverse complement.
CGAAATTGTTGGTGAATATTCTCTGGTTCGGCATGAATTATTAAAAGATAACTTTGGTTTTACACCGTGGATTGGGACTTTGTTTGTTGCTGAAAAATACAGAGGGCAGGGTTATAGCCAAAACTTGCTTTTTAATGCATTTGAAAAAATACAAAAAATGGGTTTTGATGAGGTTTTCTTGGCGACTGATTTAGAAAATTTTTATGAAAAATTTGGTTTCAAATTTGTCAAAATTGGTGTTTTTGATTGGGGTGAAGAAACCAAGATTTATAGAAAGAAGTTGGTATAAATATGCCCAGCAGGACTCCCTCGACACTTTGTGTCTGTGGGGCAACCGTGACGATTTGACAGCGTTTTACTTGTCAAATCTACTTGTTGTCGAACCTGTCGTTGCTTTTGCAACTTTGGTCGGTTCTCGTCCTTGTGGGCTGTAAATTAAAAACTGGCAAAAGCCAGTTTTAAATTTATGGCGCGCCCAGCAGGACTCGAACCTGCAACCCACAGATTAGAAATCATAACAAAACAACATTCTATAACAAATCATAACTCTCTATATCGCATAAAACTAGGCTTTTTGTGTTATCACTTTTTACCACGTGTTATGTTTTTTTGTCCCACGTGTCCCACTGATGCCCCACGAAAAAAACTATAAAAAAGCATTCTTTTATACGGCTCAAAGGAATCAAACCCGACAATCATATAGGGGTGGTATAGCACGATAACGATACCCTATAATAAGGCTTACATTTTAATATCATAAATGTATAACTTAACAACAAACTCGCATCCTGAGTCAAAATATCGCCATTTATAGCCATTATATGCACATAGAATAGCCTTTCTCTCCCCTTATGATAAGGGGAAACACAATGTTATATATCGCTTGTATTAAATAGTCATTGAAAAAATCTGTTGTTTGATATAAACTATGAATTGAATCCAAGAGATTGGGTTTAGGGCTGTCACAAGCCTACTTCATTCGGTGCGAAAGCATCGTTAAAATGATGTTATCGGTGTCTTTTGCACCGTTATCATCCCTGACTTATGGTCGGGGAGTCGTTGGTTATAAAACAGGGGCAACCCGAAAGCCACGAAATCAATAATGAAGTGATTGTGAACTCCCTGACCGCCAATCTTTTGACGGTCTTTTTTTATGCTGCCAAAGGTGATGCTAATGAAGAAATATGCTTTTTTTACATTGTGTCTTGTATTGTTAGCCTGCACAATTAACCAACCCAAAACAATTATTAGGGCGACAGATTTTTATAATTATATCAATAATGGTGAAAGCATAAATTCATTAATGGCTTCACAAGGCGACAAATTAGATGAAATATCAAAAAACGATATAACTGTCCAATCTAATGATTTTTTTACAAGTTATACATATAACATCACTGGCACAAGCAAATCAAAAGACCCTATAAATATTTTAATGACTTGGAATGAACAAGAATTAGATTTGGGAGGATACTCTTTTGGATATATGGATAACCTTATTAGTGGCGAATCTTGGATAGAAAAAAGATGTTTCTACAAAACAAACGAAGGTTATACATTTAATAACCCAAACCTTTTTCGTCCTAAAAGCGGGTCAATATTAACTGGCGACACAATGGCTTATATAAAATCTCCCAATGCTAACCAAGACCCCACCAAACAAAAAGTTAGATTTATAAAAGGCAAAGCCAAATTAAATGTTATTGATGAAGTTTTTAAGTATGAATTAACCATATCGTTCGATGATTACTATACGTTTGTGTTTGACACAGATAGAAATTTTCGTGTTAGTGGTAAAAATATGCTTGGAGATGCTGATTTTGATATACCAACCGGCGACTATCACAAAAACTACAAAAAATTACCCCCTTATGAGACAGATTACGGGAACGATTGCAGAGTTAAAGACGGAGATACAGAAAATATCTTTGGTAAATATTCTATTTTTGTAAACACAAAACAAAATTCAATAGATATTAGACATATTAAACAGAACGGCTTACAAATAATGGGAATGTATGGCATATCAAACAAATAAGGCAAACAATGAAAGCATATTATTATATTATATTTTTAGGTTTTATCTGCACAGCCTGTCAAATTACTCCACAGGAAATAAAACAAGATATTTATAATAATAATGTTATACCCAATATGGTTGAACAATATAAACACAAAGAAACATATATTGATATATCAAAAACTATTGAAAATCTTGACAAACTAGAAGAGAAACAAGTTTTTACAGATGCAGATATGGATAGTTTAAGCACGATATTGTATGATAATTTTATTGAGTTAGAAGATTTACACAAACATTCATATGGTTTTAGAAAACGCTGCTTAGAAAAAGTTTCTAATGACGAACTGTTTATGAAAAACTTTATAAGAATGCTAGAAACAGATACAGAAACTTATTGTAAACGTTATAAAGATAAAGAAAACTTTACAGAATGCAAACGATTTTTGTATACAAATATGTGCGAAAAACTCTTTGACGGGGCTACAACATACGAAGGAAATAGCAATATAGAAAAAAACAGACAAAAATACATAGAGAAAAAACTACAAAAAACAGGGTGTAAATACGCAGATGCAATCACATACCCTGGTCGACTTTATCAAGTATTACAACAAACCCCAAAAGGAACACTCATAGAAATAATGCCTATGGTTAGTGCTATGGCATATAGTGGTTATCCAAGAATCGCTTTTATAACAAAGAACTCAACCGACTCTAATCTTACAGATGAAGAACGTTTATTTCCTGGTTATTTTCAAGATATAGGCACATATCAATATACAAATACAAACGGTGGCACTAGCACTGTAAAAAAATTTAAGCGCTGCACAGATAAAACTTGGTGATTAAAAACTAACAAAGGGGCAAAAGCCCCTTATGTTATGTGTCCGTCCGTCCACTATCGACAATAGGTGCATCATTTTGGACAGATAGCTCTTTGGCAAATTCGCCAACAGTGCTTTTTGATATACCCATTTGTTGCGCAATAGCCCTATAAGTCAAACGCTTGTCTAGCAATTCTTTTACCTTGCCTAACGTTTCTTCGTGTTTTTGCTGTTTTGGTGTTATGTGTTTAGACACCCTCCACGCAAGCCCGCCAATCTCGTCTTCTTCTAAATGGGCTTCATATTCAGAGACATCTTCGCCACATATACAACGTGATTTTGTATATCTAACAACAAAAGAACAGCCATCGCTAGCCTTATGTCGTTCAGGTGTTTCCAGTGCTATAACAGCATCTAATATGTCTTGTTTTTTACTGGTGCCACGATTGTCGCCATTTTTGCCAGCGTGGTCTATTAATAAAACCGCTATGTCTTGGCGCCGCAATTCAAGCAACCATTTTTGCATTTGAATCCAACTTTCTGCATCGTTTTCTTTGCCATATTGACAAAGGGCAGATATGTTATCAACAATCAACAATTTTACGTCATTTAATAACGGCGCTATTGCTTGTTGACCTTCTGCGCCGGCTAGATTAGGCATAGGAATATCTTGCCTGTCCGGAGTCAAAATAAGCAAGTTATCTTGACCAGTATAGATATCACCCAGTCCCATAGCAAGCAAAGACAGTCTTTCCTGCATCGTTTGTGCTGGCATTTCACCGTCTATGTAAAGGACTTTATAAGGTTTTTCAGCCCGAAAATTCATTATATCGACACCACCAGATACAGCCAGCGCAATAGATAAGCCCACAAAAGTCTTACCTGTGCCACGTTTAGCATATAGCATACACAGGCTTTTTTCTTGTATAAATGGGTATAATATATATTGACGTGGTGGAATATCCAGCCGCAATAATTCGCCCATTGTGTCAACGACATAGGGGCTTTTTAATGGTGTGTTATTATCCATTTAAGCCTCCTTTGATTGACGGGTTGGTCGCAACCCAAGCCAAAAATTTGTTGGCATCTATAAGTATTTTTCGACCAATGCGCATAATCGCACCACTGGCTTTTAAGCCGTTATATTCTTCGTAAAAAACATAACTGCGCATCCCACCCATTGTAAAAGCGGGGTTAGCAGCAACAAATTGCCGCAAGGTTAAGATATTATTCATATCCACCTCCTTTGTTTAGAAATTAAATTAAAAGTTTCCAAACTAGTTTGTTGATATGAATATAACACCGATTCGCAGGCAAAAATGCCGTTTGCTAGCAAAGGGAAAAAATTATTTTTTAGGGAAATATATTTTATGCCATTTACGAATATGCCTTTTTATTGTTCTTTCTTTCAAGTTAAAAGGGTTGTTTGTTTCTTTACTTAACCAAAAATATGACCTGTTTGTGTCCTTACGTCTGTCTAGTGGGAAATCTAACCAAATTTCTAACATTTGTTGTTCTGCCAAAGCATATAATTCCTTTTTAGCATTGCCGCCTGTCCGGCGCCCACTTCTATCTTGCCAAAGGTCTTTTAGATTTCTAGCCATACCAAAACACTTGGTTATCATAATGGCATTATTTGCTGATTGGTCTTCTATAAATACGTTTATTAATATAAATGCGCTAGTTTCGGCAACCCAAAAAAGACTCATATCTTTTATGTCTAATGTTCTTATTTTTTCTAAATCATCCCTTTCTTCATACTTATCTATAAAACCAGCAATAGCATCAATAATATTGTCTACATTATCTTCTGGAATCAAAAACCTTATCGCCCCATTCATTTTTTCTTCGTTCAAATAATCTTTATCAAGTATATAGCCATAATGATTTACAAAAGATTTGCGCCAATCATTCAAGAATGGGTATGTTTCTATTATCTGGTCAACAGTCAAGCCCCTGTTTAGTGGGTGTATATAAGGGAATAAATCATTCTGGTTTGTTGGCATCGGTATCTCCCAAGATTATTTTAGCAATTTGATTTGTTGTTTCTTTATCGTGCGCATCGCTGAAATGTGAATATCTTTTAGTCATTTGCATCGTTTTATGCCCTATAAGGTGCGCAATAGCACCCATAGAATAACCACTCATAGCGGTATATGATGCGAATGTGTGGCGCAGGTCGTGGAATCTAAAATCTGGTATACAGGCTTTCTTTAATGCTGTTTCCCAACTGCTTTTTATATCTATTGGTTGCGTGTTTGTTCGCCCAGGGAATACAAAAGTGCCGCTTATATTACGTTGGCGAATATTCTTTAATTCACTGACAACAACAGGGACAAGATGCAGGGTTCTTGCCTCGCCATTTTTTGTATCTTTGACAAAAGCACAATTAGACACAAAATCTATATCAGCCCAGCGCAAACCTAGTATTTCCATTTTTCTTGCGCCTGTTGTTAGCGCAATTAACACAATGGGGTATAAAAACGGGTTTGCAGACTCTTTAACCGCAGTTAACAAACGTTCTTTTTCTTCCGGCGACAGATAGCGGGTTCGCCCCTTTGGTTCTGGTAATTTGGACACCCTTAATACAGGGTTGTTTTCTAACCATTCTAACTCCCTTACAGTATAAGACAGCACAACGGACAAAGATGCCATATACCTATTGATTGTCGCAGGCGATTTATCTATACCGCGATTTTTTTCGGCGGCTAATTTATTGCGGGCATCTATTATAGCGCTTGGGGTTATGTTAGATAGCATATAAGCCCCCAGATATTTGCTCCATACGTTCAAATGATTTAATGTGTCTGTTCTAAATTGTCCTGGCTTTTTATGGACTAATACATTGCCTTTATACTTAGCAATAGCATCATTCAATGTGTGTTTTTGGGCAGATATAGCCGACAAAGGAATACCTGATTGAATATTGTCTTCTTGCGCCAATGCCCAAGCCTGAGCTTGTGATTTAAGACGAAATGTCTTTGTTAATGGTGGCGCACCCTTGCGGCGAATTTTTACCCTATAAGATATTGCGCCATTGTGTGCAACTCGTTTTTCTATGGATGCCATTTTTACCCCCTAATTTAACACTATTGTCCAGGCTATATAAGGTTTTGGACGGACGGACAAGCCTTATACCAGAGAGATACTACATACCCGATTCGGAGTCAAGAAGATTATTAATCAGTGGAGTTTAACGACAAAAACCGCAGAAAACCAACATTTTTTATTTATATATAACTTCCGTGGGGCAAATATGGGGCATAAAAGGCAAAAAACATATCTTTTTAAGTGTTAAAAAGGCTGAGAAAACGAGACGAAACACCGACTGACAAGCATCAAATTGTTTGTTATAATCTTATAAGATTCGTTATGTATTTTTATATACATTGTCCCACTAATGCCCCATAACACAAAAACACCCTGTCTAAATAACAGGGTATAATATTCGATAACTTGTTGATATTACAAGATAAATAACTGGCGCGCCCAGCAGGACTCGAACCTGCAACCCACAGATTAGAAATCTGTTGCTCTATCCAATTGAGCCATGGGCGCTCTGCAGGAGATTTTAAAACAAAATCAAAATAATTGCAAACGTTTTTAATCCTTTTTTTGTTTTGAATATACAAAAAGTGCTTGACCCTAGTTGGGCATTTTTTCTACACTATGTTCATATGAAGGGTTATCCTGTTTTTTGTGTATAAAAAAATGCCGGAAAACAGGGAAAAATTCTTTGTATGTATAGAAAGGAAAGAGGACAAAATCAGTATGTTTAAGCGGCTACTTTTAGTGGGAATGCTGGCGGTGATGCTTGTATCGCCTGGTTTTGCTACTGTTGCTGGTTGCGAAAACGGTTCTTGTGTTATCAATTGTGAAAACGAAAATGGTGTTTGTAGAGCCAAAGAAAACCAAGATTGTGATTATTCAACGCTTGGTTTATACAGCGGAAAACTAACGTTAAGGGCTCGATGGTCCCCGATGTCATATTCTTGTCCAAGTGGTGAATATTTAAAAGCGACATCCGAATCAGCCGAATGTGTAGTGTGTGAAAAAGGTTATTATTGCGGTGGTGTTTCAGATGCCCCTTATGATGAGACAAATCATGGTATAACAAGATGCGATGCCAATTATCCGTATTCTGATGTTGGCGCAAAAACAGGGAGTGAATGTTATCAAATTGTTCCTGTGCCTTGTTCTAAAAAGAATACTTATGAGGGTGGACATGGAAAGGCTGTCTATGAAATTTCTGTTCGCAGTATCGAAGAGTACGGCGAAGACAGGTCAAATGGCAAGGCTGACTGTAAAATGCGTCAGGGGCAATCTGATGAAAGTTGCGAATTAGTTGAATCTGATGCATGTGAAATTGTTCAATTGAACTGCGATTCTGGCTATAAACAAGAAGAAGTTAATGGCGAAAAACTTTGTGTGCGTGCAGATGTGGTTGAATGTGTGGCTGGAACTTATCTGGCTAAGGGTGAACATGATTGCAGAGTGTGTCCAGAAGATAGTTATTGCGAAGGCAGTGGCGAAGAAAAGTTTATTGTATCAAATACAAAAGACCAAGGAATTGTTTCTTGTCAAGATGGGTTGAGAAGTCCACAAGGTGCAACTTCCAAGATGGATTGTGGTCGTGTCTTGCATATTGGCGACGATGTTGTGTATTTGCATAGGAACAAACGTACAAGCCCGTCGTTGCGTGTAGATATAGTTGGCGATGGAACTTGGTATGCAAATATTAAACCAACGAGTGAAGGTGTAAAGACTTTGTCAAGTGGTAAGAGTTTCCACGTCAAGACAAAGACCGGCGAATATACTGTTTATAGCGCGCTTTGTGAAGACGAAGAGTGTGAAGAATAGTTAAAGCAAGCCCTGTTTTTTCCGTCAAGGTTTCTTGACGGATTTTTTTAATAAAATGCTTGACAAATAAATGTTATTGTCTATACTTAGAGAGTAAGAATAGGTTGAAAATATGACAAAAGAAAACAGAAACAAGGTTTATATAGGCATAGCAGTTGTGTTTATCGCGGGCTGTGTTCTTATTAATTCTGTTTCAAAAAAGCGTCATAGAGAAAGATTCAACGAAAAAGTTGAAGCCACTATTGGTGCATTGCAACAACAGAATGTAAAGATGGTGATTCAAATAGAAAATCTTGAACAACCGAATAAAGAAGTTCAAAACAAAAAGGCAGTAGTCGAAAGTTTAAACAAAAAAATTTCAGCGAATAATGCAAGAATTAATTCGCTAAAACAAAAATTACACTAAAACACAAAAGGATAAAAAATGAATAAAACACAAAAAATTAAAAACGCAGCACAAAAGACAAAACGTCAACGTGTTAAACAATGGTTTAAAAAAGTATTGCTGTTTCCTTGGCGTGTGATTAAAGCCATCTGGCGTTTTATTTGCCGTATTTGTCGCGCATTTTGGAACTGGCTTAAAAGTATCGATATAGTGGGTATGATAAATTTAACATTATTAGTTATAATAATCGTTTTGTTTTCTGCTTTGATTAACAATTTTGTGTGCTGCAACAAGCGTGCCGCTTTGGATGCAGGTTGCACAAATAGCGCAAATAAAAATATTACTGCGACAACGACACAAAAAAATCCTGTTGAAAAACGTAAAGTTGTAAAACGCACTTTTAAAACAACTTTGCCTTTGAAAGCAGATCCAGAAACAAACATTAAGCCAAAAATTAGAACTGTCGGTGTTAAAAAACCACAAATAATCAAAGAAGCATCTTTCCCAGCAGAAGAATTGCCACAACAAAATTTATCCGGAGATGTTATTGTTGATCTTACGCCATCTTCACCAGTTTTGTCTAATGGTGTGAAAATAAATGGGAATTTATTTGTTCAAAACATGCGTAAATATACATTGCCATGTGGTGCGAAAATAAACGGTCATTTGATTATTCGTAATGTTGATAAATTGAATTTCTGTGGCGATTTCACAGTAAATGGAAACATTTATGTTAATCGTCAGTCTTCGTTTGGACCATTACCAAGTGGCGCACGCATTCGTGGACAAATTGTTTTATAAGGTTTCTTCATTATTTTATCTTTGTAAAGTGTCGTAAGGTTTTACGACACTTTTTATTTTGTAGTAGCATTTTTTTGTGGTATAATAAACTGGAATCCAACAAAAGGGGAGAATAATGACTTTTTTTGAAAAATTAGGTAAAGTATTAACTAACAATATGGGTTATACCATCGCATTGGTGGTGGCTTTGATTTTGTTCTTGTATTTTACAGATGGTGATTTAATTGCTGGTGTATTCATTGCTTTCTTTGCATTGATTATATACATTTGTGTTGCGTTCTTGTATGGCAAATACAAGAAAATGCCAGCGGGAAGCAGCGCGAAAAAATCTGTAAAAAAGAAAAAATAAAAAACAGCTTCTTTTTGAATAAAAACACCATTGGGTCGCTTTTGTGTTAAGCGTATAGTGGTGTTTTTTTATTTTAAAGATGGTGGGGATAAAGAGAATCGAACTCTTATGGGTTGCCCCACTGGAACCTAAATCCAGCGCGTCTACCAGTTCCGCCATACCCCCAATTTTAATACACAGGATAATTACGTGGGTAATCTGGGTCGTGTTCCAACGCAGAACGTGTGCCACAACCGCCCAAAACCAACGCACATAACAAAACCATACAAATTAAAAAGAATATTTTTTTCATAATGTGCAGTATATAAAAAATAGTTGCGTTTGTCAATTTATGAAAAACCCCGAAAAAATTTCGGGGATTGTTTTTTTTATCGTGTGTGTACTTTTATTTCATTTGCTAATGCTTTGCGAATATCTGGTGTCATATAGAACGACCATCCTTTTGGGAATTGATTGTCTTTTGTTCTTTGTTTGCGATTGACCCAGAATAACCAACAATCTAAATCAGATTTTAACATTGGCAACATAGGAACAACGTATATATCTATATCTTTGTTGACGTGAACAATTGATACGGTTCTATTTTTTTCAGGAACCAGATCTTCGTTTGGCGATGCTTTGCATGCGCGTATAAATGGCAACATGATAGAAGTGTTTAACTTAACACATTTGTTCCAGCATGATTTTTCTTGACCATTTTCATATGCGACAGGCATGTTATCACACAAAGCCCATGCTTCGTGATTTACAAAAATATTTTTAGGATTAACCAATGTGTATCTTTCAACAAAATCGTATTTTACTGTGTCAACAGGGTGTTGTTTGACTTCGGTTTTTTGTGGTTCTGGGTGGTGTTTTTTAGAAAGTTTTTCAAAAAGTTTCATTTTAAACTCCTTTGGTTGCTTTAGTTATAATGTAATACAAAAAATTAAAATGTCAATAATTTTACATGTTGTTGGGTCTATATGTAAAAAACGCTTGATTTTTAAATTGTTAAGGTATAATATTGTTCTGCTCTGGGGTGTTAGCTCAGCTGGTTTAGAGCGTCTGCCTGTCACGCAGAAGGTCGAGGGTTCGAGCCCCTTACATCCCGCCACTAATTTTTAAATAAACCCGTGTTTGACGGGTTTATTTTTTTGCGTTGGATGTTTTTTTGTGATATAATATAATCATAAATGAAGCAGGGGGGATTTTATGAAAAATATTTTATGTTTTGCAATGATATTTGCGTTGACGTCTGTGTTTAACGCTGATGCGGCGATGAAGATAAAAAATTTTAATGCTGATGCGCGTGCCGTGGCATCTACCGCAGAAGACGGTTCAGAGGTTGAAGATGCAAATGATATTGCAACATTGGAAAACGATATTCGTATATTAGATGAAGAAATTGCCAAATGTAAAAAACAAAAGAAAGGCTGGATAGCGGCAACTGTCGTTGGTGCTGCGGGCGTGGTCGCAACAGGAACTGCTGCTGCGGTTCAAGGTGTAAAGATAGGAGAAAAGAAAGATGCTTTGTCGTCTAAGCAGAAAGAATTAAAGAATTTAAAAGACGAAAAGAAAAACGTTGAAGGTGAAAGAGATAAATTCTTGTCTACCAAAGAAACAAAATAAAATATAGGTAATTTTTATGCATAAAATATCTTTAATAGGTTTGTTAATCGCATTGGTGCCCAGTTTATGCATGGGTGAAAGCATGCGAGTAAACAGATTAATCCAAGAAAAGCAACGTAAAATGGCTGAATTGGAAAAATGCATGGGTGCAACGAACGGATTAAAGATAGCGGGTATATCAACATTGGGTCTAACTGCGGCTGGAGTAGTAGGTAATATAGCCGAAGCGAAAAAGATAAATGAATATGACGATAAAATCGAAAGCACAGAAAAAAGCATAGAGAAAACGCAAAAACAAATAGACGAAACACGGACAGATTTAGCGGAACAGAAAGCGAAAGCGGAAGCGGAAAGGAAAGCAGCAGAGGCAAAACAGAGGGCAAAAACAAATTGTGTGCAATCTGGTGGAAAATGGAATGAAGAGATAAGTGGTTGCGTCTGTCCAATAGCGAAAGGATACCATTTAAATTATACGACTGGTATGTGTGAAAAAGATGCAAACGCGGCAACAACAGCGATATCAACAACAATGACAACAGGTAATGGCATCATCACGGCGACAGGAACAACAACAAATGGCACAGGCGCAAATGGCATAAACGGTGGTACGAATGGTTCGAATAGCGGTACCAATGGTAACACTACTAATAGCATAAACAATACAGGTACAAATGGAAATGATCCGAATGTGAACACAAATAATAATGCGTCTTCTTCAACTGTGAATTCTACAAGCGAGAATACACTTAAAAAGGTTGTAGAGCGCGATATTGAAGCTATAAATGTTACGCCTGGAAAACTTGGTCAAAAGATTTATATTCATGGCTATAATATTTATAATGTCACCGGTTCTTTGTATGATAAGTTGCATGCTGCTGTCAATGGTTTTATAAGCAGATGTCAAGTTTCAACTGGAGAGGGAAACGAAGACTTCTTAATCACAGGTGCAGATGATAGCGCTACGGGAGAAGATTTACTTTTGGATGAAAATACAGTATTAACAGACCTTTCTCAACGAGTTATCGGGAGATGCGAGTGCGACACATATAATGGTTGGTACGCACAAGGCGATACATGTGTTAAAAAGTAATTTTGTTGTGAGAGTAGGTATGCGCTTTGTATTTAATTCTTGACAAATGGGAAAAAGTCTTATAAAATTTCTCCGCGTTTAGAGAGTTTTGGCCCCATCGTCTAATGGTTAGGACACCGCCCTTTCAAGGCGAGAATCCCGGTTCAAATCCGAGTGGGGCTGCCAAAAATCAAAAACACCCGTTTGGGTGTTTTTTATTTTTGCTCAACCCCCGGATTTGAACCGGGATGCGCCAGAGCGCAGCGCATGGCGTATACGAGAATACACAATTAGAAAAATCATAAAAACGGAGTTTGTTAATACGACTATGAGTTTGTGTTCGCAAATAAAGTGTAGCGAACACATTACGAATGCCCCGCAGGCATTAGCCGAGGGAGTTTTTATAGATTTTTAT
>JAFXVM010000014.1 GCA_017524525.1 Alphaproteobacteria bacterium | reverse complement strand
CCAAGAATCAGCAGTACTGATGATTCGCGGAAAAAACATTCAAAATATTCTTGAAACAGAAGAAACCATAAAACAATCTGGCTATGATTTCTTTTCTTTGTCAAATATAATTCCGTCGATAAAAACACAACAAGAAAACGAGATGTTAATTAAACAATTATACAAATCTCAATCAAAATATTTAAAACAAAAACTTGAATTAAAAAACACACCAATATTTGCAAACGATGAATATATGACACCAGAAAATATAAAGTCGAAGTTTTTAAATGATTGGATTGATAAATTAATTATTCAAGACGGTGAATATATATATTCTTTGGCGCAAATTCAAACAAATATTCAAATAAATAACGACAATGCCAAAGTTGTTTCTGTATCAAAAATTTTAAGCGATAAAATTGAACAGTACAGCCATGAAACATATAATTTGTTGGCAATTTGTGCTATTTGTTTGATGCTTTTGCTTTCTGTGTTTTACAAAAGACGCGCCATCGTTTATCTGGTGCCATCTGTTTTAGCAATATTACTTTCTGTGTGTATTTTGACTTGGGTTGGACAACCTATAACTTTCTTTCATATGCTTAGTTTCTTTATCGTAACTGGACTTGGGCTTGATTACACGATATTCAACATAAATGCCAGAGATAACAAAGAAATGCGACCTGTTTTATTTTCTTTTCTTACCAGTTTTGTTGGATTTGGATTGTTGGCGTTTACCAGTTTCTTTTTAATAAAATCTATGGGTATAACACTGGCACTTGGGTTGGGGTTGTCTTATTTAATATCTTTCTTTTTATTCCGCACAAACAAGATTGAGTGATGGCGCGCCAGATGATATAAATTCAATATCTTTGGTTAATTCTTTGGTGCAAACACAGATTAAATAATTGCCCATTTCATAAAAGTATTTGTGTGCTTTCGTAGCGTCATTGCCGAATTTAAATTCTGCTTCGTATTTAACAAAGTTTTTATAGAAAGCATCTTTATCTTTGGTTTTTGGTAATCCCAATAATTCACTTTGTCCCGCAAAATCACGATTAATTGAGGTGTTTTCTATGTCAATTCCAACACAGGAATTAGAAATCGCAACAAACACAAAATTGTCTTTGTGCGCAATTGATACAAACCCAGATTTAATAATCGGCGCACCGTTTTTATCAACCTTAACAGTTTCGCCTGTGACATTTTTAACAATTGCACGCGATAATAAAAACTGTAATTTTCGGGTATTATTTGAAAATTTTGCCAAATGCGCCCTGTCCAATATGGACAAATCTTTTTCCATATCAGTAATATTCTTGGCTTCTTCTATATTTGACATATATATTTTCATAAGTTAAATTATAAAGGAAAAATATCAAAAGGCAAATATATGAAAAATTGGTATGAGATACACGAACAAAGTGCTGGGAATTTACGTTTGGAAACACTTTGGTTAGCATACAAAATCTTTGGTATAAAATTTCTAAAATTTGTGCTTTGGTTTGTGTGTTTGTTTATTGTGCCTTTTGCAAAAAACGCCAGGGCAGCTTCAAAAAAATATAAAAAAATATTGAATGAATATCAAAAAAAGTTGGGGTATGCCAAAACTCGGTTTTCAACTTTTTCGCATATTTATGGATTTGCGTGTGGTGCACTTGATAAAATGACGGCATCTTGCGACAGGCGCAACAAGATAAAATTTGCGATTCATAAAAATGCAGATTGGACACAATTTCAAAAACACATAAAACAAAATCAGGGGGTGTTTTTAATTTGCTCTCATCTGGGAAATATAGAAGTACTTTCTGCATTCCCAGACAGCAGCAACAAAAAAATGCACGCTTTTATGCAGGTTTCTCAAACCAGCACTTTCCACAAATTTATGATGCGACACAATATCGCAACAAACACCACTATTTATCCAACCGAAAACATAGATATCAGCGTGGCGGGTAATATGTATGACAACCTACAAAGCGGTGATTTGGTTATGATGGCGGGTGATAGAACTTCGCCGAACACTCCATCCAGATTTGAAACAGTACCTTTTTTGGGTGTCGATTGTCGCTTCCCAGTCGGGACGTTTAAATTTGCGCGTGCGCAATCACACCCTATATTTGCGATTTGCGTTATGAATGTCGGTGGTGAAAAATATGGTATCTATGTCAAAGAAATAAAATCTGAAACTATCAAAGAAATGATTGGTGAATATGCCAGATTCCTTGAAAAATTAGTTTTAATTTATCCAAAACAATGGTTTAATTTCTTTGATTTTTTTGAAACCAATACCAAAGGCAAAAAAATGATTAAAGACAAAAACTATTATGAAAATATATTACCACAATTTGATTGCAAGTTTTCAATGAGTGTGCGCAATAAATATTTCGAATTGATAAAGTCTGGCAAAAAAGACATCGAATTGCGCGCTTTTGACGAAAAACGCCGTCAAATGAAAGTGGGCGACAAATTTTTGCTTTATGATGCAGAAAACACTGATAATTACATAATTTGCAGCATAATAAATTTGCATATTGCGCCTGATTTTGAAACTTTATTTAGCAAAGTAGATATTAAACGCACGGGTTTTGAAACTATCAAAGAATTAGAAGATGTCGTATTCAAATTTATCACAAAAGAAGAGTTTATAAAAAATTCTGTAGTTGGCATTGAAATTAAAGTTGTAAAATAACCATTTTATCGAACACGAACACATTTAAAAAATTTAGAAACAGTATTTGTTTTTTCAACAGGTAAAACATTTTGTGGATAAACCATTCGGCGCACAACCCATTTATCAGAATCAAAAAATTCATTTGAGTCTATTGGAAACCTGGTATATTTAAACTGTCCAGATTTAATATTTTGCTCTAATTTTTTATCGTATATTTTCGTTACATACATTATATCTATTAAATCATGGTGAAGCGCATAATCATAAATCTGGCACCCACCGCAAATAAACATATAATCAAAATCTTGGCATGCAGCAATCGCAGAATTTATGGATGAAGCATAGAAAACACCAGATTGGTATTCGTCTTTGTTTTTGGAACTGCACACTATGTTCAAACGATTAGGCAAAGGACGGCGTGGCAGGCCATCAAAAGTATTTTTACCAAACACACAAGGATATGGTGTTGTCATGGTTTTAAAGTGAAAAAAATCTTGTCGAGAATGCCAGGGCATCACATTGTTTTGCCCGATAACATCATCTGGTCCAACCGCTACAATTCCACAAACTGTTGTTTTTTTATTCATAACGAGCATTAAAGCATAAAAATCAAACTATGTCCATAAAAACCTAGGGATTCAAACAAATTGTTGATTACAGTGTTGTCTGTCATAATCAAAATATGAATCCTGGTGTTATATCACCAACAACATTTTGTTTTCCAATTCAAACCATGATTTAATGCCGGGATTCATAAATTTTGACAAAAATGTAATTTTTTCTTGATTTTTTATTTTTTTATGTCAAAATTACCCCCGAACGCTAAAAAAAAGAGTTCTTTTGGAGGCATAGCTCAGTTGGTAGAGCAAATGACTTTTAATCATTGGGTCCAGAGTTCGAATCTCTGTGCCTCCACCAAAAAATTAAAAGACATCCGCAAGGATGTTTTTTATTTTTCAGGCACAGAGATGAGAACGATAAGGTTCGACAACAAGTAGGTTTTGCAAACAAAGTGCAGCGAAACCGTCACGGTTGCCACGCAGGCATTTATGCCGAGTGAATCTCTGTGCCTCCACCAGAAAAATTAAAAGACATCCGCAAGTATGTTTTTTTGTTTTGTACCCCCTCCACCACTTCGTGGTCCCCCGCCCCCAAGGGCGGAATTCAGGTTGGGGTCGTGTTTCTCCGCCCCGCGCAGGGAATACAAGTAGGTTTTCCTGAATTAATGACTGTGGCGGGGTTTTCTGGTTGTATAGCCTGTGGAATAAAACCAATCGTCTATCATAGAAAGCGTTGTTTCGATATATCTGGCAATTTCACGTGGCGAATTATGATATTTAAATTCATTCAAAATCTGGTTTAATTCTTGGACTATGAAAGACAAAATTTGGGTATGCTGTGGGTCCAAGACCTCTATTTTGTCAGATTTATAAAGCAAATTTTCCATCAAAATCAGTTCTTTTTTTATAGCACGCACATATTTCGTATCCAAATCTAGTTTTTTATAGTTCAAATTTAAATCTTGCATAGGGACGGTGATATGTTCAATTTTTATAATATGTTTCATCTGGTTTAAGATTTTAAACAAAATACCATCTATGACATTAACCACATTTGCATGCAAATCTTTCTTCATACGACGCGTTATCAAAAAATTAGAATAATCATAGAACAAAAACACCAAAGGTATTGCCAAAAGCGAAGCAGAAATATTGTTTGTTAAATCTATCCAAGACGGGTCATGAAGGTATTTTTTAGAAAAATCAAAGACAAATACACCACCTGCGATAGATAACACATAAGGAATTGCTTTTAATAAAAAACGACTTGCTTTCATGGTTAAAAATTATATATCAAACCAATCGGTTTTGACACAGGAAGAAAAACCTTAGCAAAACTTGAAAAACCACTTAAAAAGTGCTATAATTAATTGGGTAAGAAATACATAGGTTCAACCAAAGGGCAAACTGGTGGCAGATTTAAAAAACTTAGTTCATGATTATCTTGCACAGCGGCATTTTGATTTAATGCCGGCAGATATCAAAGATAGATTTGACAAATACGATGATTTGGGCTCTTTTACTGGCCACATGAAAACCTGGAGTGAGAAATATGTGGGCACTCCCTTGGATATGTTGGAAACAACAATTACTGATGCAAACGATTGGGAAGAATTGTATGATTCGTGTCAAAAAGCTTTTCAGGGAATGGACGCTGCTAAAACAAATCCCACTGGTTATGGCAGCCCCTATAATGGTCCAACCAAAGATTTTATTAACGAATGGTTTGGCGATGACGACAGCAAAGTATTTACAAATGCAAAACCAAAAGCAGAGACAAAAACTGTCTTTAAAAATCTTGGTACCTTTTTAAAGAACAACCGTTCTGTTCTTAAGTCGCGTTTTGAAAACAAATTACCGTCTGTATTTAATGAAAATATGAAATACGACACCTTTTGTAAAAAGTTAGAGGATGGTGATTTTGATAAAGATAAAGACGGATTCAGAGATAAAATTGAATCTGTTGTTAATTATATAACCAATTACGGTCCACAACCTGGTTCCGAAGTACCACCTGACGATGAATACTGGCCCAGTGGCACGCCCGTCGGATATAATATGGCTGGTCCCGGAGGACCAGGTGGCGGTCCAACTGTTCATTTGACATCGGCTGAATTAACCGCTTTATATACCCCTCCTTTTGATAAAGATGATCCGAAAAAGTGGTATGAAATTCCGGATAAAACTAAACGCATAGGCTGGTTTAAAACTAATGCCTATAAAAAAATTTTTGATAAATTATTAACTAGTTCCACCATAAGAACCAAATTTTTAGAAAAAACTGGTTATAACTCTGTTATCAAAGATGCGTTGGAATCTGCTATTGCAGATACAGATTATGAAAACAAAGAATCAGATGATTATGTTCCACCAGATCCTGTGGATGTAAAGAATTTTCCTCAAAAAATAAAAAAATGGAAAAACGATACTTATGAAAACCATTTTAGACGCTTTTTTGACCACAACCGTGGTGCAAGGGTTTTCTATTCGCCATTTTCCCAAAATATAATGAAAGGTTTAGACAAGGCGGGAGTTAAACCGACCGAAGGACTTGATGGAATCATAAATAAAAAAGACGATTCAAAATTACGTGGGGTTGTAGATTCTGATAGAGTGACTAAAAAGCATTTCGATTGGTTTGTAAAAACCATGGGAACAATCAAAGAGCAAATACCAGATGCTTATGAAGGTGCACTCAGAAACGGCCATCAACTTAGACAAGTTGCAATGTATATCATCACTATTGCTGCCAAAGAAGGGGAAACTGCCAAAGCAAAAACAGCACTTGAAGTGTTGTCCGTTGCAAAATATGGCTTAACCATGAGCAGAACATACGAGTCTTTGAAAGAAGCAACCAAAGATATGAAAATCTTTTCTGATGACCAGTTATCTTGGAATAAAAACGAAGGACTTAAATTTGTTACTGGTGCCATTGATAAAACTTTGGGATTGGCGATACGTGGTGCAGGATTGGCTGCGACCACCGTGCATAATTTTATTCAACATCGCAGAACAAAAATTGGCAACAACATTGGCAAATATAAGCACTTAAAGGGCGAATATGAACAATGGGCAAAGAACGATGCCGATAAACGGGCTAATCTTGTGGCAGAAAACGTCAAACGTAATGTCACATTAAAATTAACTACATTGGCTGCTGGAGGCGGATTATCTGGGCGTGTGATTGCTAATGATGCGGATTTAGAAGTGGCTAAAACAGACTTGGGGCTTATGCCTGCAGGACCAGCGCATGATGATTTAGAGAAAGATATTAAATTATATGAAGATGCTTCTAAACGTCATAAATTGGAAACAGATCCTGATGAATGGAGAAAAGACAATCCAGACACAATTCATGACTTAATTGCTTATTGGGATATGTTAGAATCCTATGGAAAAACACACTCTTTCGCATTGGGTAGCATGAAAGTAAAACGCGAAAACTTTTTAGAAAACTGGAAAGATAAAACAAGTGAAGCACAAATTACAGCCGATAATTATATTAAAAACTTTGGCTCACTCCGAACAGCTTGATTTTTGCGTTGATTTGTGGTATAATGTTGCACAGATTAAGACGGTGATTTACCGTCTTTTTTTATTTTCCAAACATTTATTTTTTAACAAAAAGGATTTTAATATGACACGAATTCTGCAGATTCGTCGCGGTTCAGCCGCACAAAATGATAATTTTACTGGATTGGCTGGTGAAATAACTTTTGATACAACTAATAAAACTTTGCGCGTACACGACGGTGAAACTTTGGGTGGTTTTGCACTGTCGCGTCAAGACAGTATACCTGAGTTTGACATAAGTTCTGTGCCAGATACTTTTTGGAATACATTGTTTGCCACATACCAACCAAACAGTGTTAATTCTTTGACAAGTGATGCTTTGATTTTATCTAATTCGGCATATCTTGATTATGAATTTGATTATGCGTATTTGCCCGCGCGCGCCGAAGCCGTATTGGTATGTTTATCGCCAGAAGCTGGATACAGCATAGATGACGAAGTGCGCGCTTTTGGTGTGGGAACTTTTGCAAATCCAGGGGTTAACACTTATATTCAAAACGGTGCTTTGCACGTCAGGTTTTTTATTGGCGGTCAAGACATTTGGGTATTCCATAAAACTGACGCAAATCCAGTGAATATAAACAACAGCAACTGGAAATTAAAATTTATAGTTTACTATTGAAACCTGTAAATTTATTTGCTATCGTGGTTGACGTCAAAGGAAACCAAGAAAAAAGGATTTAATATGTACATACTTGCTTTGAATTGTGGTTCGTCTTCCCTGAAATATCAGGTGTTTGATGCAGATAGTAAAAAGGTTATCGTTGGTGGAAATGTTGAAAAAATCGGTTTACCTGATTCTTTCATTACTCAAAAATATCCTGACGGAAAAAAGGACAAAAGAGCCGTCGAAATGAAAAACCACAACGAAGCATTGGGTGTCGTTATGAACATGTTACGCGAAGCGTCTATTGATATGAACGAAATCGGCGGCGTTGGACATCGTGTTGTTATGGGTGGTTCTAGATTTGCTTCATCTGTGGAAATTGATGATGAAGTTATGCACGAAATTGCTAATTGGAAAGATTTGATGCCTTTGCATATTCCCGCGTCATTGATGGGAATTGAAAGCGCACGTCAAATGTTGCCAAACGCAAAACAAGTTGCGGTTTTTGATACTGCGTTCTTGCAGACTATGCCAGAAAGTTCTTATCGTTATGCGATTCCAGAAGCATGGTATAAAAATTTAGGCGTGCGTCGTTATGGTTTCCATGGAACTTCTCATTTGTATGTTTCTAAACGTGCGGCGGCAATGTTGGGCAAACCAGCCGATAAATGCAATTTAATTACTATGCACATTGGTTCTGGGGCGTCTGGGGTTGCAATTAGAAATGGTCGCGCAGTAGATACTACTTTGGGTATGACACCAACTGCTGGGTTGGTTATGGGAACGCGTCCGGGCGATGTTGATGCCGCAGCAATGTTCTATGTAATGGAAAAATTGAATTTAAGTCCAGCACAAATGACAAAACATTTGAACAAAGATTCTGGGTTGATGGGCGTGACACAATGTTTTGCTGACCGTCGTGATGTTGAATCTAACAAAGACGAAAATCCTTTGTGCAGATTGGCAATAGATATGGAAGTTCACACAGTCAAAAAATACATTGGTGCATTTATGGCTGAATTGGGCCATACTGATGCAATTGTATTCACAGCGGGTGTTGGTGAAAACGACGACTATTTGCGCGAACAATTCTGCAGTGGCTTGGAAGAATTGGGCGTTAAATTAGATATAGAGGCCAACAAAAACGCCCTGGCACGCAAAGGTGTTGATGAAGCGGTTATCAGCACACCTGATTCCAAGGTTAAAATATTTATGATTGCTACAAACGAAGAATTGGTTATCGTAGAAGATACTATTGCAATCATGAACGGCACTTATGATGCCGACCATTTGAAAATGGATTATTCATTTGCAAATAAATAAAAAATATTTGATAGAAAAAACTGACGCAACCGCGTCAGTTTTTTATTGGAATAAATTATAAAAATTTGCTATGTTCATGGCATGGACAAAGAAGTTTTTGATTTTTTTAATACTGATTTGCAATTTATTCACGGCGTGGGACCCGTATTGGCATCAAAGTTTAATGATGTTTTGGGTGGACGGCGCGTGCTTGATTTTTTGTTGCATATTCCGTCTTATGTGCGGCCACGCGAAATACTCGATTCTGTGATGGAAGCCAAGGCTGGCGATACGATTACTATTTCTGTTATGGTAAAATCTCATAAACGTGGCGGTGTATTCAAAGGTCGCAGGCGCCCCAGTCAAATTGTTTGTGCTGATAAATTATCTGCACCGTTGACGATACAATTTTTTAATGTGAAATTTCTTGATTATTGGATGGAAAAATTGCCAATTGGCAGTTGGCGCATAGTTAGTGGAAAACTCGATTTTTCAAATCGAGATGGCGCGATTATTAATCATCCTGACTTCATAGAAACACCTGAAAATGCCACCAAGATTCCGGCACACCAGGCGATTTATCCATCTGGCGAAGGTTTAACGCAAAAAACTTTTTCAAATGTTCGCGACCAAATTTTCAAGATAATTCATGAACGCATAAATGCGAATAACACCAGTGAAAATTTGCTGGAATTTCTAGACGCGTTGGAACATGTACATTATCCAGAAAGCAATGATGATTTGGCACCAAATTCTACTTTCGTTGCGAAACTGGCGTATTGCGAATTGTTTGCCCACCAAAGCGCGATTGCTATCAATCGAAACTTACGCAAAGCGCAAGTTAATATGCGACAGTTGCGCGCAAAAAAATATGATTTAATCAATAAGTTTTATGAATCTTTGCCGTTTAAATTAACAAGTGCTCAACAAAGGGCTATTGATGAAATATTTGCAGATTTTGCCCGCCCTGTCCCGATGATGCGTTTGGTCCAAGGTGATGTTGGTTCTGGAAAAACTATGGTTGCATGTGGCGCGATGATAAAGATGGCGGAAACTGGCGCACAATCTGTATTGCTGGCCCCAACTGACACTTTGGCACAGCAACATTTTGCAAAAATAAAACCATTGTGCGATAAATTCGGTTTGGTATGTGATGTTTTAACTGGTCGCGACAAAGGTGTGGCGCGCCGCGAAAAATTAATTTCTTTGAAATCAGGGCGAACAAAAATTGCAATTGGAACACACGCTTTGTTCAGCGAAGATGTTATTTACAAAGATTTAGGATTGGTTGTGATTGACGAACAACACAGATTTGGCGTAGCACAGAGAACCGCTATGCGAAGCAAGGGTAATAATCCTGATATGCTGGCTTTGTCTGCGACACCGATACCACGAACGCTTTCTATGACTGTGTATGGTGATATGGATGTTTCGATAATAAATGAAAAACCTGCGGGCAGATTGCCAATTAAAACAACTAAATTACCAATGGAACGTGCCAAGGCTTTGATTGAAAGAATTGCACCACAGATTAAAAATGGAGCAAAGGTTTTTTGGGTCTGTCCATTGGTCGAAGAATCTGAAAACATAGATATGACTGCTGCTCAATCGCGATTTGAAGAATTAAATAAATATTTTCCTGGCTCTGGTCTTTGCCACGGACAGATGGATAAAAAAGCGCGCGATAAAGTTATGGAAGAATTCGCAGATGAAAATTCAAAGATGCGTGTTCTGGTTTCGACTACTGTGATAGAGGTTGGTATTGATGTTCCGTCTGCAACAATTATGGTTATCGAAAACGCTGAACGATTTGGTTTGGCTGCCCTGCATCAATTGCGCGGACGCGTGGGACGCGGTTCTAAACAATCTTATTGTATTTTACTTTATGGAAACAATATTTCGCCTGATGGGTTAAAAAGATTGGATGTTTTGTGCGAAACAGAAGACGGTTTTGTTATCGCTGAACAAGATTTAATGATGCGTGGCGTTGGCGAATTATTAGGTACCAAGCAAAGTGGTTGGATACAATATTATTTTGTAAACTATCGCGAACACAGGGATTTATTCAAATTGGCACAAAGTGCTTCGATGGATGATAATATTGCAAAAAATAATTGGGCGAAACAACTGCGTGCAATATTTGATTGTTCTACAATAGCGGGGGCATAGTTGAAAAAAATATTTGCAATTTTGTTTTCTGTTTTCTTGGCGTTCAATGCGAACGCAGCAACCCTTATTAACGATACAGAATTAGAAAACAAAATTACTGAAATAATTTTGCCTGTGGCGCGCGCTGCTGATATTCCTGAAAAAAGGTTGAAAGTTTACATTGTAAATGATGATGATTTTAACGCGTTTGTTCGTGGTGGCGAAGATGTCTTTGTTTACACAGGATTACTTAAACAAATTAAAAATCCTAATGCTTTGCGGGCGGTGGTGGCACACGAATTGGGACACACTATCGGCGGACACATGGTTCAAATATCAGCGCGTATGCATGATGAAATGGTACGCACTATGATTATTCAAGCACTGGGCGTTGGTTTAATGGTTGCGGGTGGCAATCCAAACGCTGGAATGGGTGTGATGGCAGGCGCCAGCGGTATTGCACAACAATCTTTGCTTTCTTTTTCAAGGGACGAAGAAAGGATGGCTGATGATATGGCTGTTGATTTGATGACAAAGGCGAACCAAGACCCCAATGGTTTAATAGAGGTCTTTGAACAGATGCGCGATATAACTGGCGAATTTGAAAAAAAAGTTAATCCTAGCCGTATCAATCACCCGTTGACTGGGGAACGCATAAACAACGCAAAGGCAAAAATCGGGAAATTAAAAAAAATTCCAAAGAAACCGGCATCTGTTGTTGCACGCGAAAACAGCGAATATGAAATGCTGCGTGCAAAGTTAATTGGCTATTTAAATACAGACAAAAATGTGATTACACAATATCCGTATTCAAATAAATCTGATGCAGCAGTTTATGCACGGGCTATTGCGAATATGCGGGCTGGTGATTTAAAAACTGCAAAGACAGGGACGCAAACGCTGATTAACAGCAACCCAAACAATCCTTATTTTTATGAACTTTTGGGCGACATAGAATATCAATTTGGCGCATACGATGACAGTGTAAATGCTTATGAAAAAAGTTTGAACCTCGCAAAAAATGCACCACAGATTGAAACCGCTTTGGCTTTGGTCCTTAGCGAACGCAAAAAGCCGGGCGATACAGAACGTGCAACTGAACTTTGCAAACGCGTGATTTTACAAGCCCCTGCCCCCCTTGCTTATTGGATATTGGCGCGCGTAAGTGATGGCGGTGTTGCAGATTGGGCGATGGCAGAATTTTATAATATGAATAACGATGCCAAGAACGCAAAAAAATACGCAAAATTAGCACAAAAAAAGTCTAAGAAAGATTCCCCAGAATACATAAAATCAGGAGACATATTAAAAAAGAACTAAAAAATACAAAAAGCCCCACACACAGGGGCTTTTTATAGGAAGGAAAGAAACTTTCCCACACAACCGATGCCAGTATTGTATCACAAAAAGCATACTGAACCAAACAAAAAATACTCTATTTATAAAAAAAACTTGATTTTCAGTAAAATATAACATAAAATGGACGCAGTAAATAACAAAAGGCGATAAAAATGGCATCTAAAAAAGGTAGCAAAGAAGTAATTAAACTGGTTAACAAAGCAACCGGCACTTACTATACAACAACAAAAAATACAAAATCTGAAAACACTCAGGGTAAAATGTCTTTCCGTAAATACGACAAAAAAACTCGTAAACATGAAACATTTACAGAAGCAAAAATGCCTCACTAATGGTTTTGTTTTACAAAGATTTAACACCCGCAATTGCGGGTGTTTTTTTATTTTTCCTTTTTAATCCAAAAATTCACAACATTATTTCCCAAATTTACCACTTCTGGGGAAACCGACGGGGATTGTATGACCTTGACTTGCCCTTTTTGCCAGCCATGGTGTCATATCGTCCAATTTGGTTGTACCGCGTCCAGTTGTCCAACCAAAACCATCTGCACGATTAAAGAACATCGCATCGATTGTATATGTGCGTTCTGCGTTATATTTTTGCAAGATTACCCCCTTGCCACGCGACATTTCTGGAATTTGATTTGATTCAAATATTAACAATTTATCGTTTGAACCAGAAAGTGCGACCATATCACCATCCACGCGAACGCATAATACTGCTGGATTTCTGTCGTCAACGTTCATAATCTGTTTACCACTTTTGGTTTGGGCGACACAATTTTCACCCGCCACGATAAACCCTGTACCATGACGTCCAACAACCAGATATTTCGCAGATGTATCCAATACAAACGCCTTTACAATTGTTTCTTCGGCACCAATATCAGCCATCATGCGCACAGATTCACCAAAACCACGCGCAGACGGCAAATCATTCGCCGACAATGTGAACATTTTTCCGCCACTGCCAAACAAATTGATTTTATCTGTTGTTTGGGCGTGGAAAGCATATTGTAATTCATCACCTTCTTTGAATTTCATATCCAGATTATTCAAATCCAAGTGACCCTTGGCTGCGCGTATCCACCCCATTGTGGACAACACGATTGTAATTGGTTCTTTTTCAATAAAATCATCTGCATTAACAGCGATTTCTTCGCCAACTGGCGCCCATTGAGTGCGACGACGCCCCAGCGCAGTTGTTTTCGCATATTGTTTTTTAATATCGTCAAACCATGCATGTAATTGTGCGTTTTGAATTTCTTCGCTTTCCAATAATGCCTGTAATTTATCTTTCTCTGCGCGCAATTCTTTGTCTTCGCGTCTTATTTCCATTTCTTCCAATTTACGAAGACTGCGCAGGCGTGTATTCAAAATTGCTTCGACTTGGATTTCTGTTAATTGAAATTCAGCCATTAATACAGCCTTTGGATCGTCTTCAGTTCTTATGATTTCAATAACCCTGTCCAAATTCAAATATACTATTAATAATCCACCCAAAATTTCCAATCGTCTTTCAATATTGTTCAAACGCCATTTAGTACGACGCAACAAGACGTTTTTTTGGTGCGCAATAAATTCACGCAACACATCACCAATTGGCATTACACGCGGCGCACCGTTCGAATCTACGACATTAAAATTCATATTGAATTTATATTCAAGATCTGTCATCGCAAACAGATGTGCCATCATTTTATCAATTGGAATATTACGGCTTTTAGGTGTGATTACAATACGGACATCAGTTGTAGATTCATCCGCAATATCTTCAACCAATGGTAATTTTTTAGAATCTATTAAATCCGCAATTTGTTCAACCAATTTAGATTTTACTATGCCATACGGAATTTCAGTAATAACAACCTGTTCTGCGCCACGTTCTAATTTTTCAACTTCCCATTTGGCGCGTATACGGAAAGCACCGCGACCGTTGTCATAATTTTTACATATTGTCGCAAAATCATCAATCAGCACACCACCTGTTGGAAAATCTGGCCCAACCAATTTTTTCATGATTTGTTCAGTACTGGCGTCAGGTTTATCAACAACCAAATTCAGCGCATCCATAATTTCTGACACATTATGCGTTGGAATATTGGTCGCCATACCCACAGCAATTCCCATACCACCATTTGCCAACAAATTTGGAAAAGCACCCGGCATCACAGTCGGTTCAACCGTTGTTCCATCAAAGTTCGGCATCATATCAACGCTGTCTTCGTCAATACCTTCCATAATCAGCATTGCTGCAGCCGTCATTTTAGATTCTGTATAACGATATGCAGCCTGGGGATCACCATCAATATTTCCAAAGTTTCCTTGGCCATCAATCAATGGATAACGAACAGAAAAATCTTGGGCCAATCTTACCATTGCATCGTAAACCGAAGAATCCCCATGCGGATGATAGTGTCCCAACACATCACCAACAACCGTTGCACACTTACGAAAAGCGGCATTTGGCGATAATTTTTGGCGCAACATAGAATATAAAATACGACGATGCACAGGTTTTAAACCATCCCTGACATCAGGCAACGCACGCGCTACGATAGTACTGACCGCGTAAGACAGGTATCGTTCAGACAATGCTTCTGATAATTGTTGGCCAGATATGTTTTCTTTTACGTTTTCTGCTTTTCTCATAACTCTTTCCATTTTTGTCAGCCAAAGAATAAAACATTTATAAAAATAAAACAAGAAAAAAACCTTTATTTTTCAAGTTTTTATATTACAATCACCCCAAAACAAAAGGATTAAAATAAATGAGCCAACCAGAAACATTTGAAAACAAAGCACTTAGGAGACAACAAAAATTAACTACTGCCGATGTTGCGCGCATGTTTAATGATTTACAAAAATCATTAAAAACAGAAACATTTTCTTTTTCTACAAAACTTAGTCGCCCCGAAGGCGGGACAGCCGTTGGCTTTTCTTATACTGGGGCCGCCGCCGGTGCTGGTTTGCGTGATATTTTAAGAGCAACAAATATAGATTACGCTGTTGTTATGTACGGGGGAATCGGTGCAAATGAAAATTCTGAAATTCAAATTGATGAAGATAGCGAAAAAAAGATGCTGGATTTGATGAACAGACTAAGAAATTATGCCACAGCAAATAATCAAAAACAAAAAACCGCCTAAATCGGCGGTCTTTTTTTAATTCAATATTTATTAGAAACCGAAAACCATACGTTGTTTAGATTGACGTTTCTTTTCGTTACGAACCGCTTCTTCTTTTAAACGTTTACGTTTAGTAGTTGGTTTTTCGTAACGTTGACGTTCTTTCATTTCGCGATAAAGGCCTTCTTTTTGAGATTTACGTTTTGCAACGCGCAAAGCCTGTTCAACGTTATTATCACGGACCAAAACTTTAACCATTATGTATTCACCCCCTTTGGCGAATTTGTATTTTGTTTGTTAATGTTGACTGTGATTCTATAATACAAAAAACAAAAAAACAAGAAAAAATTATTAAAAGTCTTGACTTTTTCTTGATAAACTAATAAAATGACTTCGCTTTCAAATGAAAGTGGCAAAGTTCTGGGGTTGTAGCTCAGTTGGTAGAGCACCTGCTTTGCAAGCAGGGGGTCGTCAGTTCGAGCCTGATCAGCTCCACCAGAATAACAACGGTATCGAGAGATGCCGTTTTTCTTTTTCTTAAGAGACACCTGCCCACACAATAAAAATATTGACAAAAGAAAAATACAGTCTATAATGACTTTCAACAAATTAATAACAGCAGGTATATATGACAGACAACAAACAACCTTATCTTGTGCTTATTTCCGGACCAAATGGCGCCGGTAAAACTACTTTTTATAACCATATTATAAAAGGTAATGTTTTGTTTAGAGACGCTGTTTTTATCAACTTTAATTATTCCATAAGAGAAAGTGCTTTATTCCAAGATGCTGTATTTATTAACCAAGACATTAAATTTGCTAATATCGCGTCCAAGCCAACAAATGTCCAAAGATTACAAAATATAAAATATGATATATCTGCAAAACAAAAAGAAATCGCAGAAAAACTGACGCTTTTAAACAAAGAAAAAACAGAAAAAGAGTTAGAAGAATTATTACATCAACAAAAATTAATAGAATTTGCTTTGCAACAAGAAGCAGGTATACAAACAGTTGGTGAAATTAATTATTCTTTGGAACACGGCCAAAATTTTATATATGAAACGACTGGTTCTGGACATTTTCCACAAAGACTTTTAAAACGCGCAAAAAATGAATATGGATATAAAATTTACAGTATTCATCCATATGTTTATAGACCTGAATTAAGTGTTGCACGCGTTCAACGGCGTGTTCAAATGGGTGGACATGATGTTCCTGCTGATACAATTATACGACGTTATCAAAACAGTTTAAATAATTTGCCAACTGTTTTATCTTTGGTTGATTTTGGTATAGTTTTAGACAATTCTTACAATGTGCCTTATCGCCCAATTTTTATGGTTTATGATGGATGTGTGGTGAACATTTCAAAGTGTCCTGAATACCTTAAAAGCGCGCATGATGAAATAACAAAACAATTCAATGAAAAATCTATTCAAGCCGTCGAATTAAATGTTTTACAAAGTGTTATTATTAATGCTTTGCAAAAATAAAATCATAAAGGATAAAAAATGAGAAAAAACATTCTTTCTGAATCTGAATTTTACATTGCTTTCAAAAGGGCTTTGTATAATCTTACTGATTATGATGTAAAACCAAATATGGTTATATCTCCAAAGACTTATTTACATGAAGATTTAAACTTAGACAGTTTAGACATAGTGGGAATTACATACGAATTAGAACAAAAATATAATGTTGCGATTTTGGATGAAAATTATTCTAAATTACAAACTGTTAATGATTTTTACAAATGGTTTTCACACAAAGTTGCTTCCAATGGCACACCGCGCACAAGATAAAAAAGGTGAAATAATATGACATATTCAAAACAAGAAATTTTCGATACCGTGAAAAACATCTTATTACATTTAGATATTTTCAAACACATATCTGAAAAAGATATTGTGCCAAGTGCCAGCCTTAAATATGACTTGGGGTTTGATGAATACGATTTGCAAGAACTCGTTTTACAAATTGAATACAGAAAAAGTGTAAATATAAAAAACGAAAAAGCATTTAATAAACTTATGACTTTGGATGAATTTTGTGTTGCGTTATGCAAAGATTTAAACACCCCAAAAACGATAGCATATCATATACACAAAACAAATTTATTTTATCGTATAAAGCAACGTTTTTTAACAAAATAAAAAACGCCCGTTTGGGCGTTTTTTTTTAATTCTTTTTCATATGAACATCCATCTGGGGGAATGGAAAATGCAATTTATTCTTTGGAAATTCTTTATAAATTGTTTCCAAAATGTCCGCCTGGGCCGACAACAAATCTTCGTATTTAGTCCAATAACGAACAATCAATGTGACCGCACTGTCATCCAGCGAAGACAATATAATTTCTGGTGCCGGATTTTTCAAAACACGTTTATCTTTGGATAATATTTTCAAAGCAGTCGCACGCGCTTTTTCAACATCATCACCGTACGATATACCAACTGTTAAATCTGTTCTGCGATTTTTACCCTGGGATAAATTAGTTATTATACCATTTGACAGTGCGCCATTTGGCAAAAACAAAATTTGATTATCAAAAGTATGCAATTCTGTTGTAAATATCATTATCTTTTTGACAATACCTGCTTTGCCGTCTGCTGTCACAATCGCTTCGCCAACACGAAAAGGTTTAAAAAATAATATAATCATGCCACCTGCTACATTTTGTAATGTCCCAGATAACGCCATACCAATTGCCAATGATGCAGCACCAAGAACTGCTACAATAGAAGTCATTTGGACACCAAGTGTTGTCAGTATGATTATTACCACCAATACTTTCAAAGTGATGCTTAAAAACGATTGTGTAAACGAAGCCAACGAAGGTTCCACTTCGTGTTGGCGCATCGTGAAAGAAATAGATGCAACAACCTTTTTCACAATCCAAAAACCAATAACCCATATAGCAACAGCGGCTATTAATTTAGTTCCAAAAGTCGCGACAATTTGTCCCAAAGTTGTGATTAAAGAATCAAGACTCATATTCATTTTACTTCCTTTATTTTATTGCAGACAAAATCTAGCAAAAAAACTATGAACAAAGCAAGAACAAAAAACACCGCCGAAATCGGCGGTTATTTTTTATTTTACGTATCCTTTGACAAGTTGTGAAACATTTATTTTCATACGCTTTTCAATGTAATTTTTTTCACGCAACAAACAGTTTGCCAAATTGTTTAATCTTTCATTGATGCACGCAATTTTGTTTTCATCGTGTTCTGCTTTCAAGATTTCTTTGTTTTCATTGAATTTTTTTATAATCCCATTCATTGTTTCTGTCTTTGTAATATGATTTTTTGGTATTACATATGGGTTTACATGAACAATTCTAGAATCGCGAAGCGGATCTGCAACTTCGATACCATAAATGTCTTCAAGACGACCATTTTTGTTTCTAACAATCGGCAAAAGATGAGATTCTTGAAAAATTTGTTTATCAATATTTTGTAATTTTTTAACCATAATAATAACCCCTTTATAGCGTGGTTGACTATACCATAACTTTACCAGCTGTCAAGGGGCTATATATGTTTGTTTTATTGTATCAGCAATTCTTTGCCATGGACATCGACGTTAATGGTTGAACCTTCGCCAACATGACCAGACAAAATCAAATCTGCAATTTTATCTTCGACCGCGGTTGTGATAAGACGTTTCAAAGGTCTTGCCCCGAATACAGCATCATACCCATTGTCACCCAACCATTGAATTGCTTTGTCTGTCACACGCAAAGACATTTGACGCTCAGCCAATCTTTTTTCCAAAATCTTTAATTGGATTTTTACGATATCAGCCATCACATCTTTGCCAAGTTGATTAAAGAACACTATTTCATCAATACGGTTGATAAATTCAGGTCTAAACTGCTTTTTCACCGCGTCCATACTTGGCAAATTACTTGTCATTATAATAATAGTGTTTGTGAAATTAACTATGCGTCCCTGCCCGTCTGTCAATCTGCCATCATCAAGTATTTGCAAGAATACATTGAACACATCTGGGTTAGCCTTTTCAATTTCATCAAACAACAACACTTGATAAGGTCTGCGACGCACAGATTCTGTTAATTCACCACCCTGTTCATACCCAACATATCCCGGAGGTGCACCGATTAAGCGTGCCACAGAATGTGGTTCCATATATTCACTCATATCAATACGCGTCATAGCAGTATCATCATTGAATAAATATTCTGCCAAAGCCTTTGCTACTTCGGTTTTACCAACCCCAGTTGGGCCTAAGAACATAAATGAACCAGATGGTCTGCGTGGGTCAGAAAGCCCTGCACGCGAACGACGGATAGCACGCGCAACAACACTTAATGCATGGTCTTGACCAACAACGCGTTTGCGCAATTCGTCTTCGATATTCAACAATTTTGCTTGTTCTTCCATAGATAATCTATCTGCTGGGACACCGGTCCATTTAGACACAACCGCAGCAATATGTTCTGGCAGAACAGTTTTATATTCTTTAGATTCTGTATTTTGTTTTTTTATTTGTTCTTCCAATTCTGGAATTTTACCATATTGCAAAGCAGACGCTTTTTCATAATCACCATTACGCATAGCGATTGTGACTTCGGCACGCGCAGCATCCAGCGCAGCCATCGCATCAGACAAACCTTTCATTTTCTTTTGTTCATCTTTCCAAGCCGCTGTCATTTCAGCAGATTCTTTTTCCATCTTTGCAATCAAAGTTTCCAAATCTTTCAAACGCTTTTTAGATTCTTCGTCTTTTTCTTTCTTTAATGCCTGTTGTTCAATTTTTAATTGCATTAAATGTCTGTCTAATTCATCCAATTTTTCTGGTTTAGATGCAATTTCAATACGGACTCGCGCAGCCGCTTCATCAATCAAATCAATCGCTTTGTCAGGTAAAAATCTGTCTGTGATATAACGATTCGACAATTTCACAGCCGCAACCAAAGCACTGTCCGAAATACGAACACCATGATGACCTTCGTATTTATCTTTTAATCCACGCAAAATCGAAATAGTATCATCTACTGTTGGTTCGTCTACATAAACAGGTTGAAAACGACGCGCCAGGGCAGCATCTTTTTCAATATATTGACGGTATTCATCCAACGTAGTTGCACCCATACAATGCAATTCTCCGCGCGCCAGCATAGGTTTTAATAAATTACCAGCGTCCATAGAACCTTCGCCTTTGCCTGCGCCAACCATAGTGTGCAATTCATCAATAAACAAAATAATTTGACCGTTTGATTCTTTGACTGCTTTCAAAATTGCTTTAAGTCGTCCTTCGAATTGACCGCGAAACATAGCACCCGCCATCAAAGCCCCCATATCCAACGACAACAATTTTTTCTTTAATAAATTTTCTGGAACATCACCAGATATAATACGTTGTGCCAAACCTTCGACAATAGCGGTCTTACCTACCCCTGGATTACCAATCAGGACTGGGTTATTTTTAGTTCTGCGGGACAATACTTGGATAGTTCTTCTAACTTCTTCTTCGCGTCCAATCACAGGATCCAATTTACCATCAGCCGCCAATTTAGTAAAATCGGTAGTATATTTTTCAATCGCTTGTTGTGGCGTTTCTTGAACTTCTTCTGGATTCATGATTTCACCTCTTTTGTTTATTTTTTATTTCTAATGTTTATATAGTCGCATATTTTTGAAATTCAAGCCATCGGACAAAAGACCTATTAGTTCCCGTATAAAAAAATAAAATCATTACTTGACTTTTGACAAATTATAGTATAAATTATGCCTCAGTAATTAAAGGATTAAAAATGCCACGTGTATGTAAAGTAACTGGAAAAAAAACAATGGTAGGAATGAATGTATCGCATTCTATGCGCCATACAAAACGCACATTCTTGCCTAACTTACAAAAATTAACATTCCACAGCGATGCTTTGAACCGCGATTTTACCCTTCGTATTTCTACGGCTGGTTTGCGCACTTTGACAAAGCACGGTGGTTTGGATGCCTATGTAATGGCAAAACCTGTTTCTCGTTTGACTGAAGAAATGGCAGCTATTAAAAAAGCCATTGAAAAGAAAAACGGAAAAGCTGAAAAGCCTGCGAAAAAACCGGTTCACAAACCAAATCGCAGCGCACGCCTTGTAAAAAAGGTAGATGCAAAGAAAGCAGCCGCCAAGAAAAAATAACAACGGTTGTTTAATGTTCTGGCTCTGTGGCGGAACTGGTAGACGCGCTTGACTCAAAATCAAGTTCTGAAAGGAGTATCGGTTCGATTCCGATCAGAGCCACCAAAAATAAAGAAATCATCCCTTGCGGATGATTTTTTTATTTGTGTTTGGGTGTGACGGAAGCGAACCGATCGGTTCGGCACGATAGTTGGCGCAAACAAGTGTCAACGCAGTTTGAGCCTTACGTGTGCGAAAGGTGTCCGCCACGATGAAATCGTGGTGGAATTCCATTCCGATCAGAGCCACCAGAAAACAAGTAAATTTTGGAAACGATAGTGCACCAAAATTGTTACGGTTTCCCCGCAAGCATTTATGCTGAGGGAAATAAAGAAATCATCCCTTGTGGATGATTTTTTTTATTTGTGTTTGGGTGTGACGGAAGCGAACCGAAGGCAAAAAAACACCATCGTTTGATGGTGTTTTTTCTATTTTATTTGCGTCTTTAACGTACTTGTTCTTTGAACAAGTTTTTAACAGCCACAGCCAAATCCAGCCCCACAGGTGTAATTTGATGTTTGTATACAACAAAAGCACGCCATGGATTCCACACAGGTGCTTTGCATCTATCGCCCTTGTATTCGTATATTTTTTCGCCACCATATTGATATTCCAAAACGAACGCTACGCCCGCCCATTTCACATTGTACATGGACACTTCGCCTTTTTTCCAGCGTTCAAATAAATCTTTGTGTGTATTTTGCAAATAATTATATTCGCTCATACCAGGGCCAGACAAAATTGTCACATCGCTGTAAAATTGTGTTCCTTCGTCATTTTTCTTACCCAATCTTTCAAGATAATCTTGAACGATAGTAAGATTATAATTTTTATTTTGTTCTGCCATCAAGACACTCCTTTGTTGTTTCACACCATAAAATATAGTACAAAAACAACAAATCGTCAAGTGTTTTTTACACAAAAACATGTTATTTTTTGTATATACAAACCATATCAAAAAACGGCGGTTTTCTGCGGTTTTTTAATATTTTTAACAAAATACAAAAATATCAAATTTTTTTGTTTACAAGGTTATTCTATTGTGCAACAATGCCCATAGAAAGTATTGCAAGAGAGAAAAAGAAATGAACACAAAAATCAAGATATTCCTGACATCAGTATTTGCTGTATTCGTTGTATATTCTGGGGTTGCCGAATCGACTTTGATTACTTCAAGCAGCCAAGAAACCTGTGATACAGGTTTGGGAAGTGATGGTGGCACACTGAAATTTTTCGCAAAGTACCAGGCAAATTCTTACACTTGCAATCCGGGAACATATTTGGACGCGACAACCGCGACATGTGTTCAATGTACAACAAAAAATTATTGCGGGGGCGGAACATTTGTTTTTGATGGCACCGACCAAGGTATTAAAGCATGTGATGATGACCAATATAAAAATTCTGCTGCCGGTTCATGGAGTTATTCTCAATGTTACAGCGAAACAGGGACAGATACTTGTGATAAAATAAACAAGGTTTTAAATGGAACACCAACATATGCAACCCAAACATCTGTGGCATACAAGATATATCCAAGTGGCCAAGAAACAGATAACATTGGCGCGTGTGCATTAACTGCATTGACTTGCGACAGCGGGTATTCAAAGATTCCATCAACAAATGGTCCATTGGCAAATTATACCCATCAATCGCACAATATGTCTGGAACAACCACCAAGGTGCGCGCTTTGAATGGTGATAACGAAACTAGCTTTAATGCAACGGGATTAACCAATGGTCAATGGCAAATTGGCTGGGTTGACGGTACGGTAATAAGTGGTGTTGCGACTTGTAATACAACAACGGTTTCACAACATGATTTGTCGGGTTTTGATTCACTGAGCGACGAAGAAAAATATAACATAATTTGGGCGGACGGTGGTGTTGCTTCGCGTCCCGCAAACGCATTTACCGTTGGGACCACGGGGGCAAATTGTTGGTGTAAAATAGACAGTTATGCTGTTGCCAATGGTTCCACACAAACAATATCTGCACCAACTTGGAAATTTTTGGAAGGCGGCACTTCGAATGAACGTTGCGCTTCTTATTGTTCTATAGGCTGTCTTGAAGTGTTACTTGATGTCAACTTTGCACTTTTGGGTTCGCTTGTTAAACAAATGGAATGTGTTGCTGATTCTGTGACTTGCAGTGCGGGTCAATATCTTAGTGGCGCGACAAACCAATGTGTGATATGCCCTGCTGACCATTATTGCGCGGGCGGAACATTTACACCGAACGGAAGTGACCAAGGATTAAACAACTGTCCAGTTGCGACACCTAATTCCGATGCGGGCTCTGATGAACAAAGCGATTGTTATGTTGGATATGAATGTCCGGCGGGTCAATATTTACCAAAGGCAACAACCCAATGCGCAACATGTCCAGCGGGTTCTTATTGTCCAAGGGCGAACGTTTATCAATACAGCGCCGTTGCAGACCAAGGAAGAACCGCATGTCCACTTGACACAAGTGGCAATCAAACTTTCTCTGCCACTGGTTCAACAAGTGAAAGCGCCTGCAGCGACACAATTACATGTCCAGCGGGTCAATATTTGGCGGCGGGCGGTTTCAGTTGTTCAGGCTGTCCATCGGGTTCTTATTGTGTTGGCGCAACATGTTCATACAGCAACGATAAAAATTGCGGTATAAAAAGTTGTGCAGATTTAAAAATGGATGACATAGGCACACCATTATATCCAAATTCCGATGCGAATTCTACACACGAATCCCAATGTTACGGGAACAGCGGAACAAAAAATTGTGCCGAATTTAATAAAGTCACAAACGGAACCGCTACTTATGCAAACACATCTGCAAATTACAGGGATTATTACAATATTGGAACAGAAATCAGCCCAGTGGGTGCATGTGCGATACAATCGTTGACTTGTAACACGGGTTATACTTCATCTGGTACAAATGGCGCATTATCCGCGTATATTAATCAATCATCCAGCATATCAAGGGCAAACACAAAATGGTATGCAATTGACGGTTCAACAGATAACAGCAGTGCTTCAACCACTGGCTTGACCACCGGACAATTTGCTGTTGCTTATAATAATGGAACACAAATATTTGGTCGTGCGGTTTGCAGCGCAACCAGTAATAAGATTACCTATACAGACCCAAGTACTGCAAATACAAAACAAAAAACAGTTTCTTCCCTGCCGAATGACCAGGTTGATTTAACGGATACAGGTGAATATTGCTGGTGCAATATGACGGGATATCAATTAAATAATGCATCCGCAGTAAGTGTAAACGATTCTGATTGGGTGTTCGAAGATAAAAAGCACGATTATCAAATATGTGCAGCCGAGTGTGTTAATTCTTGTTTATATAGTTTCTTTATCAACAAAAGAACCGTGTCGGTTTCAAAGAGCGACGACAATAAAGACACAGGTTCGAGCAAAAGCACAAGCTCAGCAACAGTACCGGGTATAGAATTATTATTGGGTGAATTGGGACAACAAATGGAATGCAGCGCTGGAACATATACTTGCAATCCTGGATATTATTTAGCAGCGGGTGACACAACTTGCTCTGGATGCAAGGTTGGATTTTATTGCCCTGGGGGTTCGTTCACTTATTCTGAAAACGATGACCAAGGTGCCGAAAATTGTACAAAAGCAGAAGGTGCAGACGACACTTATACGTCTGCGGCGGGCGCACGAAGCAGCGAATATTGTTATAAAATAAATGCGGATGTGTCATGCGCCACTATTAATCCTGTAGAGGGTCAGTCTGTGGGGTACGCAAATACAAAAACTAATGTTTTACACTATCTGGGTGGTGGCGACGCATTAGAAACGCCGGGCGCATGTGCGATAACGACCCTGACCTGTCCAACAGGTTATAGCATAGAACCGGCATCAAATAGTCCTTTGTCGGCATCAATAATCCAATCTGTACCATTTACAGCAAATCCAAATATCAGATATCGTGCAATAAATGGTGATAATGGTGAAAACAGTGGTGATAACAACCAAGGTTCACACACGGGGATGTTAAACGGTGAATACGAAGTTGATTTGGGCAGTGCAAAAATACACGGATATGCATCCTACCTTTACAAGGATGGGAAATATGCTTGTAGTTGCAGTATGGACAGTTATACTTTGTCTGGTGGTTCTGCTGTGACGGTTAATCCTGCTAAGGGTACAACCAGCAGTTATGATGCACTTCCACTTCAGTCAGCAGCTGAATCAAAATGTGCCCAGACGTGCGCAATGGATATTGCCCGTAATAGAGACATCCGCGTTATTTTATTTGATGATTTAGGACAACAGAAAGCGTGCAGCATAAGCCAATACACTTGCGCGCCGGGATATTATTTACCAAAAGAAGCAACCGCTTGTGTACAATGTACAATCAATCATTTCTGTCCTGGCGGTTTCTTTTCATACAGCACAACAGAAGAACAAGGAATATACGATTGTCCAAGCGGATTCACCAAATCTGTGGTCGGTTCATGGGCTGAGACACAATGTAATAAAGAAACGGGTACCGACAACTGTTCAACTTTGAACAAAGTATCAAATTCTACATCTGTGACGTATGCGAACACAACCGCATCTTATGGCGCTTATACGCCAGGCACAGAAACAGAAAACATCGGTGCATGTGCAATAACCGCACTGACTTGCGATACAGCGAACGGTTATGTTGTGACACCTGCGACAAATGGGGTACTTGTGAATTATGTCAATCAATCGCACAATATTTCAAAGGCGAATTGTAAATACCGCGCGTTAAATGGTGATGATGGAAAGAACAGTTCTGCATCCTATGGATACGGTGATTCAACAGGTATGACGAACGGTACGGGCATAATTCAATGGACAGACGGAACAAAGATAAATGTTCGCGCATCTTGCAATTCAACCGATGGTGTTAAT
The DNA here is from genome assembly GCA_017524525.1 of Alphaproteobacteria bacterium. Classification (GTDB taxonomy): domain Bacteria; phylum Pseudomonadota; class Alphaproteobacteria; order Rs-D84; family Rs-D84; genus Enterousia. The sequence goes on along the minus strand of JAFXVM010000014.1, from coordinate 48,239 downwards.
GTTGGCGAAACCAGATCTAATAATACCTTTAATTCATCCAGCACTGGTAAATATTGTTGGTGCAATATGACGGGGTATCAACTAAATGGTGGCAGTGCGACAAATGTAAATGATTCAGATTGGGCATTCGTTAAAAAAGCCGATTCAAATTCAGGATGTGCAAACGACTGCGCATCTAAGTGTGTGAATTTCTCAGAAAATCCAAATATAGTGAATAAAATGATGTCTGCTTTGTTGGGGACATACGGGCAACAGATGGCATGTGAAATACCAACGTATTCTTGTAATCCTGGATATTATTTACCAAAGAACGAAACAACCTGTGCAATTTGCCCGGCGGGTTATTACTGCAAAGGTGTCAACAACGTCCAAGCCAGTAGCTTAGATGACCAAGGCAAAGAAAAATGTTTAAGTAATTATCCAAATTCAGCCCAAGGCACAGCGTATATTGGTTTCTGTTACAAAGAAGAAACAGTAAACTGCAAAGACTTGTTAAAAATTGATTATGCGGATGCAACCTATGCTAATGCCACAGCAACAAGACGCACTTATACTGATTCTGTTGTGAATTCTGTTGTTCCGGTGGGGGCATGTGCAATAACAGATGCCACATGTCAAAACAGTGGTGAAACATTGGTTGGTTCTGCGGGTCCATTATCAAATTATGAATCACCTGTGTTTGGTATGCCTTTTGACAACAACAAAGAAGTTCATTATCGTGCAATAAATGGTGATAGTGGTGTAAACAGCGGTCGCGCGGCTGAAGGCACAGGTGATTATATTGGTATGCAAAACGGAACATTTAGATTGGTATATGGTACTGATCTAGAAGTTAACGGAACCGCATCATGTGATGTAAATGCGGACGGCAAATATGATTGTCATTGCAGTTTAACCAGTTATAAAATCGGCAGTGGCAGCACAGTATCTGTTAATCCTGCTGTGACAATATTAACGCCAATGAAAGATAAAACATTGTCTGATTGTCAGTATGAATGTGCACATGACTGTGCAAAACAAACTGCCATGACCCCTGAATTTGGTGATTTGGGTGATACCAGACAATGTGGTATTCCACAATATAATTGTGCGCCGGGTGAATATTTGGCGATGGGCAACACAACATGTTCGATATGTCCGGGCAATGGGTATTATTGCCCTGGCGGAACATGGGACATTAGTACGACCAAAGACCAAGGTAAAGAACAATGCGAAAGCGGATACTCATATTCTGATACAGGTGCAAAAGATAAGCGGTTCTGTTATAAAAACCCCAGCACACAACAATGCTCTGTGGTAAATCCAGTACGTGGCGCATCAAGTGTGACCTATGCTAATCAAACCGCAGCAACCAGAATATATTTCTCTGACGAACTAGAAATAACCGCCATTGGTGCATGTGCTGTATCATCTATCAGTGGTTGCAACACTGGTTATGCCGCAATGAATACGACAGATGGCCCATTGGTTAATTATATTAATCAATCCAGAAATTTGAATTTATCTTCTACAAAATATCTGGAATTGGACGGTTCTACTGGCAGTGGCACTAGTGAATTATATGCTGGTTCTTCAAACGGTATGACCGCGGGAACATTTGAATTGGTATATAATAATGGAACCAAGATTATGGGACGCGCATCGTGTAACACAACCGCTGGCAGTACAGATTTCGAAACAAAATCTTATGCTACATTTAATTCAACCAGCACTGGTAAACATTGTTGGATTAATATGACCGGATATCAATTAAATAGTCAATCAACAGTAAATGTAAATGATTCAAATTGGGTGTATATTAAAGGATTTGACGATGCCAGCACTTGTTCCAAAGAATGCCTTAACAGCAGTCTATCGGAATACTTATTAGACAAACCGGTTGAAAATGTCCTGTTTGGTTCATACGGCAAAAACCCTGTGGCACCGTGTAATCCAAATACTTACAATATTACGTGGTATGATGGAAACACTCAAATGACCACGAATCAATGTTCGTATGATGATGACTTTACATTACCCACAGCAGAAACACGAACCGGGTATAACTTTATGGGTTATCAGGTTATACAATAATAGTCAATAAAACGGTGGGGATTTTCCCCACCTGTTTTTTACAAACAATCTATTGATAAAAAATACCCCCGCACGGATAACGGGGGCAAGGCAAAAAAAACAGAACCCATTATTTAATTGTTACGCCATACAACTGTGTTAAACAAACTTTCTATGTTCTTTTTTAATTCTTCGTCATTGAAAAACTGTTCGCGATCAGCCGCGCTGGTTTCATGACATTCGCATTCGTGATATGGTGTATATTTTTGCACAGCAAAATTTTTTGCACCCATACAGGACGCTGTTTGTGCGATTTCCAACAAATCTGTTTTGCTTACAAAGCGCGGGTCGCATGTTGTGCGAACTTCTAATCCATGACCAGTCGATACCCAATATTTCAAAGATTCTATCATGCGGTCGTATGCAACATCTATACCTGTTAAATCATGATAATGTTCACGCGTTGCTTTGAAATCAAGACCAATCCAATCAACTGTGTCATTAACTTTCTTTAACAAATCAGGATAAAAACCATTAGTATGCAGACCAATCGCAAAACCCAAATCATGCACACGTTTCATATATTCAATTGTCGCATCCGCTTGCATTAACGCTTCGCCCCCTGAAAAGACAACGCCTTCCAATTTGCCGACACGCGCGCGCAGCCAATCAAATACTTTTTCTGGATCATATTCGCCTTCGCCCAAAGGGATAAGGTGCGGATTAGAACAGTATTTGCAATTAAGCGGACACCCTTTTAAAAATAATACAGCGGCCAATTTCCCAGGATAATCTATCGTTGTAAAGGAAACCAAACCGCCGATTTGTATTTGTTTCATGAATAAAACCCAAAATTATTATGCAGCCTTTTTCAATAATTCGCTGTGACGTGCACCTGCTGTCAAAGAGTTCGCCTCTGTAAAGGTTTTTCTTTCACAAAATTCTGCATATTTACCAATGTTAAAATTTTTAACTGGTCTAATATATCCCATTGAACGTGAAAATGTTTCGCATGGTGTTCTTTGTTGTGGGTTCATAGTATTCCTCCTTTCCTTTTTTATTTTTTGTTTTTTTGTTTTTTGTTATTCGTGATTCTTGCATTTGCATTGGCAATCGTTAGCCGCAATTTCTGCATCGCACTTTGGACAGAAATCATGCCGTCCCGGTAAATAGCCGTGCTTTGGACAAATTGAAAATGTTGGTGTCAATGTCATATATGGCACTTTGTAATTTTCAAAGATTGTGCGAACGATTTTTTCCGCCGCTTCGCCAGATGAAACAGGTTCACCCATATAAAGGTGCAACATTGTGCCACCTGTATATTTGCGTTGCAATTCTTCTTGGTGTTCCAAGGCGACAAATGGGTCGTCTGTGAAATACACCGGCAATTGAGTTGAATTTGTATAATACGGTGCATCCGCTGTTCCCGCTGTTAATATATCTGGGAATTCTTTTTTATCTGTTTTCGCAAAGCGATATGCGCAGCCTTCGGCTGGGGTTGCTTCCAAATTATACAAATTACCTGTCTTTTCTTGGAAGTCTGCCAGATTAGTTCTTATGAAATCCATCACTTCCAATACCAGGTTTTTACCAAATACTGTTGCGATATTGTCGTTGCCATTTGTAAAGTTCATTACCATTTCGTTGGCACCATTTACCCCAATCGTAGAAAAGTGATGATTCCAATTGCCCAAATAACGTTTCGTAAATGGATATAATCCCCTTTCCAAATTCTTGGAAATAATTTTACGTTTGATTTCCAAAGAATCACGTGCTAAATCAAGCAATGTTTTTAATTCACGCAATAAACCTTCGCGGTCGCCCTTGTGCTTATAACCAAGGCGAGCCAAATTAATTGTCACAACACCAATAGACCCTGTCTTTTCCGCACTGCCGAACAAACCGCCACCGCGTTTCAATAATTCACGCACATCAAGACGCAATCTGCAACACATAGAACGAACATCTGTTGGATTCAAATCGCTGTTCAAGAAATTCTGGAAATTAGGAATACCATATTTAGCAGCCAAATCAAACAAAGGCTTTACATTTGGATGTTCCCACGGAAAATCGTCTGTGATATTATATGTTGGAATTGGGAATGTAAATGGACGTCCCAAAGCATCGCCTTCTGTCATAACTTCGATAAAGGCTTTGTTAATCATGTCCATTTCAGGTTGCAAATCACCATATGTGAAATCAACCATCTTTTTGCCAACAAATGGACGCTGTTCACGCAAATCTTTTGGACAAGTCCAATCGAAAGTGAAATTAATAAACGGAGTTTGTGTTCCCCAACGACAAGGTACAGAACAATTAAATACCAAAGTCTGCATAGAATTTTTTACATCTGCATAGGATAATTTATCAAGACGAACGTACGGCGCAAGATAAGTGTCAACAGACGAGAACGCCTGGGCACCAGCAAATTCGTTCTGTAATGTACCAAGGAAATTCACCATGTGCGATACAGCCGTAGCCATATGTTTCGCAGGTTCACATTGTAAATAGCCAGGAACACCGTTAAAACCTTCGTATAACAATTCACGCAAAGACCAGCCAGCACAATATCCTGTTAACCAACCCAAATCATGAATGTGAAAAGCCGCTGTTTTGTGCGCTTCGGCAACTTCTTTTGGATAAATGCTTAACCAATATTCAGCAGTCATACGTTCGCTGCTGCGCAATATAAGTCCACCGATAGAATAACCAATGTTCGCATTTTCTTTGACACGCCAATCCGCTTCACTGACATAATCACCGATAACAGAAACCGCATCAACCAGCGATCCGCGTGTTTCTGCACGTTTTTGACGATAAATAATATAACTTTCCGCTGTTTTGTACGCACGCGCATCCATCAAAGTTTGAATAACAATATCTTGGATGCTTTCTACATCTGGGGTTTGACCAGAAAATTTTGCATCCAATCTTGTTAATACATCTTGGGTAATCTTTGCAATGTCCGCATCAGATATTTCGTGTGTCACTGCCACTGCGCTTTTGATTGCATCAAAAATCTTTTTCGCATCGAAAGGCACAACTTCACCAGAGCGTTTTTTAATAGAAGTCAACCCGCATGTCAGCGTCGATATAACTTGAATTTGAACTTCGTTTGCGTTATCCGCCATCTTTTTCCCCTTCTTTTTGACAAAAAATACTATATATTGTGTCTCTCGCTTCCCTTTGGACACAGTATATAGTATTTAATAACGAATCACAGCATTAAAAAAAAATTTTTTTTGTTTTTTTTACTTGCTTTTTTGAAACGCCCATCAGCCGTGGCTTTGAAAGGCTTTTGTTCTTATCGATTCGGTGTGTTTTTGTACACCAAATGACCTTTTGTGTCCATTTTTGAAAAAAAATCACCAAAAAAACGATTCGAATCATACAAAAAATCAAAATATAGATAAAAAAATACCGATTCGAATCAAGATATTGATTTTTTGTTTCTATAGTATTGATTAAAGGCTGTTTTGTAAAAAACATTAAAAAAAATGGGATGATGGGACGGACCCAAACGATAAAAAAAGAATAGATTCGCTGCGAAAGCCATCATCCCATATATTCTCTCTTCTCTGCTTTCGCTGATACAATTCTATCATAAAAAAAGGATTTGTAAAATTAAAAAATGCCCATTGATTTTGGGCATTTTAGAACATATTGCAAATATATGTTATCTGCGGCTGTATTCGCAAGACGGTTTATCGCCAAAAATCCAAACGATTAACCAAATCAATGCTGCCAAACCGATAAGCACATAAAAGAATCGTGAAAACATTGTCATAGGTCCAAAAATCCAAGCGATAATATCGAATTTAAATAATCCGACAAGCCCCCAGTTCAAAGCCCCTATTAATGACAAAGGTTTTAAAACATATTGTGTAAATCCAGACATTTATTTCTCCTTGGGTTAAAAAGTCTTTTTTTAAGACAAATACATTATAAACGAATCGCGATTGTTTTTCCGCAGGAACAATTTCCCTATGACAAAACACCCCTTTGCAGGGGTGTTTCGGTAATATGTATGTATTTTTTATGGATTTGTTTGTTGTTGTTCTTGTTGGTTTGATCCAACGGTCCATCCAACAAATTTGTACCCCGTTCTAACAGGATTAGCAGGCAATGTGACGTCGCCGTCATATGTACAAGAACCCGGCTGATATGTGTTGGTACCAGAAGGATCTGTCCAATTAAGCGTAATTGTATTCGCAGTCCAATTCGCATAACAATCGACACCTTCGGCATTATGAATATACACCGTGGTCCCATTCGAGATAAGTGAAGTTCTGCCTTCTGTTAATGTATATGCAGTATTTGTCGAATCGCTTAAACCAACCGTACAATTCCAGCCATTAAATGTATAACCCGGCAATGTACATGTTGCGCTGAGCGTTCCAGAAGTATCCATAGGTATCAAAATACTTTGTGGCGCTGGACCTGTGCCACTTTCTGTCGTAGATGCACCAGAAGGATAATTGCAATCAAATCTAATCGCAATACCTTCCGCGCTATACGCAGCATAAACTGTTATATTGCCATCAGTCTGCCACGGAGTTGCCCCACCCCAAGCATGATTCAAATTATTATCTGTAAATGTAGGTGTTGGATCTGTGGTCCAACCAACAAAACTGTAACCTGGCGCAGCATAAATTCCAGTTTGTGATGCAGCAGCATTAGCACCACCACCAGTCAGTGCCGTATAATTACTGTCGTATCTGGCACCACCTGTTCCTGTTTGTTCATTATAAGAGTCTACATAATTATTAACACCGCTCGCAGCGTGTGCACCTTTGTCATATGTCACAGTGTAACGTTTAGCAGTCCATTGTGCTTCCAAACTAACAGAGCCACTATAAACACCCAAAGTAGCGTGATCGCAGTCATTGTTTTGCGCAACGCCGTTAACAATTGCTATGCCCGTAGGTGGCACAGGGTCATCAGCAAACGCTGGGCACGCCATGCATAAAACAATAGTTGATGTTAAGAAAATCTTTTTCATTTTTCTCTCTTCTCTCTTCACTAGTAATTATATCACAAAAATTTCATAAACCAAATTTTTGACAAAATAAAATATTTTTGCCAAAAATGTATAGACAAACCCGCAGAAATCTGGGGGATTTTATTTTTAGAAAATCAGGCATTTTGCAAAAAAACGATTCGCAAAAACGTATATACAAAAAATTTTCAAAAAAAATCAAGAGTTTTTTAACGCAAAAAAAAACACCCCGTTCTGGGGTGTTTTTCTTAGACACAAGTTTTTGATACCCAAAGACTGTTTTATGGGTTTTGTGACGCAGGTGTTGTTCTGAGTGTCCACCCTGTAAAGTGATAACCAGTCTTGGTTGGCAGTGGAGCCAAATCAATTGTATCGTCATACGTACAAGACTCCGCATCAGTACCAGACACATTAATTGCCGTTCCACCATTAGCCACTGTATCATTATACCAGTTCAAAGTAATGTCGTTTGGTTTCCATTGTGCTGTACATGTTATGCTGCCTGCGTAACTGTATGTACCTGTTGCACCACCTGCAAAGTATGTCTTTGTTTCTGCGTCCGCAGGCATGGTCGGTGTTCCTGGTAAGTTTGGACATGACCAACCGTTAAACGTATAACCGGACATTGTACAGGTATTCGCTGCCAATGTATATGGACCGTCCATAGAGACATTTTGTGTTCCTGGAACAGAACCACCCGCAGTAGACGCAGAACCAGAAACAGCAGAACCACAATTATACGAGATTGTATAAGGATTCGCAGTATATATAGCATATAAACTTAAACCCTGTTCAGAAGTCCACGCAGCTTGTTCTGTACCTGCTACATAGGTGGCTCCTGTATCATCTGAACTGGTATTCCAGTGACTGAATGTATATCCGGAATCAGCTGTGATACCCGTTGATGCAAAAGCAGCAGGTGTCCATGTTGAATCATATGTCAAACCATTTGTGACCTCATACGGATCCGTGGAAGCACTGCCATGTAAACCACTATTGTACGATATATCATATTGATCCGGTGCCCATTGAGCATACATATTGACAGCCCCAAGGACTTTATACGTTGGTGTTGCGCCCGCACTAAATTGCGTTCCGCCCGCCGTATTAGAATCACTTAAAGCAGTAGATGTAGGAGTCACAATGTCGTTATCTGCACGCCAACCAGTAAAATGATAACCAGTTTGCGAAAAACCAAGATTGCTGTTTGTGTTATTCAACACAGTGTATGCCGCTTCATATGTTGCAGTATCTGTATAAGCGGTTCCTGACACCGCATGAGTAGTAGAACCATTTTTTGCAGTACCAGGATTATAAACTACGTCGTATGTATTTGGCGCCCATTGTGCAGTAAGTGTGACAGTTGTACCAGATGCCGGGACATAACCGTAAGATGCCACCGTACCACTACTGTAATCACCATTAGGAGTATTTGCCTGGGTCCCACGATACAAAACATAACCCGGATCTACTGGTGCAGCAGTTCCATCCGTCAAATCAACAGGAGATTCCCAACCCGTAAAGTGATAACCAGATTGTGTAAATCCATTTGCAGTCAATGCGATATTGGTACTATCAAACGTGACAGGCGTCACAGATGCTGTTGAACCACTGGGTGTATGTGTTCCCGCTGTTCCCGCTGCAAAAGCAATCGTATATGGTATTGGAGTCCAACGCGCTTCAAATTCAGCTGTTGAAAGTTGTTCTGTTTGACCAGTAATATCTTCCACACAGGTAGGTGTTGCACCACCAGCAGTATAACTGCCATTAGAATAATCAATGTCGGTTGTTGCAAGCGCTGGGCACGCCATGCATAAAATAACCCCAGAGGTTAAAAATAGTTTTTTCATCAAAATCTCCTTCCTTTTATAGTGGCATTATAACACAAATCAAAATTAAAAAAAACAAAAAAAATATATATTTTCATAAAAAACAAAAAAAACTAAAAACCCCGAAGAATCGGGGTTTTTATTGCATCGTAAAAATTATTTTTTACGTGGGTGTTTGACCGCCGCTTGTGCCGCAGCAAGACGTGCAATTGGCACACGGAACGGAGAACAAGACACAGAATCAAATCCCAATTCATGGAAGAATTCAACAGATTCTGGATCGCCACCATGTTCACCACATACACCAAGATGGATTTTATCGCCTTTGGTGCTGCGCGCTTTGTTCACAGCGTCTTTAATTAATAACCCAACACCCAATTTATCCACGGATGCAAATGGGTCAGCCACATAAACACCGCGAGAACGATATTCGTCTAAAATTTTACCTGTATCGTCACGCGACATTCCCAATGTTGTTTGTGTCAAATCGTTTGTTCCAAATTCAAAGAATTCGCAACTTTCTGCAATTTCATTTGCCAAAACCGCAGCACGTGGCAATTCAATCATTGAACCAACATGATATTCAATTGAATCCCCTGTTTCTGCGAACAAAGCAGTTGCTGTTGCATCGATAACTGATTTAACGATATCAACTTCTTTCTTGGAACCAACAAGTGGAACTTCGATTTCTGGGTAAACATGAACACCTGCTTTCTTGCATTCCAGTGCAGCAGACAATATTGCGCGTGTTTGCATTTCGCAAATTTCTGGGTATGTAATCGCAAGGCGGCAACCACGGTGTCCCAACATAGGATTTTGTTCTTTCAATGCTTCCGCTCTGGCTTTAACAAATTCTACATCTTTGCCAATGTGTTTTGCCAATTCTTCCATATCCGCTTCGGTATGAGGCAAGAATTCATGTAGAGGCGGATCAATCAAACGAATCGTCACAGGAAGACCGTCCATAATTTTGAACAGTTCTACAAAGTCAGCCTTTTGATATGGCAATAATTTATCCAAAGCAGCACGTCTGCCACCTTCGTCATCTGCCAAAATCATTTCGCGCATATCTTGGATACGGGATGGATCAAAGAACATGTGTTCTGTACGAGCCAAACCAATACCTTCTGCACCGAAATCACGCGCTTGTTTAGCATCTTTTGGTGTTTCTGCATTTGCTTTGACTTTCAAACATTTGATTTCATCAACCCATTTCATCAAAGTCCCAAAATTACCAGTTAATTCCACAGATACTGTTGGAACCGCACCTTCGATAATTTGACCTTTGGCACCATCAATAGAAACCCAATCACCTTCGTGGATAACCACGCCAGATGTTGTCTTCATAGTTTTTGATTCATAATCAATTTTGATGTCTGGTGAACCTGATACGCATGGTGTTCCCATACCACGAGCAACCACTGCTGCATGTGAAGTCATACCGCCACGCGCAGTGATAACACCTTGGGCTGCGTTCATACCAGCGATATCTTCTGGGGATGTTTCAACGCGGATAAGCATAACTTTTTTGCCTTCTTTGTGCCAGGCTTCCGCATCTTCTGCGTTAAATACAGCCTGACCAACCGCAGCACCAGGGGATGCAGGCAAACCGGTTGCGATAACTTTCTTTTCTGCCTTTGGATCCAACATTGGATGCAACAAGTGATTTAATTGGTCTGCCCCAACGCGCAAAATTGCTTCTTCTTTGGTAAGCAAGCCTTCTTCTACCATTTCTACAGCCATACGAACCGCAGCAGCCGCTGTTCTTTTACCATTACGGCATTGCAACATCCACAATTTTTTATGTTCGATAGTAAATTCCATATCTTGCATATCTTTGTAGTGGTGTTCCAATTTATTGCGAACATCAACCAATTCTTTGTAAACTTCTGGCATTGCTTCTTCCAAAGATGTACGACCAGAATCATCTTTTGCCATAGGCTGTGGAGTACGAATACCAGCCACAACGTCTTCACCTTGGGCATTAATCAAGTATTCACCATAATATCTGTTTTCGCCAGTTGCAGGGTCACGAGAGAAGCACACACCAGTTGCACAATCATCACCACAATTACCAAACACCATTGCTTGAACATTAACTGCTGTGCCCCAATCGCCCGGAATATTGTTCAACTTACGATATGTAATAGCCTTTTTAGACATCCAAGAACCAAACACAGCACCGATACCCATTTTCAATTGTTCCCATGGATCTTGCGGGAAAACTTTGCCGATTTTAACACCGATTTCTTTGAATTTTTCGACCAATTCTTTTAAATCTTCAGCTGTTAATTCTGTATCGACTTTATAGCCTTTGTCTTCTTTCATACGTTCCAAAGTGTGTTCAAACAAATCAATATCAGCACCCAACACAACGTCACTGAACATCATAATAAAACGACGATAAGAATCATAAGCAAATCTTTCATTATTTGCCGCTTTGGCCAAGGCTTTTACAGTTTCATCATTCAAACCCAAATTCAAAACTGTATCCATCATTCCAGGCATAGAAACACGCGCACCAGAACGAACTGATACCAATAATGGATTTTCATTATCTGCGAATTTTTTACCCATAATAGATTCAATATGTGCAATACCTGCTTTGACTTGGTCCATTAAATCTGCTGGATATTGTTGACCGTTTTCATAATAGTATGTACAAACTTCGGTTGTGACTGTGAACCCAGCAGGCACAGGCAATCCAACCAAATTCATTTCTGCCAAATTTGCACCTTTACCCCCCAAGAGATTACGCATGTCTGCGCGACCTTCGGCGGAGCCATTTCCAAATGTATAAACCCATTTATTTGCCATGGTATCTCCTTTGTATGTTGATTAAACCGGGCGTATTTTGATAGAAAATATCTATAAAAGCAAGGATAAAATGGTATATACAAACATTTTTTATTCTTTACCCTAGGAATTTATGAGATGTTGACTTTTGGTTATAAATTTACTAATCTGGTATCTGGTTTGAAAAACAGGATATACAAAATGGAAAAATTATCTGCCGCGATGAAACGGCGTGTTTTGGAAAATATGTTTGTTAAAAACTATAAGCGCATGTGGCCATATATTAAGCCTGTGTGGTTCCGTGCATTAATGACTTTGTTGTTGGCGATTCCAGTTGGTTCAATGGATGCGGTTATTGCATGGGCGATAAAGCCATATACTGACGCAGTTATGGTCGAACAAACCATGCAGTCAAGTTGGTATATTCCTGTACTGATTGTTGCGTTCACCACTGTTCAGGGTGGATTAACGTATACACTAAATTATCTTAATACATGGGTTGGTGGGAAAATCACTAACGCGTTAAAGGCAGATTTATTTAGAAAATTATTAATGTTTGAAACAGAATTTTTCACAACTAAAAATTCCGGAGAGATATTAATAAGATTTAATTCTAATGCAGATGCTGCTTGCGCTGGGTTATTATCGAATCTTAAATCTTTTGTTCAAAAATTCTTTACTTCGCTTTCATTGATAGTCGTGCTTTTCATTAATTCTTGGCAATTGGCTTTTGTGACTGTGGCGGTTTTATTGTTTGCGTTTTTGCCAATGGCGTCTCTTAAAAAGCGCGTATCCCCCGTATTAAATAATGCGATGGCTATTATGTCGCGTTTGACAACCAAATATAATGAAACTTATTCTGGAAACAAAACTATCGTTTCTTATAATTTGGAAAAATACCAAGAAAACAGATATGTAGATGTACTTCACAAAAACTTTAATCTACAAATGAAAGTTTTCCAAAGAACACGTTGGCTAACACCTGTAATGCATGTTATTTTATCGATTGGTATTGCTTTGGCACTTTGGTTTGGGTCGTATTTAATTTTATCTAAACAATTAACGCCAGGCGGATTTGTGTCGTTTTTGACTGCATTAATTTTGCTTTATCAGCCAATGAAAAGTATTGGAAACACATACAGTTCTGTGATTATGTCTTTTTGGGCAATCGAGACATGTTTTGATATATTGGACGCACAACCAAAAATCAAAGACAAAGAAGATGCAATAGAAATGCCTGCTATGCAACATCAAATTAGTTTTAATGATGTCACATTTAATTATGTTCCTGATGTGCCAGTATTAAAACATATTAATTTGGTTGTGAATAAGGGCGAAACTGTCGCTATTGTTGGAAATTCTGGTGGTGGAAAAACAACTTTGGTTAATTTATTACCCAGATTTTATGATGTGACATCTGGTTCTATAACTGTTGATGGGCGCGATATTCGTGATTTTACTTTGAAATCTTTGCGTCAAAACATTGCAGTTGTATTCCAAGACAATTTCTTGTTCGAAGGAACAATTCGCGAAAACATTATGTTGGGCGACGAAAACGCAAGCGAAGCACAATTACAGAAAGCCGTCAAATTGGCTTATTTGGACGAATTTTTAGCAACACTAAAAGATGGCATAGACACCCAAATTGGTGAACGCGGAATTTTACTGTCTGGGGGTCAAAGACAACGTGTTGCAATCGCACGTGCATTTTTGAAGAATGCGCCGATATTGGTACTGGACGAAGCAACATCGGCACTGGACAACAAATCAGAAGCCGTTGTTCAAAAAGCGATTGAAAATTTGATGCATGATAAAACGGTGTTCGTTATCGCGCACAGACTTTCAACCATCCGTAATGCCAGCAAGATTATTGTTGTCAATGACGGGCAAATCGTTGAAACTGGGACACACGAAGATTTGTTAAAAATAGAATGTGGTGCATACAAGATGCTTTATGATATGCAATTTAAGACCAATGAAAAAGATGACAAAAATGAAGATAAAGACAAAATAGAAAAATAACGTTAACAAGTCAAGAAATAAAAAGTCGTTTCGACGACTTTTTTCTTTTTTTTCTCTTTTCTTTATTTTTGATTTATATTAAGATGTTCATATATATAGTACTTGTTGGTGTAAAAAAACGGACTGGAAAGGGCAAAAATCTGGCATTTTTATAAAAAATGGGCAGATGGTGTAATTTATGTTGTATCAGGTTCAGTGCCGAAAAAATTGCACCACGAGAGAGAAAAAAAGTATGTATAACAGAAAAAAAATTCTTTTTCCGTCTATTATCGCAATTTGCGTTGCGTGCCCTGCTTTGGCCGTGACTATTGATACCAGTGGTAAAATAAATGGCGTGAACGCTATGTGCAGCGTAAACAGCGCGTTGGAAACCGATGCTGCGACAAAATTTATCGCACGATGGACGCCAAATACATATACTTGCAATCCTGGGACATTTTTGGATCATTTAACCGCGACATGTTTGACATGTACCCAAAATTATGTTTGTCCGGGTGGTACATATACATTTGATGAAACATCGGATGTGGGAATTAAGGCTTGTTCAGACTATCATGAGTCTTTCTACCATCTTTCTGATACAGGAAACGACAATTCTAACATGTGTTATAGTGCCAAAACGACATCATGTGCAAACATTAATCCTGTTGTTAATGGGACCGCGACATACGCAACTTCTGGTTCTTCGGTACCCGCCAGGGAATATGCGATTAACAGAACGCTTGTTTCAAATACAATTGGTGCATGTGCAATCGTAAGTTTAACCTGTAACAATGGGTACAATTTAAATCCATCTACAAATGGTGCAATGGCAAATTATGTTGCACAATCTTCAAAGATATCAAAATCTAATACGAAATGGCGCGCGCGCAGTGGTTCTACAACTGGCAACGGTAGCAGCAGTGTCGCACTGGGTTTTGGCGATTCGACGAATATGACAAATGGCACCGTGGAATATGCTTGGAATGATGGCGCAAAAATACATATGCGTACATCATGCGATAATACTAACAGCGAACATGGAGAAACGCGTCCGAATGCAACTTTTAGCCCATCCAGCACAGGTACACAATGTTGGTGCAATATGGACAGTTATACAACAAATTCTGGCACAACAGTGACAACAACAGATACTGATTGGGTGTCACTGAATATTTTCGGAAATGCGACAGACTGTGCAGATGCTTGTGTATATGAATGCTATAGATCATTTCACGACAAACCTAGTCTTGAACTCGCGATATTGGGAACATATGGTCAACAGATGGCATGTGAACAGATAACCTATACATGTCAACCGGGAACATATTTGGCAGCTAATGCGACAACTTGTTCACCTTGTCCAAGTGGCAGTTATTGCCCGGGGGGAACATTCCCACAACTTTCTGATGCCCAAGGGATAAAAACATGTCCAAGCGACGTAAATGGTTCTGCGGTTTATTCTTTGTCTGGCGCAACAGTCGAAAGTCAGTGTTATATCCTTGGGTCCAAGGCTTGCTCTAGCCTTAATCCGTATACGGCGGGTCATGGTACTGCATCGTATACAAACACAAATGCATCTGTGATAACGTTCTGGAATGGGGCTTCTTATGCTGTTGGTGGCGGAACCGACCCGATTGGTGCATGTGCGATGACGTTGGCTTGTGATGCGGGGTATACAGCGACAACCGCGGGACCACTTGCAAATTATGTTATTCAAGATATGTTTTGGGATTATAACACCAATATATCTTTTTTATCACTTGGTGCAAATGGTCCAAGTAGTTATGCTAACAATCAAGGTACAACAACAGGAATGACAAATGGTGAATATCGCTTAACTTGGTCTGATAATACCTATGTTCATGGATTTGCTTCATGTTCAATTAATGCCGACGGCAAATATGATTGCAACTGCAGTTTGGACAGCTATTCATTGTTGGGCGCAACCCCAGTATCTGTGTCACCTGCAAATACGATTAAAGCTTTCGAATACGACACACAACAAATTTGTCAAGACAAATGTACTCTGACCTGTGCACAGGCAATAGCGCGCGAACAAAATTCACGTTTGCTTCTTTTTGATTCTTTGGGTAAACAACCTGTGTGTGACCAGGCACAGTATGTTTGTGAACCGGGGACTTACCTGCCAGCAAACACGATGGTATGTCAACCATGCACTGCAAATTCTTATTGTCCGGGTGGAACATTCTTCTATAAGAACGTTAATCAGGGAATTAACGCTTGTTCGACAACTTATCCATATTCTGCCGCAGGTGCAATAAGTGACAAACAGTGTTATAAGACTGGTTCTGTGGTATGTGCAACTATTAACCCACGCACTGGGGTCACAAATGCCAACAAAGAAAGCGGTGCAACGTATGCGAATACAAACGCAACCTGTAAAGAATACAGTGGCAGTGTTGCTGGGTGCATACTTGATTCAATTGGCGCTTGCGCTGTGACGGCTTTGAATTGTTCGACTGGTTATGCATCCAATACCCCAGGGGCTTTGTCGAATTATGTGTTGCAATCAATATTGGGTGTTTATAACCAGAATATAAAATATCTTGCAGGTGACAGTTCCGCATCGGGCAGCAGTTCTGGCAACGACCAAGGCGCAACTACGGGTATGACACCGGGTGATTGGGAAATTAAATGGAGCGATAACACCAAAATCAACGGTAATGCAACCTGTGCAATTAACGCAAGCAATACTTATGATTGTTCTTGCAATTTAACAGGGTATTCGTTGTTGGGCGGTTCCAATGTGACTGTGACACCAGCACATATAACCCCAGTTCAAAATACTTTTAACGACCAAGCACAATGTTCAACATATTGCGCACAAACTTGTGTCACAAATATAACCGACAGTTCTTCATTCCGCAAAGATTTGTTTGGAACATTGGGCGCGGTTCAATACTGTGATGCGACAACCATTACTTTGAACTGGTACAATCAAAACAATTTGGTTGAATCTAATTCTTGTACATATGATGGTGCGGTTGCATTCCCAAGCGGAACATTTACAAGAACTGGGTTCCATTCAACAGGATGGAGAGTGCGAACAACACCTTAAACGCAATAAAAAAACTCGCAGAACGCGAGTTTTTTTATTATTTAAATCTTTATTTTTTTGTAAAAACTTTTTCAGGAGTATTTATATTACACACGCCAATTATAAAATCTATGATTGCCCAAATCGCAGTCACAAATATACCAACTACTGTGCATGATAATACAAACATAACCACGCCTGACGCTGGTTTGCCGGCATAAAAACGATGCGCACCAAAAATCCCTAAAAACCAACACAACAATAAATAAATTGCAATTGATTTAGAAAAATCATATTGAACATACCCGCATTTTGGGCAAGCCTTTGCTTTGTCTGAATGACGCGCGCCACATTCGCGGCAATATATCATAGCCATTTTATTTCCTTTTTGTTTTTTTGAATTGTACCCCCATCTTCGTTCTCAGTCAATTCAAAATAAAACTCTTGTTTATATGACCTTTTGAGAGTATAATATACGACGTGGCTTTTACACAAAGGAGAATATTATGAAGTCAAAAATTATGTTAACAAGTGTCGCTGCGTTGTTGGTATCAGTTGCAGGGGCAAATGCTATGGAATACAGACCTTTTGTTGGTGCAACTATGGGATTGCAAGGGGCTGTTTATTCTAATGATGCAAAAGATATGGAACGCGCAATGCATATTGATATGCCAACAGATTTCTTTGTTTTTGGTATAGAATCTGGGGTTCGTGCAGGCGGATATAATCAAATCTATAACGGCGGTTTAACTTTGAGTGCAACAAAATCCACTTATTCCAAAGTGCAAGATAAATACACAGATGATAGAGTTGCCAGCGCAGATATGTTCAATATTTCTGCATCTTATGACAACTATATTCGCATCAGTGGCGACAAAGCAAGCCGTATTGATTTAGTCTTAGGCGCAGGCTTGGGAATGATGGCTTATCATATTGATCCTGTTGGTGCAGATTCTTCTACAAAATGGTCTTTTGCACCCGAATTAAAAGCAGGTATGGATTTCGAATTGACTCATAACGTGACATTGTCTGCAACAGCACGTGCAATTATTCCTACTCGTTCTGGTTATGAAATGGATATGTCTTACATTGTGGGTGGCGCAGTTAAATACATTTTCTAAATATGCATTTAATAAAAAAACGACCCAAGTGGGTCGTTTTTTTTCGGTTTTATTTTAGATGTGAAAATATCGCACGATATAAAAAATTCAACGGGATAATCATTAATCCAAACAATATAACTGCGCCCCACTGATGCGCATTTAACGGCACAAGATGAAGTGCATTTTGTCCAAATGTGACACAAAGGTATGTTCCAAAAAACACTATTGCCGCAACCAGCATAAACATTGGATTATTTTTAATCCCCGCAAAAATGTTATATTTCGGCGCACGAACACAAAAACCATTTAACATAGCCATTATAACCAACAAAGCGAAAAGCGCGCTGGAATACGAATCTTGGGTGTTAAACATATTTTGAAACCAAGAAGTTGTCGTTAATGCAAATATAAACAATCCTGAAACCGTTATATACAAAACAAATTTAATCGTGGCAGAAGTTATTAACGGGGCTTTTTTGCCAACCACTGGTTCAATCATATATTCTTTGCGTGGCGCTTCACCACCAAACGCCAAAGAATTCAAACTGTCCATTACTATGTTGATTATCAAAATGTGTACAGGATTCAAAACTTCAAACCCCATAAAAAGCGGGAAGAAAACGCATATTCCAACCAAGATAAAATTCACTGGTAATTGAAAACGCAAAAAACTAACAATATTATGCGTAAAAGTTCGACCCATTAATATGCTGTTGGCAATAGATATAAAATTATTATCTAATATTATTATATCACTGGCACTTTTACAAACATCTGTGCTGTCGCCCATGGCAAAACCTATGTCTGCTGCTTTTAATGCAGGTGCATCATTCGTTCCATCACCACACATTCCTATGCATAAACCATTTTTACGAGCCAATTCTACAACACGCAATTTCGTATAAGGCGTAGCACGCGCAATTACACGAATCTTAGGCAGCATTTTTCTAGCGCGATAATCTGGCAAAACATCAAATTCTTTGGCGTTTATGATGATATCATTTTTATCAGTTATGATTCCACTTTGTTCTGCTATCATTTGTGCAGTATTCAAATTATCACCTGTTATCATCATAACTTGGACACCAGATTTATACAAAGAATCAACCACTTTGATAACACCTGAACGAACTTCGTCTTTGAGAATAGTCAAAGATACAAAAACTAATTTATTTGGGATTTTTTCGGCGGTAACATCCCCATCATAATAAGCCGTAGCAATTGAACGCATCGCATTTTTGGTGTTTTTATTCATTATACTCTGTAATCTAGATTTGTGTAAAATACGCACATTCCCTTTTTCATCAATATAATGCGATGCGTGTGATAAGATAATTTCAGGCGCAGCCATAATATAAGTTCGAATTTTTTTACCAAAACTAACTGTCGTCATAGAGAATTTATTCGCGCTGTCAAAAGGGATTTTATTTATAATTTTATGTGATTGTTTTATTGCGGATATTTTATATGCTGAAATTTGTAATGCGCGCAACAAAGCACGTTCTGTACTGGTTCCCCCCACTATTCTGCCTGTTGCATCTAATATTGCACGCCCGTTAAGGACGATTATGTTCACAAATTCTTTCATCGTGCCAACATTGTCAAAATTGAAACCTAGGTTTACACCGTTTCCAGCATAATTTGCAACCGGCACCATTTGACCGTAAGTAATTGTTCCTGTTTTGTCAGTACACAAAAGTTGTATATTGCCAGCCTCTGGTATCTTGTGCGGGTTTTTTGCCAACAGATTTTCCTTTGTCATTTTACGAGCATTTTGACTGGTTATGATTCCAATTATAAACGGCAAACCTTCGGGGACCGCTGCTACAAAAACAGTTAAAGCCAAAGTGATTGCAGAAACAATAACATACACAATGCCCCCAAAAGTATTAAATTCCCCAGAAGTTAAATGTACTGACATCATTAACATCGCAATCGCAACAGCACAAAATCCCCCTATTTTACTTATAGACGTTGCCAATTTATCAAGTTGTAATTGTAATGTTGTTTTTACTTCCGCTACTGTTCCTAGTGTTTTTAATATTTTTGCGTTTTCTGTATCCATACCAACACAGGTGACACGCATCACCCCCATACCACCTTGGACTGTTGTGCCTGCAAAAATTTGATTCGCGTTTACGTAAGTATCTGCCGTTATAGCAGCATTACGATTATATATAAATTTAGAAACTGGATATTTATGAACTTCTTCACTTTCGCCGTTTAAAATGGAATTGTTCACACTTATTTCGCCATTAATAATATATCCATCTGCAGGTATAGTTTCACCCGCTTGAAGAAGAACAATATCATCAACAACTATTTCTGAACTGTCAATATTACTGACTTTGCCATTACGCAAAACATTACAAGATAATTTTGATGCCTGACGTCTTAATTTAATTGTTGCATATTGACTGCGCATTTGAGTAATTATATTAACTATTGATACAATCACTAACACAGCGCCTATGCCGATTGCTTCCGCAAATTCACCATACCCAAAAGTCGCCATAACACCAAACAATATCGTCATAATTAACAAAATCGTGTTGATTTTGTCACGAAATACATCTACAAAAAAATCCCACACAGATTTTTTTCGAGGTTCTGGCATAATATTCGCGCCATATTTTTCACGATTCAAAATTACTTGCTTACTGTTTAAACCCGCTATTACCATATTTATTCCTTACCTTACCAACAAAACTGTATAAGTTATGTATATTAACAAAAAGATTATCCCATCTGTTCTGTTAAACTTTTTATCTTTGAAAACCAATATCCAAAGTAATATCGTAGCTATGACACCTAGTGCAGCATCTAATATAAACGCATGTTCAAAAGGAATTGGTTGAATTAAACCTGTTACCCCCAATACAAACAAAATATTAAACAAATTAGATCCAACTATGTTTCCAATTACTATACCTGAACGACGCTTAAACGCAGCAACAACACATGTCACCAATTCAGGCAAACTGGTTCCAAAAGCAACAATTGTTAATCCAATAACGCGTTCCGGAATATTTAAAAAATGCGCTATATTCGTCGCAGAGTTTACTATTAACTTTGCACCAATAATTAATGTGGCGATTCCAAAAACGATGAACAGCAACATTTTGAAAATCGACATATTCACAGGTTCTGGAATTTCGGTTTTATGTTTTTTACTGACTTTGTATAAATACAACATAAAAAGAACAAATAATCCACAAAACAACAAAGAACCTGCACGCGAAATCACACCATACCGCCACCCCATAAATAAAAGCAACAACGAAACAAAACTAAGGAAAGGTATATCGTATAAAATTGTATTCTTTTTGACATGCAAATTTGCCACCAAAGCACTTAAGCCTAAGATTACGAAAATGTTAACTATATTTGAACCTAAAATATTACCAACACCTACCGCGCTATTTCCCGATATGACAGAAGAAATAGATACTGCTGCCTCAGGAGCACTGGTTCCACACGCAACAACTGTTAAACCAATGACTATTTCTGGGATATCAAATTTACGCGCTAATGCAGTTGCACCATCAACCAAAATATGCGCACCATAAATCAATAAAATGAAACCTGATATCAACAATAAAACACTTAGAATCATATTTCCCCTTCTTTTCCCTTCTTTTGTTACCTGCCAAGAAAGTTTAAAAAAGTTGCGTATAATAATCAAGAGGTTTTATATGCAAACAAAAAATTGCAACTTGATTTTTTCAATATTCCTAATATAATAGACACATAAAACATAACAAAAGGACAAAAACCGATGCGCATGTAATGTTGTATTTTCCTATGAATTGTTCATAAAAATTATGAACGTGTTTTAATTTGCAACATTAAAGGTTTTTGTTATGAATTTTATTTCTTTGTCTAATGTATTTTTTTCTTATGATGCGAACAATATTTTGTTTGATGGGGTTTCTGTTGCTTTCAACAATATTGATAAAGTAGCAATTGTTGGTGATAACGGCACAGGAAAAACAACATTATTAAAATTGTTATCTGGAGAAATTAAGCCAGAAAGTGGTTCTGTTGCGATTGGCGCGAGTGTTTATATGCTTAATCAAATAAATGCGAGTGATTCTAGAAGTGGTGGCGAAAGGCAATCTTTGGAATTAGCGCGCGCTTTTGATAGTTATGCAGATATTTTATTATTAGACGAACCAACTAATAATCTCGACAAAGACGCCAAAGAAAAATTTTTCAATGATTTACTATCTTATCCTTTTGGTGCTGTGATTGTATCTCATGATAGAGAATTACTACAAAAAGTAGATAAAATTATCGAGATTCAAAATCAGCATATCAAAGTATATGGTGGCAATTATGATTTCTATGTCGCACAGAAAAAAGCCGAAGAAGAAAATATTATCGCTCAATATACCGATACTCAAAAACGCATAGCGCGCCTTAATGATACAATTAACATAGCACAAAATACACGACAACATCACGAAGCAAAACAAAAAAAAGATATGCAAAACGGCAAACGCAGCAGATTGGCTGCCAATGCTTTGAAAGGAAAAAGCCAAGAAACAGAAGCAAAAAAGCGTGCGATAATTCAAAAAAAATTAAATCAACAATTTGAAATGCAACAATATTTATCTTTGCAAATGCGAGATGATAAAATCAAAATACCTTTACCTAATAAACCTTTCTATAGCAAAGAATTGATACAAATATCTGGTTTGAATTTCGCATACAAAAATAAAACTATTTTTACCAATTTTGATTTTAATATGTACGGAGCAACAAGATTAAGATTGATTGGAAAAAATGGTTCTGGAAAAACTACTTTGTTAAAACTAATTTGTAAAGAATTAACACCTCAATCTGGCACGATAAAAACATTTGGCAAAATCGCATATCTTAACCAAGATTTGTCCGTTCTTGATAAAAATAAAACTGTGGTTGAAAACATAACAGATATCGCAAAAGTGTCTAACCATGAAGCACATGTAATCGCTGCTAATTTTGGCTTTCGTGGCGATAAATCAATAAAAAAAGTATCTGTGTTATCTGGTGGCGAATTATTAAAAGCGACACTAGCAGCCGTTCTTGGAAGCGAAACACAACCAGATTTATTGATTTTGGACGAACCAACAAATAATTTGGAAATTAAAAGTATCTCTATCCTTGAAGATGCCCTAAATCAATATCAAGGCGCTATATTGCTGGTATCGCACGATGAAATGTTTGCAAAAAATATAAAAGTAGATAAAACTCTGCAATTATAAAAAACGCCCGTTTGGGCGGTTTTTATTAGAATTTTATAATTTGCATAATTTCTGGCAATTGAGGAGTCACAAAATGTCCATAACCAACAAATTTATGAACTTTGACATCTGGCATATTTTTTATAATTGCATCACAACTGCTTAAAATATATGAATCATCATCACCAGAATACATTAAATCGACACCCAATTTTGTTTGCGATACAATATCTTTTGTTAAATCTGTGCCCTTGTAAAATCCAAACGGCTGAAAATTTTCAATGTCCAACCATGGCGCAACTAATACAATTTGTTTAACTTTGATTTCTGGATGCAGAGACATATATTTCAAAACGAAACCACCGCCCGCGGAATGACCGATTAAAACAGTATCTGGGTTTATATCTTGTTTATCCATTATTTTTTCCCACTCACTATATTTCATTAATGCTGCGTGAGCATGCGGGAACCTGGGTAATTGAACCAAAACATCATGTTTTAATTCTGCATAAAATTGCAGCCAATTTTTCCATCCCTTTAATTCATTGTAAGTTCTGGTATTCCAATCTTGCTCTGGCGACATAACCCCATGGCAACAAATGATATTCATTTCATTCTCCGTTTATTAATTATTTTCTACGTGATGCGCAAACAAAAATAGTTAACCCAATCACAAACATTATACCAGACAAAGTTTGACCCATAGTCAATCCCCACGATGTCAAAAAGCCAATCTGGGCATCTGGTTGACGAAATTGTTCACAAAAAATCCTGAATATCGCATAAAACACACAAAGAAGACCACTTATTGCGCCCGGTTTATTTTTAAGATTTGTTTTGGTATAAAGCAACCACATAATTATAAATAAAACCAATCCTTCGAGTGTGGCTTCGTAAAGTGGGCTGGCATGACGCGGTTCGGTTGATATACCGTTAAACACCACGCCCAACGGTGAATTTGTAATACGCCCCATTATTTCCATATTTATAAAATTGGCTATACGCCCCAACCCCAATCCAACCGGAACCACAACTGATAATATATCCAAAATTCTAAACGAATTTCGCACAACCGATTTGTCTTGGAATGTTTGTTTTGATGCAAATAAAAATGTCGCTATTATTACACCCAACAGTCCACCGTGAAAACTCATCCCGCCGTGCCAAAGCATAAATATTTCCAATGGATTTTCTATGAAATATGGCAAATTATAAAATAATACATAACCTAATCTGCCACCCAAGATTACGCCCAAAACGATATATGTTAATAAATCGTCTAGTTGCTTTTTAGAAACACAAATCGCAGAATCTTTATTTCTGGTCAAATATCTAAACAAATAATAACCGATGATAAAACCCGCGATGTACGCCAACGCATACCAACGAATTGGCAAACCCAAAACAGAAAAAGCAACCGGATTAATTGGATTAATAACAATAGCCATAATAAATTTCCTTTTTGACCATTGTATTATCAAAGATATATTATTTTCAACCAAAAATTAAAGCCGCTTAATAGCGGCTTTGATTTGGTTTGTTTTAACGAGATTCCCTGAATTTTGCAACATCTTTTAATGAAATACGCGGTCCCGCGTCAATCAATTGTTGCAATTGAAAATTTCCTGATTTGCAAGCCTTGTCTACCAAACGAACAATACATTCATAAGGCAAACGACCACTTGGAACAAAAGATTTAGATTCATATGTTTTTGTCATTTTATATCTCGCTTTATTATCTGCCCTGGTTCAAACGATCTGTTTCACGAGCAATAGATTCTGTTTGGTTTTTGATTATTTCATATAATCTTGCCAAACGTTTTTCATCGCTTGGTGTCGCTTTACCTGCTTTGATTTCTTTTTCCAAACTTGCCGCTTCTCTTTTATTTGCTGCCAACATTTGTTGATATTTTGCAATGAAAGAGCGTTTAGCAGCATTGGAACTCGCAACTCCTGAAACATCTGGGTTTTCGTTCAAGAATTGTGTGTTTATCTTTTTTGACATATCTTTTCTTTCGTACATTGTAAATCTCCTTGGGTTTGTTGTTTACAAGTATATTATATTGACAATTTTTGATTTGTCAAGCCACATAAACAAAAAAATTAAAAAATTATATTTTTGTTATCTCTTGAATTATTCCCCATATTATATTATATTCAGGTTACATAAATCATAAATCTATTTTAAGGAGAAAACTATGATTGCAAAAAAATCTGTTTCAAATGTCAAAGGTGGCATTGAATCTTATCTTAAAAAAATATTTGGTCTTATGACTGGCGCAGTCGGCATCACAGCATTGACAACTTTCATTATGTTGATAACAGGCGCGTTTACTGCCCTGATTCATAACGGTGGTTTATCTATTACATATTACATCATTGTTTTTGGTGGTCTGGCATTGTCTTTGTGGGCCCAGGCACGCGCTTTTTCTATGAAACCATCAACTGCTAAACTTTTGTTATTTTTGTATTCAATTTTAATGGGTATCGCGGTAACACCTATGATTTTGGTATCAAGCGGGCTTTCCATAATAATCGCCTTGGTCTTAGCAGCGGTCATGTTTGGTTGCATGGCACTTTTCGGATACAAAACTGTTAAAGATTTATCGTTCTTAGGGGCGTTCTTGTTTATCGGTATGATTGGCTTAATTTTGGTTGGTGTTATATCTATATTCACAGGTCCATTTGGTGTCGTATTCAATCAAATCATTTGTTTGATTGGCGTCTTGGTATTTGCTCTGTTCGCAGCATATGATATGCAAAATTTGAAAAATGCATACTATGCAATTGGGGATGGCGAACAGAAAGACCAATTGGCAGTACTTGGCGCATTACACATGTACATCTCGTTCGTAGCAATGTTTGAATACATACTGGGATTTTTGAACAGCAGAGATTAATTTTTACAAAAAAACAAAAGGAAGACAAAATGGCTTATAAAATAGATTCAAATAAATGTATCGGTTGTCATACTTGCATGGGGGTTTGTCCTGCGATGGCTATCATGGACGGCGAAGGTGGCAAATGCAAAATAGATAAAACGAAATGTATGGGATGCGGAACTTGTGCTGCTGTATGCCCAGTTAACGCTATTGAACCAGATTTATAAAAAAGGGTTTTTGAAATGCCAGCAAAATCAATTAATGACATAGTCGCACTTTGTAAAAGACGAGGTTTTATTTTCACAGGTTCCGAAATATACGGGGGGCTTGGTGGTGCATACGATTATGGTCCATACGGAATTGAAATGATGCGCAATATCCGTAACGCTTGGTGGAACGCGATGATTTATTCCAGAAACGACATTGAAGGTTTAGATGCATCTGTTATCACTAACCGTTTAATGTGGAAGTATTCTGGACACGAAGGAAGTTTTTCCGACCCGCTGGTTGAATGTAAAAAATGTGGTGCCCGTATGCGCCAAGACAAAATGAAAGACCCTACAAAATGCGATAACTGTGGCAGTACTGATATTACAGAACCACGCGCATATCAATTAATGATGGGGTTATCTATCGGTGCAACTGCTGATGGTGAAATTAATGCTTATTTGCGTCCTGAAACAGCAACAACAACTTATGTTAATTTTAAAAATGTATTGGATGCAAAGCCTCATAAGTTGCCTTTTGGAATTGCTCAAATTGGAAAATCTTTCCGTAATGAAATTTCCCCGCGCGGTTTCGTATTTCGTATGCGCGAATTTGAACAGGCTGAGATGCAATATTTTGTTAAACCAGACGAAGACGAACAATATTTTGAATATTGGAAGAAGACTCGTATAGATTGGTGGATAAATGTTCTCGGGATACCTGCTGAAAAATTGCGCTTTCAACCACATGAAAAATTGGCACATTATGCCAAAGCGGCTGGCGATATTGAATATAAATTCCCAGACGGCTTTGACGAAGTCGAAGGTATTCACAATCGTCAAGATTTTGACCTTGGCTCTCATACCAAGGGTCAAAGCGAATTTAAATTGGCTGCAAAAGTTATGGAAAATAAAGATTCCACAACTAAATTGTCTTATAGTGATGCACAGACTGGCGAAAACTTTATACCGTATGTTATCGAAACGGCAATGGGAACAAATCGCGCTATGTTAACGGTAATGTTAGAAGCATACGAAGAAGAAGATTTGGGTGACGGAAAAACACGCACTGTTTTGAAATTAAAACCTTGGTTGGCACCGGTCAAAGCTGCGGTAATCCCGCTTGTTCGTAATGTTCCAGAAATTGTAGATATGTCGAACAAGATTGTCGATGATTTGCGCAAACTCGGTATTGGTAAAATTGAATTGGAAAATTCAGGCAATATCGGTAAAAACTATCGCAGACACGATGAAATTGGAACACCATTGTGTATTACAGTTGACCACCAAACTCTGGAAGACGGTACTGTCACAATGCGTCATCGTGATTCTATGGAACAAGAACGCATCAAAGT
This sequence comes from Alphaproteobacteria bacterium, assembly GCA_017524525.1. GTDB lineage: Bacteria > Pseudomonadota > Alphaproteobacteria > Rs-D84 > Rs-D84 > Enterousia. The sequence continues at coordinate 20,727 of JAFXVM010000014.1, read as the reverse complement.
AGATGACATAGTTAAAAAGGTTCTTGAAATTGTGAATCAATAAAAAAGCCGCCAAATCGGCGGTTTTTTTATTTTCTTTCGCGTTCTCGTTCATATTCGCGTATTTTTATTTTTTGAGGAGCTTGGACTTTTTCCATTGGCTGTGTTTTTTCTGTCATGCTTTTATCTGGGGCAGAAACCAAACTTTTTATAATATCTATGCCCTGTTGTATTTTTTCGTTTGCAGATTGTTTTAATTCGTCCTGTTTATCCTTTGGACAATTAAAATATTCATTTGCATGAATACTGTTTTTTACTGTTTTTAACGTATTCTTTTTAAAATCAAAAACAGCAACATGCAAATATTCTGCAACACAATTCTTCTCGGGCAAAGAAAATACAAATTCTGTCATGGCATCCAATGTATTTTGCCACGCATTCATCAAAGTTATATTTTCCATCCATTGCAACAGCGATAGTCCTTGAAACATTTGATTGAAAGCAAAATCAATCTGTGTTCTGGCAGAATCACTGACAACACAGTTGGCAAAATTTTCAACATTTTCACCAGCAATTTTTGCTAATAATTTTGCTGTATCCACGTCCATCAGTGTTCTCCTTTTGTGATTACGCGGCACGTTCGTTCATACGCTGTTGCATTAATATCTGCAAGATTTGTTCTGTCTTGTGATTTGCCAAATTCAACTGTTGCGCCTTTTGTGAATTTCCCAAAGTTTTTTCTTGGACTTTTTCTTGAGTTTTTTCCGGCATATACTGCTTATACATATTGTCCAAAGCGCCCTTGGCTTTGCTTAAATCTTTCATTCCGTTTTCAAGAAATTTCTGTTTCAAGTTATCATCTAATTTGTCTTCGACATAAGGGTTAGTCATTATTGTCTTTGCCATATCTTTGCGAAATTCTGTATGGAATTTTAACAGTTCATCATTTGCAGGATGGTTGGCAATTTTTACCTTTGACGCAACGAAGGCATCCATTTGTTCCAATCCTTTCTGCCAAGAAACACCCAATGTTTTGCCTTGACCCCAATTTATTGAAACCAAATCAAAATACATTCTGCGATAGTCTTTTTGCATTTGTTTGATTACTTCTGGTGATAATTTTTTTTGCTTTGCATCCACAATACCACCCAACATCATGATTTGTTTTTGCTGAAATTCAAAATTTTTTACATTCTTTAAAAACATCTGTGTCATGGTGAACTCCTTTGGTTTTCCGGGCTCTCCACCCCACTCCAAAATATATATAGGAATTGCGTGACATATTTCAAGTCCGTTGTCAAGACAATTTATATTTTGACTTATTGTCAGGAATGTATCACAATGAGCAAAGTTATATCGCAAAGCATGCTATTGCCAATAATGGGTGGCATGGATATAGCGCCAATCTTGCCAATAATGGGGGTTGGTTATTTCATCAAATAAAAAAGGAGATATGGATGAAAAAGTCTTTGAAATGTTTGATAGCAGCAACAGCATCTGTTGTTTCAGCACAGGCTTTTGCAGCATCAAATATGGAAAATCCACTTTACATGCCACAAAATCGTGAAGTGTATTTAAAAACAGGTGCAGCTGTGATGTACAAAAAAACTGATAACACGCCTGCATTACAAAAACGTGGTTTGGCTCATACAGAAGAATTTCCAATATGGCGTTTTACCGAAGATTTAGGTTATGGTATTACCGACCGTTTGGCTTTGATTGGTCATTTTGGTTATACTCACGATGATGATATTGACCGCAAGGGAATGCATCGTGGACGCGCTGGTTTGATGTATCGTGTTTTGGATGACGCACAACCAATAGTGTTAGATTTGTATTCCGAAATATTCCTTTCTGGTGTTTCACCGATGAAGGGTTCTTATTCTGCTCGCGGGTTCAAATTTGATAATTATTCAAATGGTCGTTATGGTATAATTGCCGGAACAAGATTTGGAAAAACTTGGGATTTTTTCACTTTGGCATTTCATGCTGAATACTTACAAACATTTGGAAACCACAACAATAAAATCGGTATCGATCAATCTATGCAACCATTGTTGGGCAACCCAATGGTTCCAACGATGTATCAATCTTTAACGATGGCACAATTAGGATTTCCAGATGAAATTTCTGTAAATTTGAAATCTCAACATGAAACAGGTGCTGGTTTTGACACTGGCTTTCAAATAACAGACAGATGGTCTATCGGTGCAGGCTTTGAATACTATGAACACCATGATAATGGCGTCAAAAGTATTCATACTAAGCTGAAAGATGTATCAGCTGTTCCAGGATTGACAACTTTGCAACAAGCAGTAGTTGATGGTCTGCTGGCAAAAACCAAAAACATGAAAGACGGTTGGGATGAATATGTGTTGAAATTCAATGTTGCAAATCAATTGACTGATAACATGCAATTGACTTTGTTCACAGAATATACATTTGACGATTCTCATTCTGGCTCTCAAAATGGAACAGATGTAAAATTAGAAACGGGTGTTAGATTTAACGCTAGATTCTAAAATTATATAAAAAAATAAACTTATATTGGACAATTTGCACTCATTTTTTGAGTGCATTTTTTTGTTAAAATCAATCTATTTTACGCTTTCATTCAAAACCTTTTTATGTTATAATGTTTGCAAAGGAAGTTTAGTAAAAGATGAAAAAGTTCAAATTTCTTGCGGTTTTAACAGGTTTAATGTCTGTTTTGCCGATTGCGGCGGATGCTGCTTATCCTGTGTACAACCCCGAACAATTGGCACGTCAAGGTTATGTTATTAATCCACAATATTCTAATCAGCCTGTGACCAGTAATTCCAATATCACATCTCGCCAGTTAATTATGGCATCCAATGCAAACGGTCGTCCAATGGGGACAAATGTTGCCGCAACCAGTCCTAATCGTATAACCGGTGCTTTGCCACGTGTCGGTTCTTCTGCAACTAATGCAGGACGCCAATATTATCAATCTGCTGATTATGATAGATTGGCCGACAGTGGTTTGTATATTGGATTATCTGCGGGATACAGCACTATGATAAAGGGACAAATGTCTGCAGATTACGCAAATGAAGACAATGCGTATTTTGCACCTGGGTCTTTTCGCTTGTCAGATTTTAAATCAGACAGTGTGATACCTTTGCAGATTTCGGTTGGTGCCGCAATCAACAGTGATATTCGTGTTGATTTTTCATTTTTACGCTATTCGGGAATTTCTTATGCAGAAAGGGTTCAAACGTCCACAGGTGACGGATACACAGATGCAACGGTCAGTGGTGGCGCAATCACTTCTAATTCCACTATGTTAAACGTGTATTATAATATTGATTCGTTTACTGGATATGTAGCAGGCGGTTCATTACGTCCTTATGTTGGTGCGGGTGTTGGTTTGGCTTTTAATACAATCGCAGATTATGTTGTCTTTGATAACACTTTCTATGATGAAACTGGTGATTTGGGACCAGGCAGTATTCAAGCCGGCGGTTTAACAGCGATTTCTGACATCTATGGATACCACAATGGTGGTACAATGGAACAGTTGGCTTTTCAATTAGAAGGCGGTGTCACGACATCTATGAATGATGGCCTTAAACTCGATTTCTTTGTAAGATACGCTAATTTAGGTAAGGTTAAAACATCTGGTTCTGTTGTTGTATCTCAAACAGAATGGCTGAGCGATGGTATGGGTGATGAATACGAAGCACCTTATGATAGCGTGTTCCATTATACTAATTGGACCGAAAGCGGAAGATTAAGCAGTTTAGACGTGGGTGTTAGATTAAGACTGGAATTTTAATATAAAAAAAAATGAGAGAGAGAATTTGTAAATTATCTTTGTTTTCAGTGATTTTGGCGTGTGTTTCTGCATCGCCAGTTGTTGTTTATGCTGGACCAAACGCTGCCCGTAGCCGTGCTGACGCGTATAACCAAGTTAGCATGTTAAGTTATCAACAAGAATATATGGATGCGATGGCTGCGAATAACCCTGGGGCAACAACTGCTAGTGCTACTGAAAATTTACCAGTAGCAGTCGAAGATAAAAAATTAGCAGAAGCAATTTTAAACAACAAATCTACCACGACTATGGCACACTTAGAATCATGCGCGATGCTGATTCCTACGGGTGTTTTTAAATGGGAAATCCCAGAATCAGGTTATCGCAAAGACCAAACGCCTCAATGTGTGGCGGTGGTTGAATTACGTGATGCGAATTCCAAAGAAATTTTGGCAACTACTACTGTAGCAGCAGGTGATTCTATAAAATGCAACATTGATTCTTTTCCGGAATCTGGTATGAACGCTGCCGCGCTTTCAAAAACTATGTTGCCTGCAGACAGAGCGCCAACCGAAGAAGAAGTTAAACAAGCAATGAACCAAGAACAAAAGCAGAATGCCGGGCTAAAGATTGCCGCGGGAGCTCTTATTGCTGGGGTTGCTGGTAATATGTTGGGACCAAAGACGGCTGGTGATAATAAACTTTTTGGCACAGGAAAAACCAGATTACTTGATACCGCAATCGGCGCAACTGCTGGGGCAGGCATTATGGCAGCCAGTACTTATTCCGGCAAAGTTGCGGGGGACACTATTAAATCTACTGCGGTGAATGCTGCTTCGGGTATGATTATCGGTAATATGATGGCAGGTGCCAGTGGCAGCGACAGCGTCATGGCGGTTGTAAAATGTGAAGTCGGCGAAGGCGCAACTAAGGTTGAACATGATTGTGTGCAGGGTAGAATTTATACGGTTACTGATGATGAATTGAAATCTAAGTACGACGAAGGTTTTTTCATTGTAAATAAAAACAATGTTGTAAAAGAGTGTAAAGCATCGAGCGATGGTTATTTTAAATGTGAAACACCTTCAGTGAGATTGCTTGATATACAATTTAAAAAAGGATCAGGTGGGTCTGTTTCGTTTAATGATATCTTTAAATCTGGAAATACGCAAGATACTGAAAGGCGTCAACTTAAGCGTTATCAACCTGCAACTGACGTTGGGGCAGATTTGTTTAAAGCTGTATCTGATGAGAATGTTGATGAACAATATTACGAAGTTGCTTCTGCCAAAAAGGCTTCTGGGAACGCGATATTAGCATACGCAGTGTTTTCAAGTGGTTCTTTGCAAAAGCTCGGCGGATATAAAGTTTCCGAATGGGATACGATAAGTAATCAAGCAAAATATTATTATCGTAATTCAGATGGTTCTGTGGGTTCTGAAATCACAGAAGACAAAGAAAAAATCCGCTTTAGCCCGAATTCTCGCAATGCATCTGATGGCGGATTGGTCGATTTGTCAAACCAGGCTCGGTTAAAAGGGACTTTGGCTGGAACTGCTGCGGGCGGTGCTTTGGGTGGTTTTGCTGGCTATGAAGGCGCAAAAACAGAAGTTTCCGAACGTTGGGTTGCCGCTGTGCGCGAATACAAAGATTCTTTGTCTAATTTCGTATGTGTGACAGGTCAAAGATTCTTGTCGCAATATAATGACGATGCTATAATACCAGCCTTGCAACAATCTAATAAATAATAACAAACCGCCTTAATCGGCGGTTTTCAATTTACTTATGTTTATAAGCCAATATTAATGGCACCATTTTGTCACGATATTGTTCTGGAATCTTTTCAATCGGTACCAACAAAGAGTTTTTTTGCCCGGCAGACATTTTCGGTAATTCTGTGCCATCTTTGGCATTTATAATCTTATCCAAAACAATTGAAACTTTGTCTGTGGTATATGGCAATATAAAATTAATTGTATCGCCAGCCTTTATTTCATTACGCAATTCCAATGTGATATTTTTACTATCTACATTTGTAATCACACCTGCAGCGTGCCAATCCGAATTAGAATGCGTCGTTTCGTAATCATGTGCATCGCTTGGCAGAGGCCCGTCAAAGAATGCTGTGGTATACCCGCGCGTTTCAAGTACGTTTAAATCATCCATAAATGGCGCAGGATTAAAGTGTTCTGGGTCAGCAGCATAAGCATCCAGCGCATTACGATATGCACGTGTGACGCTGCCTACGTAATATTCACTGCGATTACGACCTTCGATTTTAAGCGTATCAGGTTGTGATTCAATTACTTCTTTTAAACGTGGCATTAAACATAAATCTTTGCTGTTCATAATATAAGCACCACGATCATCTTCTTCGATTGGCATTTCAATCCCAGATTCCCGTTCACGCAAAATCACATCGTATTTCCAACGGCATAACTGTGCGCAAGCACCACGATTAGATGGGCGCCCTGTTATGTAATTCGACAACAGGCAACGTCCCGAATAAGCCATACACATTGCGCCATGAATAAATATTTCCAATCCAATATCTGGGCATTGTTTACGTATAGATTCAAATTCACTGTGTGAAACTTCGCGTGCCAAAACACATTGAACAGCACCTGCTTTTTGCCAGAATTTAACCGTAGATGCACTGCAAATATTCGCCTGGGTTGATATATGAATTGGGATATCTGGATGATGTTCCTTGACCCACATTAAAACGCCTGCATCCGATATAATAAGCGCATCTGGGCGCAAATAATTCAAAACTTCGCTGACACGGCCCATATTTTCATAATCACGGTCATGCGCAAACAGATTGAAAGCCAAATAAACCTTTTTACCGTGTTCGTGAGCAAAATCTATGCCTTGCTTGACTTCTTCTACTGTGATTTTAGCGCGCGCGCGCATTGAAAAGCCCGGCAATCCCGCATAAATGGCATCTGCGCCATAAAGTATCGCAGTTTTAAAAGCATCCAACGTTCCCGCTGGTGCCAAAAGTTCTGGTATTTTTTTCATAACGTATATCTTAGCAACGATTTTTTTAATTTCCATATTAAAATTCTTAAAAAAACTGCTTGATTTTATGAAACAAAACATATAAGATAGTCTCACATTGCCGGTTTAGCTCAGCTGGTAGAGCATCTGATTTGTAATCAGAGGGTCGGGGGTCCGAGTCCCTCAACCGGCACCAGAAAAATTATTAGCCCACACCAGAAAGTGCGGGCTTTAAATTTTTCAGTGCCTTTTGGTACCGCGATTCATTCTTAAAAAATTTCTTCACAGCGTTGGGCAGATTCTATCATTTTTTTAGTCAGTTTTATAAGCGAAATATTCAATCCTGTTTCAACCGCACCTGTGGCAACATTTGCCCCCGCCATTATATTCGCAGTTGTATTTAATGCATGTTCTTTGTCTTTTTCTGTCGCACTTAAATTCATCTTGTTTTGCACATCCATATATTTATTAGAATTTGCAGCCGCACTGGTTCCAACACCAACAATTCCTATGGCTGTCCCAGCAACAGATGTTCCCAAAACACCTTTCATTCGTTTTTCTATTTTATCAACATCTGCTGTGTTGATTTCACTGCACCAAGTTTTAATATTATCTAATTTTTTCACCACTGGATATTCAGCAGGGTTTGCACCCGCACGCTTTAATTCTTGTTCAACAACAGAAACAGATTTTATCATGTCATTACACGCAGAAATATGCTGAATTAAATCTGATTGGTTTATGTTTATGCCAGACATTATCGCAGATGCCAGATTAGTTCCAATTGTACCAGCCATTAATCCTGTGCGCCAATTACCCAATTTTTTAGATTGTTCTATTTTCTTTTCTAATTCAGCTATTTGTGCCATGGGTTGTAAAACATTTGTCAGGAATTGATTGCTGGTCATAGCATTGACACCTGCGGCAGTGCAACCCCCAGACGCACAAATTTTATCTATTAATTTTTCTATTTCTTGTTCTTCCTGAGATTTTTTTATACCAGCAATCAATGCCCCACCCGCAGCAACTGTGCCAACTGCTGTGACTGCTGTATTTGCTTTGGATATATTTGCAACTTTGGATATTTCGTCTGCGATTCCTGAACAAACTATGCGGGTAGCCTCACAAATTTGTTCTGCGCTGTTTATTGCGGTGCTTAAATCATCTGCGAATGCAGATATGCTGGTTAACGATAAAACTATGCAAAGCAACTTCCTCATATATTACAGTATAAATAATATTGATATAAAAATCAATTTATATAACTGCGTTTTCTAATATTGACACTGTTTTATTTGTTGGGTCTATTTCTGTTAATGCGCCATACGGTAATATTATTTGTGGTACAGTATGACCAAAATCCATATTCGTGACAATTGGCATATCGTTGCGTCCGTATTCTTTGCATACCTTTAACAATTTTTCATCAAATTTTTGATATTGCGCCAACCATTGTTCTTTGGCTTCTTTGTCATCAGCTGTAAATTCACCACCTGGACGTCCAAACAAAATTCCATTTATCCTTTCCAAAACACCCATTGCACCAAGGTTGCGCAAGAAATAACAAAATGTTTCTGGCGTTGGCATTTCTTCACTGGTTTCAACAAATAAAATTGCGTCTTCAAATTCATCATTGGATGGCCAAATCGAAGTGTTATTCATCATAGTCAACAATTCCATACAACCACCAATCAAACGGCCGCGCACTGTTTTGTTTCCTTGGATAAAATGGTTGCCGTCTGTCGGGATACGTTTGCGCATAGTATTGTTTTTATCGTCCCAATAAACACGTTCGACAATGTATTCTTTGGATTCTGGCAATTGACCGATTGGTTCTGTGCTGAACAAAGTTTTTCTAACACTTTGCGCAGTAATATCAACTATGCCACAATTTTCACCGAACCCGAACATAGTACAAGGACTGTAAAACGAAGATATTCCCGCTTTCATACACATAAAATGATTAGCGGTCGTATCAGACATTCCCAAAAATATTTTTGGATTGTTGCGAATAATTTCAAAATGTTCATCTGTCATATATCGCAAAAGTCGAATTGTTTCATCCCCACCAATATTTGTTAAAATCGCCTTTATATCAGGATTCTTAAAAGCCATCATCATATCATCAAGACGCAACTGCGGATTGTCATACAAATCTGTTCTCAAAGAATTTGGCATTTCAACGATACGCACACCAAAAGTTTCTTCGAATTGCTTTTTGCCGTGCTGATAACGTGCAGGGAAATTCCCAGCAGAACAACCAGACAAAGAAACTGTCGCTACCAAATCATTTTGTTGCAATTTTTGTGGTTTGATAAGTTGCTTCATACTTGATTCTCCTTAGGTTGGTTATTCTTGCAAAAAATCATCACATTTCCCGAATTATCGGCAACACATATTGTGCAAAATATATGCTGCATAACGTTTATCTTTGACTTCTGTAAACATACATTATAAAATACCAAAAGAATAATGAATTAACAAGCGAAAAACACCATATTAGTTTTAATTCAGCATAATTTGAAAGCAAGGATGAATCACATGAACAACATAATAAAATTATTCAAACAATATTCCAATACAGATGATGCATTAAAACTGATATATGGTATTCCATCTGCTGAACATTTCGACTGTGTTTTTGTTGCGCCATCGTGGAACATAGAAAAAGTTTTTGATTTGTCTGCAACAAAGACTGAATTTTTATTTGAAAGTGTTGATATAACCGCGCACAAAATTGTACATAATGACAAAAAATATTTATATGCCAATTTGAAAATTGGTGCACCAAATATCCTGGATTTTTGTATGTCGTGTGCTGATTTAAATTGTGATAAATTTGTGTTTATTGGTTCTGCTGGGGCTTTGATTCCAGAAATAAAATTGGGTGATATCATTATTCCTGAATATTCTATATCTGGCGATGGCGCATCGTTATATTTATACGACAAATTAGATTCAAAGAACATGTTTAAAAAGGCTCATTCTAATTCCGCATTAAACCAAGAAATCAAACACATTTGTGAACATCAAAATATTAAAACTGTGAACGCCGTGCCAATTTCTGTGGACAGCATTTTTTGCGAATATCAACATCTTGACGAATTTAAAGATATGGGTGCAAGTATCATAGAAATGGAATCTGCTACATTTTTTAATGCTATGAATTTAATTGGTAAGCCTGCATCTGCTGTGCTGATTATTTCTGATAATTCGTCTGTTGGACAACATTTAATAGACAAAGACAAAGAAACACGCAAAAAATATCGTGATGCCAGAACGCATATCAAAGATATTTTATTAAATATTTAAATGATAAAAAAATGGTCTTTTGATAATGATAAACTATTCGATTTAGTTGCAACAAATCGCAAGCGTGGGACTTGTTGTCTTTATCACGACGATAACAATATGTCCAAAGTTGGCGATATAAATATAATTTACAATTCTAAAAATGAAGAAATAAAAATTAAAATTATTAATGTTCGCAAATGCCGTTTTTGCGATATTGATGAACAGTGGGCAAAAACAGAAGGCGAAGGTGATTTATCGCTTGAATATTGGAAAATTGTTCATCAAAAATTTTTCGAAACCGAAAAAATAAATTTTAAAACAACTGATATACTGGAATTAAATGAATTCGTGGTTGTGGCATAATAGCCTTTTTTATGCGGCACTTAGTATATTTCGGTGTAATCGGCAAAGCGAGTTTTTCAACAAAAATAATTTGACTTTTGTCAGGCCAAAATATACACTATGTTTGTTTTTAAGACAAAAGTTTAGGATGGTTGGCAGAGCGGTCGAATGCGACGGTCTTGAAAACCGCTGACGGGGCAACTCGTCCGGGGGTTCGAATCCCTCACCATCCGCCACAAAAAATCAAACATCCAGACGGGTGTTTTATTTTTTGTCACAGATGTGTCGGGATGAAAAACACCCGAAACGGGGGTTCGACCTGCAGGCGAAAGGCAGACGGCAGTATGCCGGTGAGCAATGCGAATGAGCCAAGGGGAATGTAGCGCAGCGAAATCAATCCCGAACCCGCCGCCAGATTAAAATTTTAAAACGCCACAATCGTGGCGTTTTTTTTATTGATTAACGTACCATGTGTGTCATATATTTATTGAAATATACCTGTTCCACAGCAGTATTTTTTGCAATTTCTTTTTTCTTGTTTTCTTCTTCTAGTTTCTTTTCGGCTTCTGCTTTTTTCTTTTCTCTCGCTTCTTTCTTATCAGCCAAATACAACACAAGTAACAATGACTTTGGGAACATCTTCTTTTTGTTCTTAATTATCGCTTCATAAGGAAGTGCCTTTGTAAACCCAAAATCTCTTTCAAAATACCTATTCTCTAAATCATGAAATAAAAGAGATGCTTCTTTATACCTTTTGTCTGTTGGACTTAAGGCTATACGGCGCCCTGTTCTGTTACTTCCCACTATTAACGTCTCCCTGCCATCACCAAAATTAACTGTCCAATATACCACAACCTGTGCTACATAATACCACCTAGTGGTGTTCTCAGCGCCAGCTATACTGCCCATATCGTATGCCCAATGATTTTGGCTTAAATACCTCAAAGCTTCATCAAATGGCATTTTTTGTAATTCTTCCTTACTTTTTATTGATTGTTTTTGTTCCAATAATTCATCTAACGACATGTTTTCCACTATATCTTCACAAACTAAATATTCGTCCGTGTATCGCAATTGTTCTTTTGTTTTCAATTTTTGCCCCTTTTTTGTTTTTCTATACCAAAAATATAACACAAAATATAACATTGTCAAGTATAAAGCGACACGATTATGTCGCTTTTTTATGCTTTTATTTCCCTGATATTTATAAATAATTCCCTGTTTTTTATTGCAGGGAATTTATGGTTTTTTCTGTGGAAAACAGGGATGTAATTTTGCGTATTTGGGTCAAAATGTGTCAAAAATGGTGAACTTTCCCTGTAAATACCTTGTAAATGCAATATCTGAGACAGTCATTTATTAGAACTCCGCCACAAAAAATCAAACACCCAGACGGGTGTTTTATTTTTTGTCACAGATGTGTCGGGATGAAAAACACCCGAAACGGGGGTTCGACCCGCAGGCGAAAGGCGGAATAACGCCGGTTCGCGCAGCGAATGAGCCAAGGGCGGTCAGAGCGTAGCGCATGACCAATACGAAGATACACATTTACAAAAAGCATAAAAACGGAGTTTTTTTCCCACGAGTTTTTATAGATTTTTGTTATTGTGTATCAAGGCACCCTCACCATCCGCCACCAATGGAAAATGTCGAAAAGGTCACTTTTCGATGTAAATTTTAACAACAAAACACAAATCGCATCTAATCTGTCTTACTTATCTTTTTCGTTATCACAGGTGGCAGTTATAAATTTAAAGAAATCTTGGGGTGAAGAATCTGTCGCTGTTAATATTTTTGAAATTGTTTCTGTTGATGGCCAACGAGGTTGTTCGTATTTAGAAAATCTTTTGCTTTTGTTGAAAGTCGTTGGATCAAGCCCGCTGCATTTTGCAAGACCTGAACAAGACAGTCCGTGTTCGTGTGCAAATAAATCAATAGCGTGCCAGATTTGATAATGGTTCATCGTTCTTTCTCCTTTTTTCATTTTGTTCCCGATTCATCTAGGCATATTATCATTATACAAGAATAAAGTCAATAGATTCTACTATAATGAGAACACAAACCTAGATATTAAGAAAAAAACTATGACATTACGATTTTTTACAAAATGATTTTAACATTTTTAAATACGAATTTACCATTTGAAAGCCCGGTAATATAGAAGGAATAAAAGTTCCGTCTTTTTGCATTTGCTCTATATCTGACAAAGACGCCCATTTTGCGTTTTGAACTTCTTCTGGTTGTAATTTTAAATCATTGATGTTTGCATCTGTGTACACCAACCAAACGTCTACAAAATCTTTTGGACGTTTAATGGTTCCAATCCATACAGATTTTTTAACATCTGGTTTTAAACCCAATTCTTCAACAGATTCACGAACACAAGCATCCCAACTGGATTCGCCAGATTGTGCGCCGCCCCCAGTTTGTCCCCACATATTTGGAAACTTTTTAGCGGTCGCAACACGTTGTTGTAATAAGAATTCGTTGTTATCGTTTATAAACCATACATGCACAGATATTTTGTTTAAATTATCTGGCATATCAGCCCCACGTTCAACAGAACAAACAAACTGTCTGGCATTATCATATAAATCTATTATTTCTGGTATGGTTATTTCTCCTTGGCATTACATTAGGTTTTTTGCGGGTTTTGTACAAAAGAAAAACGCGCAACTGTTTCATACCCCAACTTTTTATACCATTTTTCTAGATGCGTGTAATGAATATATGCGATGTCACATCTTAGACTTTTTAAATATATTGTTGCCATGTCTACCATTTTAAGCCCGATGCCACGTTTCCTATACTCTGGCACTGTTCCAACACAGGCAACCCCACCAATCTTTATATTATCATCAGACAAGATAGAATCAGCCGTGGTGGTTATTATACAAAACGACACAGGCTCTTTATTTATAAAACCGCAAAATATTGTTGTTTTTTCAGTAAAATATTTACACCACTTTGGGTCAACTTTTTCAACAAGTTGTTTAATCTTTTCTAAATCTCCTGAATAAATACCAAAGGAAACATCGCTAATAGGTGGCAACTTTTCTTGGTATTCATTTAAATCAAGTGCCATTTCTACAAAGGTGCCATCGTTACCAAATTTGCAATTTAGCTTGGTTTCCATATTTTTTAATTTGGTAGTATCAATTTGCACGTCAAACATTTATACACCTATGCTGTTATTTTTTTCTTTGCTAAAATTATAACCACAACAATACGACATCGCCAGTAAAAATAAATAATTGGACCACGGACACATGTTTCCTTGTTCTTTGAACTCCAAAATGCCCTGTTGAATCCGACTACCCAAGCCAGTAATAAAAACACCGCCCGTTCGGACGATATACTTCATATAAGGATTAGCGACCTTTATTTATCACATGTTGGATTATTGGGATTTCTAATTCTTCTGGTGTAATACCTGCATGATGACTTTTTACGATTTCACATCTTCGGTTTTCCCACAAGTTATATTTACCCGTTGCCAATGCTATAAAATCACCCACAAACCGAACAGGTTTTTCAGCATGTAAATATTCTTTTTCAAATTCTGTCTTGGTAACCAATTTGAAATCTTTGCCAAAATGTTTATTAAATATTTCTGGAAATTTGTTTATGTATTCTGGTTTTACAAAAAATGATACACAACGTGCTTCCAAGGATATTGGGATAGACAAACATCTTGCTACGTCCGGATAATCTTCCAAAAATAAATTATCGGTATCTATATGACCATGGTCTGCAGTTATCAAAACATCTGTTTTGTTATGTATCTTTTGAAATGCTTTTTCTATCTTTTGTTCCATATCTTGCAACAATACTTTAACAGCTGGGTCTTTTGAGCCAAACTCGTGCAAAGTTGAATCAGGTTCCGTCCAGTAAGCATATACGTATGCATCTGTTTCTCGATTGCAAGTTTCTATAATTTTATCAAGCCATTCATCAAAAGTATCACAACCACCAGGTATAAAACCTGGCATAATTTCGAATGCTGTTCTTCCTGTATCGTTCATTTTTTCAACAACTGTTTTACATGGTAAAATTCTTGGTTGTTTCGATAATTTTGATAATTCACCTGTGTAGAAATTTTTATTTGTAAAAACTTCTACCACTTCATCTGTTTCTGAAAAATATTGTGCCCAACCGATAAAACCTGTTTCCCATGGCATTTTACCAGTTACGTATGCATTTGTAGCAGCAACGGTAGTTGCCGGGATAATAGCAGTTTCTTTGTCTACCAAATGTTGACTAAAAAATCCATTTTTATCTAACAATTTGTTTATTACTGCTACCCCCATACCGTCCAGAATCATAACCAAACGGTTTTTACCACTATTATCTTGCATTTCTTTTAATCGTTCCAATATAGCCATTTTTGCCTCCTATTTTTTAAAAACTTTGAAGAACGTTTTACGACCTACACGAACAAATAATGGTTCGTTAGTTTTTAATACTTGATTCACATCAGTGGCTTTTTCATCATTTATTGTGACGGCATTTTGTAAAACCAATCTTCGCAGTTCGGTTTTTGATGCTGATTTCATACCCATTTGCAGAATGTCCATGACAGATAATTCTGGTTTGACTGTTGTACATTCTGGTGCATTTTCTGGAAACACTTTATTTGAAAAAGTATTCTTAAAATGTTCCATCGCGGAATTTGCCGCATCGACACCGTGGAATATTTCTACGATTTTGTGTGCTGTAAATAACTTGGCATTCATTGGATTGTTTTCAATGTCTAACGCATCTATTTCATCCAATGGAACACGAGTATTATTTATCAAGAAAATACGTATCATTTCGTCTGGTTGTGCCATTATTTGTCCAAACATAGTATTCGCATCCGTATTCAAAAATACACCTGTGCCACGTGATTTAGACATCAATTCGCCAGTTATTGGGTTTTCCATCAAATTATTGCACACGATAAACTTTTCTTTGTTTTTTAATTTTTTCAACAAAGTTCGTCCCATCAGTGCATTGAATGTTTGGTCAACACCACACAATTCAACATCGGCATCCAGTGCCACAGAATCAAACCCTTGGAAAATTGGGTACAGAAATTCATGCAGGTGAATTGGTCGGTTCTCTGCCATCCGTTTTTGAAACATATCTCGTTCCAGCATATGTTGTACAGTGGTATTTGATGCCAGTTCTATCAAATCACGCATGGTCAGTTTATTCAACCAATCGCCATTGAATACAACGTGTGCAGGATTGTCTGTATCATTGAAATCTATCAATGGTGAAATTTGTCGCACCCAATCTTTTGAAAATTCGTGCACTTGTTCCGGTGTTAATCTGGCACGTGCAGAATTTCTATCACTTGGGTCACCAATACAGGCAGTAAAATCACCGAACAATACAAACACTTCATGTCCCAATTTTCTAAACTCTTCCAACAACATAAAGTTCTTTGCATGTGACAGATGCAACGATGCATTGGTTGGGTCAGCACCTATGAAAAATCGTAATTTTTCATTCAGCAACCTTTGCTTAAATTCTTCTCGTGATGGTAAAATATCAACAATTATCCCACGGTCCAATATTTCATCTATAATTTGTTCTTTGGTTTTCATTACTTAATCCTTTGTTTTTGTTATGAATAAAAAAATTGGCTTTGGCAAAATCCCCTTATGGTGCCAAAGCCAATCAAACCCATAACACCATAAGGGGTTAATAGGCGTAATAAAAACCACATGCACAAAAATGTGCAGTATTAAAATTGCGATTAAGATTCATACAATCTTTTGTCATCTCGTCTTATATTATAGGCAAATTATCGCAAAAGTCAAGACACTACAGGCACACCATCTATTTTCGAACGAAATAACACCTTTACAAGAACGACGGAATAACACGAAATATTTTTGCTAAAACAGTTCGTATTTTTTACCTGATTTTTTCTCGTCTACACCCTGTCTACACCGAGATAAATTTTGCCCGAAAAGGCGGATTTTTGGGACACACAATTTTTATTTACAAAATGTTTAGAAAGTCCTTGACTTGTGCGGATTTTAGGGTTATTATAAGTCGCGTTATTCGGGCATAGTTCAGTCGGTAGAACAACGGACTGTTAACCAAGCTGGGACTTCAAACAGAGCAACAAAAATGATTTTAAAAATCCGCAGATTTCTGCGATTTTTTTATACACAAAATTTTTAATTATGATTTCATTATGATATCAAAAAGCAATACATAGAATATGCTAAAAACCGCTATTTATTGCCCCCTGTTTTTGATGAAATCACACTATGGTATACCAGAACATCGATCACACACAAAAACATACCTAAAAAATCCCCCCGATTTTTCATATAAGAAATCAATGATGATATCATATATGAAACCTGTTTAGTTGCGCTTGATTTCATGAGTGGCATTTTAAACGAATAAATAACTGGACTTTTAACGAAAGATATTGATGAATACGACAACCTTAAAAAGGATTGTTTATGAAGTATAAACATTTTCAGGAAATTGAGCCGAACAATAAAACCGACTTCATCATGCTCTACTTTGCAGCATGCCGATCACTACGTGAATTGGAATCTAATGTGCGTTACAGGCAAAACGGTAACCTGACCTGCAAGCAGGCTTGGCTCTTCCGCCGCTTGTACCGCAAACTATTCCGAATGGCTGCATTGTGGAAAAAGAAAACGCATTATTAGTATTTTGCTAAAATTAGACGATTTTTGTTGTGTTTTACGTTAAAGTGTATATATTATTAGCATAATATAAACAAGGCAAAAATGATGATATTTAAAGATTGCAAACTTTCAAACTTGTTACGTTTCAATTTTCATTGGAAACGAACTGGCAATAATATAAAAAATAAAAACGGCGATAATATTGCTGGTAATAAAACAACGAATAATGCTGTTATGATATTTAATTTGGATTCCGAAACAGAATTATCCAGGCAAATTAAACAAATAATGAACGATGCATTGGCTAATTATGCACCAGATTTGGCACAAAATTACGCACAAGAAATCGTAGATGCAGTTAATAAAGTTCCACAAGATAAAAAAATAACACCAAAATTATCAACATACCCGACTATAACAGAATCTTTAAAATATGTGGACGAAAAAGAAAAAAGATTATTATTTGCAAAATTGATTGCCAGCGCAATGAATCGCGATACCGCCCAATCACATCAAGATGCTTTCGTTAGTATTATTGGCCAACTAAACAGAAATGATATTCAAGTATTACAATACTTTATAACAAAAAGACTTAAAGTATGGGGAACAATATTTATAACGAAAGATTCAGATCCACAAGTAAAACCCAGAGGTAGTTTTTCGTATTTAGAGCCTCTTCTATTTTCAAAGTATTCTGGAGAAGAAAAAATTTCAACTACAGAAATAGAGATGCGACAGGATACATTATCTTTAGAAAATTTGCGTCGTCTAGGGTTATTCGAAGTGAATAATACTGAGTTCAAATTATCAGATCCCTTGTATTATTATATATACGAAGATTGCGCTATATATAAGAAATATAAAGATCAATATGGGGCAGATTCTATAAAAATACACTACAATACCGCAAGACCAACAAAGCTTGGTGAAGAATTTTTACGGATTTGTTTTGACTATAATGTCTAAGTTAAAACCATATGATATACAGATAAATAAACCAATTAGAATATGTTAGTGTTTGTGCTTTCTTGTACGCTTGTAACAATCTGGACAACCTGAGTTTGAAAACTTTCTATGAGTTATTGTTGCCTGCCACTCATATCCGCATTTAGAACACTTCCACCAGTATTTTCTTCCATTTCCTGTGATAATATTGTTTGGGGTCACATCGCCATTTTTCGTTGGATGCCATTCTTTTGCTAATTCAGGATGAGTCGTTGCTAAATCATTTCGCCCAGGGATCAGTACTTGATTTAAACAAGCCGGACACGTGGCTTTTTTTGTTCTTGTTTTGTGTTTTATGCTCGAGTGCCATTCATAACCACATTTGGAACATTTCCACCAGACTTTAATTTCCGAACCAGGTTTTACCATATCTGGTGTTATCTGTCCGTTCTTCTCTGGGTGCCATTGTTTTGCTATTTCTGGATATTTATTTTGTAATGAATCTCTCGGTTTGCATAAATATTTTTCTCTAATATTGAACTCGTCTTGTTTAAGATTTATTGACACACGTTTAAGTGAAAAATTTATAAATCGAACTACTTCTATTATGGTTGCTTCCAAACAGGGTTTCCCATCTTTTGTAACAACTCCTATTTCACGATCTGCTATATCAGTTCCTAATTCTGATATCTCTTCCCTAACCCTTAGGAGAGTAATATTATGATCATGACACAAGGCATATTTCTTTTGTTCTTGTTTAATAGTGCTTTTTGTATGCCATCTGGAACCATCGTATTCAATTGCATAATTAAGTGATGGAATAAAAATATCTAATTCCATTCTTCCTAACCAATCTGTTTTATATCTATTGATGGCATCGGGATAGACCTGTTGAATGTAATGAAACAAAGCCTGTTCGGGATAAGATGTATGATTTGTATGTATACACCGTCTACAGCCAGACCCCATAACACGACCATAAATGCTAGCTTGATAGTCACGACCACAATTAGGACACAACCACCATACTTTTCGGCTAGAACCATATCTACATTTTTGTGGTGTCAGATTACCATTCTTTGTGGGGTGCCATTCTTTTGCCAATCCAGGATGTGTCGTTGCTAAATCATTAACACCCTCAATAGCATACGTGTTTATAGAACATTGGGGACATATTGAATTATGTGTTGTTCTGTTGTTTGGTGAAGCCTGCCACTCATGCCCGCATTTAGAACACTTCCACCAGTATTTCGTGTGCGTTCCAGGCATAACATTTATAGGTGCTATTTGTTCATTCTTCGTTGGATGCCATTCTGTCGCTAATCCAGGATATTTTGTAGCCAGATCATTTTTCCCAGGAACCAGTACCCTACCAATACACATTGGACATTTAGATACACTGCTGGTTCTTCCCGAAACTGTAGTTTGCCATTCATACCCACATTTATGGCATTTCCACCAAACTTTCTTAGATGCACTTCTACCAATATTATTTGGCATAAGTGTACCATTCTTTGTGGGATGCCAATCTTTTGCTATTTCTGGATAAACAGTAGCTAAATCATTAACCCCAGGTATAAAAACCCTTTTCGAACAACATGGACACCCAGCACCTCTTGACCGATTATTTATCTGAGCTTGCCACTCATATCCACACTTAGAACATTTCCACCACGCCTTTTTGTTAGAATTTCTACCTGTTTTTTGTGGATCTAAATCAATATTACGCCCCAAGTCCCATTCAAGCATGAGTTTTTTATTATCAGCAATATAGGATTTCGTTTTCATGCGTCCATTATAAAACATATATTTAAATAATCAAATAGATGCAAATATTAAAAACTCGCCAAATTGGCGAGTTTTAATTCTTACATTATCTGAACGACAGGAACTGTTTTTAATCTATCATCTTTTGTTGGATACTGATATGTCCCGATTTGTTTAAAACATTTTCCCGATGGCAATTTAATAACCTGATCATCATAATATGTTTTACCATCTTGATTGACTAACAAATATGCCCCCGATGAAAAATCATCTTTTATCATTGCCAAAGCAGCCGTTGGCTCCAAAACTTGAAAAACTTTTAAACTTGATTTGCTGATCAAACAATCTCCTGGTTGCTCAAACATGTTCAACCCAGAACGTCCACCACCTGAAGAGCTAGATACAATAACAGCAAATAATATTGTTAAAATAATGCCTGTAACAATTCCAAGTATAAAAACCCATATCTTTTTCATTTTTTAATCCTTTTGTTATTCCTTATGTATTTTATCCTAATACAGAATTTTTTCAATACAAATCAAATATGAAATCATTATTGATTTTAATTGTGATTTTGCTAACAGCGACACACAGAATATTCTGTGTGTCGCTGTTAGCACTTTAACATACCGTCAAACACAAAAAAACACAACAAACAATAAGTTATATTCCACAGGAATCAGGTGCTAATTTTCACTTTTCGCTTTCGTGTACGTATATGTGAAAAAAACACACAAAATCATACGAAAGCCGCAGAAAACTGACCCCAAAATTTATAGTATAAAATATTCAGAAAGTCCTTGACTTGTGCGGATTTTAGGTATAATATAGGGTCTGTTATTCGGGCATAGTTCAGTCGGTAGAACAACGGACTGTTAACGGCCACAGAGAGATTCCCCTAACAGCCTATAATTGCGAAAAAATGCTCTAATAACCGCTGGTTATTAAGAAAAT
>JAFXVM010000013.1 GCA_017524525.1 Alphaproteobacteria bacterium | reverse complement strand
GAGAACGAAGGAGTTCGACAATGAGTAGATTTCACAAGAGTTAACGCGGTGAAATCGTCAGGAATGCCGCACAGGCAAGAATTGCCGAGCGAGTCCTTAACGTCCACCAAAAATTCAAACCGGTATTTGCCGGTTTTAATTTTTTCTGTGGCGGTTAGAGACGAGAACGAAGGAGTTCGACAATTATCTTTTCTTTTGCCAAGCGTTTGCACGGCGGACATAACCTTTGGCAAGTTCGGTATCAAACAATGCTTTTTCGCTGAACATGGTTTGTGATTTTAATTTTCCTTCGGCGTCTATCCAGATATCGCGATGTTCAGGGACAACAGCGTTTATTTTGTTCAAATTTTCAATAACGTTATCTGGGGACATTCCACCACTGTATCCCATTGGGTGAGTTTCGTAAATTGGTTTTTGCCACGCCTTTGGTGCGATGCCATTTCCGCCGCTGGCATCAAAAAGCAAAGAAAATTTTGCACCGGTATTATGCATTTTTTCTATTGCTGATTTCGTGTTATCATTATATTGAAAAATAAATTCATGGTGCGGGAAATCGTGTATAATCTTAGCCAGCCCGTCTGTATCTATATTTGCGGCTGTTGTTTTTGGCATATTTAATTGAATACGTTTGATAAGCGGTTTATTATGAGATTTTTCAAGTTTTATCCAATTCAAGATAATATTTGGAATTTTAGCCCCAGCACAAATATCATTTGCCCATTCTTGATTAATATGGATTGCTAAACTGATACGGCTGCCTTGGTTAACCACATATAATAAATCATTAAACCAAACATTTCGTGGCATACCTTCACTCATTTTCGAAGGGTGGCATTGAACAGCAACTTCTGCATGGGGCAAATGCGCCAAATCTATGATAGATTTTATTGAATTGTGTTCACGTGGGTCAGAACAAGTTATATATCTTAATTTCATAATATTTACCCTTTTTTAGCATTTTTTAATCTTAATTGTCCACATGCAGAACCAATATCTGCGCCACGCTCTCTCCTTATTCTGGTATGAATACCGTTTTTAATCAAAATATCTTGGAATCGATGCACTGCGTTTCCAGAAATTGATGCAAAATCGCGTTCATCTACACTGTTCCATGGTATAAGATTAACCATAACATTGTGTCCGCGCATTAATTCAACCAGTTTTAACGCATAGTCTTCATTTGCATTATAAAGCACCACAGAGCCATCTTGGTCTTTTTTGCCGAGCAATATATATTCAATCATTAATTGACGATTGTGCGTACTGGAAAACGCAAATGCAGCATCTAAAACTTCGCCCAGTTTGTATTTGTTGTTGATAGGCATGATTTTGCTGCGTAATTCGTCAGTTGGTGCATGCAAAGATATAGCCAAATTTATTGGACGACCCCATTTATTTAATTCATTTATGCCTGGAACAATTCCGCAAGTAGAAACTGTTATTCGTCGCCAAGATATATTTAATTCATTATTTGCGCGCTCTAAAAATCCAATCACATTTTCAGTATTTTGTAATGGTTCACCTGTTCCCATTACAACGATATGCGAAACATCCCCATTATTAGCATCACCGTTTGGTTTAATATCACGCACTTTATCGCCGCGCAATTCCCATTGTGCAACCAGAATTTGCGCGAACATTTCGTTAACTGTTAAATTGCGTTTAAGCCCCAGCAGAGTAGACGCACAAAATTTACATCCCATCGCACAGCCGGCTTGTGAAGAAACACATACACTGTTGCCATAAGTTGTACGCATCAAAACGCATTCAATTTGTTCACTATCATTTAATTCAAGTAAAAATTTAGTGGTTTGATTATCGCTGCTTTCCAGTTTTTTTACAATTTTTACAGGCAAAGTTTCGGCTAAATCTTCCAGTTTCTTACGCAAATCTTCGGGCAGATTTTTCATGACATTAAAATCTGGCGCACCACGATTTAACCATTCTCGAATTTGCTTAGCACGAAAACGCGGCTGACCTAAATCCGTTATGAATTTTTCCAATTCACTGTCATTTAAATTAAAAAGTACTGTTTTCATAATTTATATCTATCGTCGTTTATAATAATAACTGCTTTGCGGCGCAATTGCTTTAATTGTTGAGCTGCGATAAACGAAGCCTTTTTGAACTGTGCATTTTGTTTTATTATTTCGTCCAGATTTTTATATTCTTTGCCTTTCTTTTCATTGCAAATTAAAACCATAGAACCATTTGTATCAGGTTTAGACCAAGTAAGCAATGGCAACCCAGCAATCTTTTCACGCATTTCAGGTGCTAATTCATATTGCATAGCCGTAATTTTTTGTGGATAGCCACCTAAATCTTCAACCATTTTTTCTGCAGCATCACAACTTTTTGGATTCGTCAGTTTTTTTATTATATCACTTGGCACATCAGTCAATCTTATCAAAGTAATTTCAATTGGCAATCCGTGTTCGCGTGAAATATACGATTTTTCTTCTGCCAAATCCGATTTAGACACTTCTATCGTTGGAACTATGGTTCGTGCCATTATAACTTGCCATGCGATATCTGCCCGCACAGCAAGACGCGCCATAGCACGCGTTGTTGCACCTAAATCAGTAAACCCCATGCGTTTTAATTCTTTGTCTGCATCTTTGTCAGTTGGTTTTACATTGTATTTGCTGGCATAGTCTAATTTTACATAATCATCAATTATATTTTGAAACGCTTGCTTGCGGTTGGTTGTTGATGTTTTTCCTTGGCGCGCCATTAATTCTGTACGCGCAGTAATATCAGCATCTGTAATTGGATTACCGTTAACAGAACCGACAACAGTTGCACCATTTGCAAATCCTGTGAACATAAACAATGATATAAAAATACTAAATAATTTTTTCATATTTATCCCTTTCCTTAATAATGTTTACCATCAATGCTCATACCAAATTTAAATCTGTAAGTCGTGTTTCCAATATAGTCGCTTTTTATAGCATTATCACGACTGTATTCCAATGAAAAATAATAGCAAGGATGGTCAAAGTAAATTCCCCCACTGTGTCTTTGAACAAAGTGTTCGTACGCGTTATAGATAACAGATCCGCTGACGCGTACGCGCTTAGTCAAAGATATTCCTGCGCCTGCTGTCACTTCGTGTGTATCTTTGTCGTCTGTGGAAAAAACATCAATAGGCTGTGTATCCCAAATATGTCCCAAAGTTAAATAATACCCGTTTTTGCCAACATAAAGGGAATTTTCCATATGATTTAATGAAGTCTTTTCGCGATCAAATCTAGCACGCGAAGATATTTGAAAATATTTTCTGGTATAAGCAATTCGTCCTACATAATCAGAAAAACCATTTCTAAAACCATTTTCATTAAAATCTTCGTTTTCTGTATCAAAATCGTAGGTTTGACCGATAAATACTTCGATATTATGATTGTTGTTAATCGCCGCCCATCTTGCGCCATAGTCAATAAAATTACCGTTTTCCCAAACATCCAGACCAGCATATCTGTTATCAGAAAACAAAGTCGTATCAGTTAAAAAACGTCCCGCAGAATCATTGTTCACTGCGAACACAGATTTAGAATTTACATGTTCCATGATTGTCAATCGTATACGCGGTTCAAGCAAATAAGTCCAATCATTTTTAACACTGTAAAGTGGCAAACTCCATTCTGCATACCCGCTTGGCAAAAAACGCGTCTTTACACCATAAAAAGATTCTGGTGTTCCGTTGTCTTTGTAAATAAGCGTATTGTCAAAATTATAAATATCATAACGCGATGCGGCACTAAAAGTAATGCGATTTCCGCCCCAAAGTGTCCAAGGTGAAATTATGCGCGCTTCGCCTATGGCGCGTTGGTTTGTAGAATGAGAACCAGAAACCCCTAAAACATCCCCTGACAAAGTAAGATAAGTTTCTTTGAAAAATGGATCTGTTTGATATTTACCACGAATATTAGGCAATATATCACCTGCGACAGAATTTTGGTTTCCATATGCTTGACGTAATTCTTGGAAGATATGAGCGTCTGCAACAACATAACTGGTCTGTCCAAACAATTCAATTTTGGCGCCAGAATCAAGGTATGGTTGATAGTCGTAAAAGCCATATTTCTGCAAATATGTTTTATCAGATGTTCGCGCGATATAAACAAATGCACGCGCGTTTTCACCCAATTCAATTTTATCATTATTGTAAAAATGCCAACGATTTTCACCAGCTTTGTTATGTGTAAAAGAACCCTTGGACCTGAATTCGGAATGTCGTAAATTAAGGCGATGTTCTGCCTGGAACAAAGGGTTTTCTTTTGTCAGGTAAGAGAATGTAGTTGTCAAATCATGCCTGTTTGAAAAATTGATATAGAAAGGTATGTTAATCTGTGTTCCCATATCATTTGTTGAATTTATGCTTGGGTCCAAAAAACCAGTTTTATATTTAACTGATGGATCTGGCATTTCATAATAGGGTAACCATAAAATAGGGAAAGTATCATTATACACCCAAAAAGTCGCATTATGAAAATAAAGCATTTTTTCATTTGAATCATGAATAACTGTCTTGCCAGAAATTTCCCAGGCATTACCATAACTGTCGCACCCATCACACGCAGTAAATTCAGCATTTTTTGCGATAGTTTCACTTTGGTTGTGGGTTATAGAATCTGCTTTAATATAAACATGACTTCCCAGCCATAATTCTATGTTATTTGCATCAACATTAGATTTATCTTTGGATAAACTTAAATTATTCGCCCTGATTTTCTGTCCGGACGCATTAGTTATTTCAGTATTCCCAGATGTTTTTATTTCTTCTGTTTTAGCGTTATATTCGATTCTATCGGATTTTATAGTTTTGGCACTGTCCATATCCACACCCAACGCAAACGCTGAGGTTATAAAAAGACAGTTCGATAAAAATGATATAAAATATCTCATTTTTTTAACAATAAACCCAACAGTGAACCCAAAACAATAAATATACCTATGGCGATTATTCCAACATCAGTTAAACTTGATACCATATTAGATGCAGACATGTATGCCGCCATTATAACTGCCATAGCAAGTATTGCCATCGCCGGAGCAAAACTGGCGCGTCTGCGCAGCAAAGACGATTTTAATAAAACCAAAGTGCAAACAATTGCTAAAATTAAATTCATAAACGGATTCAACAAACGTGTACATATTTCAACCAAAGTTAATTTGTGCTGTCTATTGTTTTCTTGGGAAAACACAGTTTGCAACAAAGTAGATGTTGGAATACGACGAACCCTGAATGACATATCCGCATCATTTTCAACCAAATTCAAATCCATGTCCAGATTATCAAAAGTCCCTGTTGTAAATCCGTTGCGTCCTTCTATTTGTAAAGAACCGTGATTTGTGATAATAGACAGCCCACGAATTGTAGACACTAACTTACCACGTTCTGCGAAAACCATTACTCGATTATTTTCTTCGCGCATATCAGACAGCATAACTTGGTTTAAGTCATTCCCAGATACTTTGTCAACATACACAACCAAACCATTAGCAAGTTTTGTAAAAGCGCCTTCTTGTAATTTCAAATGTGCCAAACCATAGCGCAAATTCCACTGAGTGCTGTAAAACATAGATTGACTGGCTGGTACAATCCATATATTCAAAATCAAATGCAACAAAGTTAAAACTGCTGCGAATTTCAACGCTGGTTTTGCGATTTGCCATGGCGATAAACCAGATGCAGCCATAACAGTTATTTCGTTTTCAGAAATCATTTTATTGTAAATGAATATTACAGAAATAAATGTCACAAACGGCACAATAATAGATACAATAAACGGAATCATTAATGATGTTAGATAAACAAAACTTGAAAAATCAACGCCATAGGTCAATAAAAATTTCATCATCGCCATAATCTGCATCATCCACGCCAATCCAGTAAGGATTAACAGCAGCATTACAAAGATACCCAGCAATTGATTCCCAAAATATCTGTTAATAATATTCATAATAACAAAGTATAAAGCCCAAAATAACCCCCGTCAAGCAACAAAGTTTAAAGCGCATCATAGGAAAAGTCGTGATAGTCTTTTTTTTAACTTTTTCTATTTTTTTTCTTGCATTTTCACGATTCGAACATATAATATGGGTGTGTTCTTAAAAAAGTTTTTAAGGGCGGGGTTGCAAAACCCCGCTCTTTCAGTAAAAGACAACGACTAATGAATGAAGGAGAAAGCAAAATGTCTTTTGAATCTATGCCACGCCAAGATTTGTTACTTGCTATCGATTCTTTGGCTCAAGAAAAAATGATAGACAAAGAAACAGTTATTGAATCTTTGGAAGCGGCAATCGCAAAAATCGCAAAACATAAATATGGCGAAGAATTTAATATTGTTGCAAATATCGACCGTAAAAATGGTGCTATACATGTGAAACGTTTGTTCGAAGTTATCGAATCTCCAGAAAGTAAAGGTGAAGATTACGATCCAAACACTATGTTGACGGTGGACAAAGCGAAAAAATATTCTGCTAATCCTGTGGTTGGCGATGTCGTGGAAGATATGTTGCCAGAACCTGAATTTGGCCGTATGGCATTTCAAACAGCACGTCAAATTATGACTGCGCGCGTTCGCGATGCAGAAAAGGGTCGTCAATATGAAGAATTCAAAGATAATATTGGTGATATTGTAAATGGTGTTGTCAAAAGAATTGAATTTGGTAATGTTTTTGTAGATATTAATGGCAAAGCCGAAGGATATATCAAAAATACAGAATTAATCCCAGGTGAACGTTTGGCGGTTGGTGATCGTGTTCGTGCATTGATTATGGACGTGGTGCGTTCTAATTCGAATCCACAAATTTTGTTAACCAGAACACATCCTTTGTTTATGGAAAAATTGTTCACACAAGAAGTACCAGAAATTTACGAAGGTGTTATTAAAATTAAATCTGTTTCACGCGCTCCTGGTTCACATGCTAAAATCGCAGTGGAAACCCAAGATCCATCTATTGATGCTGTGGGTATGACTGTTGGTATCAAAGGAACACGTATTCAACCAGTTATCAATGAATGTCATGGTGAAAAAATTGATGTTATTTTGTATTCCGAAGATCCTGCGGTATTTATTGTGAACGCTATGCAACCTGCAAAAGTTGCAAAAATCATCGTTGACGAAGACACTCACACAGCAGCAGTTGTTGTGACCGAAGATCAACAGTCTTTGGCGATTGGTCGTCGTGGACAAAATGTTCGTCTTGCTTCTCAATTAACAGGTTGGAATATTGATGTTATGAGCGAAGCCGAAGAAACAGAACGTCGTGCCAAAGAATTTAAAGAAAAAACAGAATTGTTCACTTCTGCGCTGGATGTAGATGAAACAATTGCCCAGTTGTTAATCACAGAAGGATTTAGAACAATTGAAGAAATTGCTTATGTTGAACAGGCAGAACTTGAATCTATCGAAGGATTTAACACAGAACTCGCAACAGAATTACAAAATCGTGCTAAGGCTTATCTTGCGAAGATTGAACAAGATTATTTTGATAACGGACACAAAATGGGGCTTAGTGATGATTTGTTGAACTTTGATTTTATCAAACGTCCGGTTATTATGAAATTGGGCGAAGCAGGAATAAAATCTTTGGCTGATTTGGCAGATCTTGCATCTGATGAATTGGTTGAAATTTTGGGTGAAGACAATATGTCTGCGCGTTTGGCTGAAAAAGTTATTATGAAAGCGCGTGAATTAGCATATGGAATTGTCCCAGAAGAAGACGCTGAATAAAAAAAGAAAAAACTATAACCAAAGGTTAAAATATGGCGACATTAACACTTGGAAAATCAGTAACGATTGATGCAGTGCAAAGCAAAAAAGGTGATGCGGTGTTCGTAGAACGCCGTCGTCGCATTGTTGCGCCTGGCAACAAAGAATTGCGTGATGAACCTAAAAAGGTTGAAACACCTCGCAGTGCGGCTGATGAAAAATTGCGCGCGGTTTTGGCTGCGGCAAAAGCAAGGGACGAAGAACGTAAAAAACGCGAAGCCGAAGAAGAAGCAGCACGCAAAGCGCGTGAAGCGGAAATCGAACGCGAAAATCGTGAATACGAAGCGGTCAAAGAACAATTGGCTGCGCGTGAAAACAATGTTGTGGAAAATCAAATACAACCTGTCGAAGATGTTGCTGTTGCGCCTAAACGTGAAAATACACACGAAAACAAAAAGAATAATGTCGCCTTTCAAAATCGCAATTCACGTCGTGATGAAGATGGCGAAGATATACGCAATACAAAACAAAATCGCTTTAAAAAAGATTTCAAAAAAGGCGGTAAAATATCTATTCATGATATTGTTATCGGCGGTGGCGATGACGACGATGATGAAATTGGTTTGCGCGGTGCTGAACGCAGACGCAGTGAAGCATCACTTAAAAGATTTCGTGAAAAAGCGCGCGCAGTATTTACTGCACCGCAAAAGGTTGAACGTGTTGTCACATTAGGTGACACAATTACGGTCAAAGATTTAGCGGTTGCGATGGCTGAAAAAGTCGGCAACGTTATCAAAAAATTGATGGAAATGGGCATGATGGCATCGCAAAATCAGTCCATTGATGCGGATACTGCTGAATTAATAGCGACTGAATTTGGCGCAACTGTCAAACGCGTAGATGTTAAACCTTATGCTAATATTTTGGAAGAACAACCAAATCCAGAAAGATTGCAACCACGTTCGCCTGTTGTCACAGTGGTGGGACACGTTGACCATGGTAAAACTTCGCTTTTGGATGCTTTCCGTAATGCTAACGTTGCGGCAGGCGAAGCAGGTGGAATCACCCAGCATATTTCTTCGTATGAAGTAAAAACAAAATCTGGGGCAATGATAACTTTCTTGGATACCCCTGGACACGAAACATTTACAGCGATGCGTGCGCGCGGTGCGCAAATTGCTGATATTGTTGTTTTAGTGGTCGCGGCTAATGATTCAATTATGCCTCAAACTATTGAAGCAATTAATCATATTCGTGCAGCCAAGGTGCCATTTATTGTTGCGATTAATAAATGCGACCTGCCCGAAGCGGACCCGATGCGTGTAAAAACTGACCTTTTGCAACAAGAAGTCCAAGTTGAAGAAATGGGTGGCGATGTTCAATGTGTTGAAATTTCTGCCAAAACCAAAATGGGATTGGATAAATTAGAAGAAGCAATTCTTTTACAGGCTGAGATTATGGATTTAAAAGCGGACCCTGATATGATGGCATCTGCCTATGTAGTCGAAGCAAAAATGGAAAAAGGACTTGGTGCAGTTGCGACTGTTTTAATACGCCAAGGAACATTGTCAGTTGGTGATGTATTTGTGGTTGGCGAAACATTTGGTCGTGTGCGTGGTTTGATAAATTCAAATGGTGTTCGTGTTAAATCTGTAAAACCAGGACAACCAGCAATGGTTTTAGGATTGGAATCTGTCCCCAGTGCAGGTGATGAATTGCATGTGATGGAAACAGAAGCGCAAACTCGCGAAGTTGCTGCTTACCGTGTTCAAAAAGCAAAAGACAAAGCAAATGCAGTTAAACGTTCGTCTTTGGAAGAATTATTTGCCAAACGCGATGAAACGAAAAAATTGACTTTGCCAATTATTTTGCGTGCAGATGTCCAAGGTTCAGTCGAAGCAATATCTGATATGTTGCGTGGATTTAATTCTGACAAAGCAGGTGTTGAATTATTGTCTGCTGGTGTTGGTCAAATTACCGAAGGCGATATAAGATTGGCTACTGCATCAGGCGCAGTAATTATCGCGTTTAATGTCCGCGCAGACAGTGCTGTTCGCGATATGGCGCGTAATAACGGTGTAGATATTCGATATCACAGTGTTGTTTATCGCATCACAGATGAAATCAAAGAAATATTGTCTGGTAAATTAGCACCAGAACACAAAGAAAATTTCATTGGATACGCAGATGTTATCGCTTTGTTCACTGTGGGCAAAGGAACCAAAGTTGCGGGCTGTCGTGTAAGCGAAGGCGTAATTAAAAAATCAGCATTGGTTCGCTTGCTTCGTAACAATGTCGTTATCTATGACGGCAAAATCGGCGAATTAAGACGTGAAAAGAACGAAGTTAACGAAGTATCAAACGGCGTAGAATTCGGTATGAGTTTTGATAAATATAACGACTTGAAAGAAGGCGACCGTGTCGAATGCTATGAAGTCCAAGAAGTCAAAGCTCAATTGTAAAATATGATTGATAAAAAAATACCGCCCATTCGGGCGGTTTTTAAAAGGTTGAAAATTTTTCACTTTTATTAAATCTCAAAATTTGATAAAATGGTTGCATCAAACAAGGGGAAAGAAAAAGGGGAAAGAAAATGAAAAAATTATTGCCAATTTCTGTTATTGCGATTTTTGCAGTTGCGCCAACATTTGCAGATAATATAACAGCGTCGTCAACGTGTACGAACGGCGTGTTGGGTACATATACTGGCCCCGCGAATATAGAGGCAAACTTTGACCCCAACACAATAAATACAACTTGGTACAGCAACGGGACACAATTAACAGGAAATAATATTCCCGCAACATGTACATACGACGCGGCACTTACCCCACCAACCCCAGAAGATAGACCAGGGTATGTGTTCGGGGGATGGAGTGTGATTGTGCCTTGTTTGGTGCCGGCGTCTCTCATAGGTAATAATGCTAGCGCATTTTATGGTCAGAGGCCTATGGTGGACTACATTGGGAGCTGGAATACTAGTTGGAGTAATGGCGACAAGGTAGTAGGGGAAGCAATATGTAGTGGACATTATGGAAATAATCATAATGACCAATATGGTGGAGATAGCGCTGATTGGATATCCACTGAAGAGGTGTTGTTGAATGCGGAGGGAGAGAAAAAATATTGTTGGTGCAAAGCAACTGGATATATAGCCAATGGGGGTGAACAATGTAATTTTTTGCAATCTGTGTGGATGTTAAAAGATGATCGTCTTCGTGAAAATGATTGTATTTGGAGTTGTGCGCAAGATTGTGGGTTTGATACTAGGCTGAAATCGGTTTTTCGTACGGCAATATTCACAGGTATTGTTGCACAATAAAAGTTTCTTTCCCCAAGAAAGAAACCGTCCCTGTGTGTGGGGACGGTTTTTTTGTGGTTCCCCTTGGGGAGAATCTTTGCGCTCGTTGCAGAACCAATTCTCCCCCATAGGGGGAGGGGACCCGCAGGGTGAGGGGGGTTGGACAAGGCAAAAGCCTTGTGTCCTGCAACCCGAAGTTTTAACGAAGGGTTGTCATGCTGAGCGCAGCGTGAGCATCCAGGTATATTAATGTGTCTGGCGTAACGCCAGACTACTTTTTTATTAACCTAGATTGCCACAGTCGTTCGCCGGGCATTGTGCCGGTGCACAATTTAAAAAACGCCCGTTTGGGCGTCTTTTAAGGTTTTGATATTTTTATAATCCCTTTGGTGCGTCCATTTTTACGGAAGATATTTTTTTATCCAAAGCGTTGATTACTTCGTCTGTGATATCCAAACCGTTTATATTAGCCCCAGTACGCGCCATACGACCATCAATCACCAAATCAAGATTTTTCTTTGCAATTACGCCTTCGATAATTGGATCAAGATGTTTCTTTTGAATTGTGTTCAATGCTTCTTGGTAAGAAACTTCGATTGCTTGCGCGCTTTCAGACAAAGTGCGTTGGAAATTGTTCACGCGTTTTTGATAATCGACAACGCGTCTTTGCAATGCTTCTTGGGATAAAACATCTTGAGATTTTTCGATATCAGCCTTTTCTTTTTCGATTTCTTTTTGTTCTTTTTCAAGTTTGTTTTTCAATTTTTCTTCGAAAGAAGCGCGTTGTTTATGTAAATCTTCCAATACTTTGGCTTGAGATTGGATTTTATCCATGCTGACCAAAGCAATTCTTAAATCAGCCCCAGTCACAGCGTTTTCAGTCACTTCACTTAAAGCCTTTTCAACGCTAACATTTGATTTGATACTGGAAACAGCCCAAATGCCCAAAGCAGCGACAACCACCACAGCCGTAGCAATCACGCCCATTTTTGTATATTTTTTAATCATTGGATTTTGTTCATTTTTCATTTTTCTTTCCTTTTTGTTAATTGGTTGCTTTGAATATAGCAATATTTATACCAAAAAGTAAAGTATTTTTATACGATTATCGGGCAGGTGTTAATCTTATTTCTACGCGGCGATTGGTAAGCCGTCCCATATCGTCTTGGGCTGCAATTGGTCGCGCAGACCCACGCCCCACAATAAACATTCGTGATGTAGAAATATTATGTTGTGCAAAATAAACACCAATGCGTTCTGCCATATCCAAAGACAAAGCATGTGCAGCACTTTGATTTTTCATAGAATCTGTATAGCCTGCAATTTCCATGAAAGTCGCATTATATTTGTTCAAAATTTTTGAAATTATATTCAACGTGTCTGCGCCGTCTGGCGATATATCAGCAATATTTTCTTGCATAATTGCACCACGTACTAAAATAATAACCACATCTGTTCCGGCGCGCTGAACAGACATACCTGGTTTCCTTAGTGCGTCGTATAACTCATATTCTAAATTGCTCATATAATTTAATAAAACAGCATTGTCTATGGCGTTTTTATCGCCGTATTGCATGTTGCTGGATAATTCGCCATTTTGTGTAATTATCTTGCCACCATGTCCCATATATACAGGTAATTTTGCCGTGCGCGCAGTTTCTGTCATGTCTATAAACGATGCACCATTAAGGTATTGTCGCCAACTTTCACGTGCTGGGCTGTGGTATTGAAGACATGCGCTCAATAACAAAGAAAAACTTATGAAAATAGTTTGTTTTAAATTCATGTTTTATTGTGCGAAAAATGATATTGTATTTTCACCTGTTCTCATACAAAACGAAGATTCTCCAGAATCATAACCGTTTACGCTGATATGTGTTGCCCAATCAAATTTTTTTGTTGTGAAATATGCGCATTCTTCAAAAGATAACTTTACAAGATTAATTGAAAATTCACTGCCGTCAAAATTACTGGTCACAGACCATTCATTGCCACCTGCTGGTGCTTTGTCGTTGGCGATTACACCAGATTCAATTAAAAAATCGACAGATACAGGTAGATATCCAGAATATTCCAAAAGTGTTTTTGTTTTTGTAGCAATATCTTTTAATTCTTCGCTGGCAATTAAACGTTTTTGTTTTTCATTTGTTGAATGATACATGCTATAGGTAGCAGATAACATAATTGCACCGATTGCCAAAACACCGATAATTTCAATAAGTGAACGTCCAGATTGTTCCCTCATATTTCCCCCTTTTTATTTAGATATGTTCACAATTTCTGCGTCGTCAAATAAATCCATAGCACTGGCAACCATAGGATCAGCAGCAACTTCTGCTTTTTTGTGTTCGGATATAGTTTGTTCGCCAGTGGCGTTTTCAACGCGTTCCAATGTCCAATTTTTCCCAGTGTTATCTTTTAACCACAATGCTAATTTTTGAGTGAAATTTTTATCATTTTGTCTGTCAAAATATTTTATTTTACCTTCTTCAAATTCGATTATTTCAAGATTAGAATTATAATGAGAAAACAATACAATTTCGCGTGCTTTCTGTAATTCTTCACCCAAAGATTCTTTTGTTTTTATTTCAAGATATTTTGGTTTTTCCACTGCAACAGGTTCAGTTTTTTTTTCTTCTGTTTTTGCAGGTGCCTGTTTAAGCATTTCTGGAATAGATGGCATATCAGCAATATGCATCAAACGCACAATCAACATATCGAAACATTGTTTTTGATTGCTGGATGCCTGTAATTCAGGAACAGAAGCAACCATAACTTGCCATATTCTGGACAAAGTGTTTAAAGTAATGGTTTCGTTTATTTTTCTAATCGTTTCGCGCTGGTCAGCAGTATATGGTGATGAAGTCGCATCTTGTAAACGCAAAGATGGATGCATGCGTGTGGCCCAATGCGTCCATTCCATCATATCAGTTAACAACATTGTTAAATCTGCACCATTATTATAAATTTCGTCTAATTTAGTTAGTGCGACATTAACATCCCCAGATAAAACCGTCTTCATGAAATTAACGATTGTTCCACGGTCTGTTCTTTTCAGCATATCAAGAACCGCGCTTTCATCAACATGGCCACCTGTTTGAGCAATGGCTTGGTCTAACAAAGATAAACCATCGCGCACAGAACCATCAGCAGCGCGTGCCAATAATTCGTTTGCACCATCAGACAATTCAACCTTTTCTTGTTCCGCGACCCATGCGAAATGTTTTTTCAATGTTTCTACTGGAACGCGTGCTAAATCAAAACGTTGGCACCGAGATAAAATAGTCACAGGAACTTTTCTAATTTCAGTAGTTGCTAAAATAAATATCACATGTTGTGGTGGTTCTTCCAAAGTTTTCAACAACGCATTGAATGCGCTGGTAGTTAACATGTGAACTTCGTCAATAATATAAACCTTGTATCTTGCATTTGTGGGACGATAAAGAGCCGCGTCTAATATTTCGCGCATATTATCAACCCCAGTATGAGAAGCAGCGTCAATTTCCATAACATCAATATGTTGCCCTGCCGCAATAGCGCGACAATTTTCACATACACCACATGGCTTGGAAGTGGCTTTGTCCGAAGATAAACAGTTTAATGCTTTGGCTAAAATACGCGCAGTACTGGTTTTACCAGTTCCACGAATCCCTGTAAAAATATAAGCGTGTGCGATACGACCAGTATTAATAGCAGTAGTCAATGTTTTAACAAGAACATCTTGACCAATAAGAGATTCAAAATCTTGACTGCGATATTTGCGTGCTAAAACTGTATAATTATTTTCCATCAATGCTTCCTTTGCGCCAAGCATAGCAAATAAATACACAATTTCAATAAAAAATATCTAAAATTATTTCAAATTAGAGATAAAGTCTGGAAAACCCATTTCTTCGTCTTCTCCAGAATCATTTGTATCTTGATTTTCTGTTGTTTCGGCAATTTCTTCTGGGGTCACAGATTTATCTTTTGGATCACGCTGAGAATCAATTTTGATTTGTTCTTCGTTAACAATACGACCGTAATGTTCAGCAGCCTGTAATAAGCGTTCGCGTTCAATTTCGTCGCTAGTTTGACGCGCTTGGTCTATGTATTGTTTTCTTTTTTGACGCCATTTATGACAGCGTTGAATCATTTGACCCACAGAGGTTTGGTTTTTTTTGTTTGACATAGCTTTTCTTTTGTTAAAGGAAATATTTTTCTCAACGATAATTTCTATTACCGCCTTATTTCAACAAAGTAATGTTAAAACATCTTAAAACTGATTGCAATAATTTTTTTCAATTGCTATGCTTTTACTAACAGGAGAGATTTTTTGCATAATCAAAAGGGTAATTTTTTATTACAAGCGTTATTAGCATTGACCTTGGTCTTTGCCTTTATACCGTTTTTCGCAAAAAAATTGTCCGCGCGAGATATGGCGGCTCAAATGTACAGTGCCACAGAACAAATAGAAACAGTTTATGATATTACTCGTAATTTTCTGCGCGAAGAAAAAGAAAATTTGCCATATAAAAAGCAAGAACTTTCTGGCAACGCAATGGTTTCATTACTGGGGGGGTATGGGTTGCCAATGGGGTTTATTCCAAAAACACCGTTTAACCAAGATATATCTTTGGTCATAGATAAAAACGAAGATGGGATTTTAAGTTATATTAAAATCACAAGTGGAAAATTGTCAAAAATACAATTGGCAGAAATGGCAAGACGCATAGGTTTTTATGCTGTTGTTAAAAAAGGAAATATTGAAGTTATTGTCCCAATTGACACTGTTTACAGCGATATTGTGTCAAAGAAAGAAACAGATGAAAATATCGGTTTTTTATCTGAATTAGATATGAATGACAACAGCATAGACCGGGCTGGTGTTTTATTTGCGCGTAATGGCGAATTTGAAACCGCTCAGTTTAATACTTTGGTTCTTTATGGTGTAGAAGCAGGACGTAATGAAAAAAATAAAATATCGGATATGTATGCGAACAGAACTGTTTTTCAAAGTGCTGATGGTAGCGCAGCATTATCTTTGGGCAGGGGCGATTTAAATGTAAGTGATTTGTCTTTGCGTACGATTTCTAAGTTTGGAACAGCAGGTGGTTTTGAATCAAATGTTGCATCTGTGTATGATTTTTCTATGGCAGAAGGCAAAACGGCGTTTTCAGGGCCTGCTGATTGGATTGTTCGTGGTTCTGTTCGTGCTGATAATTTCAGTTTTAATGTGGACAGATTGGATATAGGTTCGTATTTAGACGCTTCTCGGGGTCAAGATGTTTATATTGATGCAAATTCTTTGGAATACAATACTAAAATGGGTGTAGATGTAAAAAATATCTATGCTGCAAATATATCTTTGCGCGATCAAACTTCGTATGGGTTGTTGAACGACCAAACTGGACCGTTGTTAATAGACATAAGACCGGCAGGAACATCCTTATTGCCAGATGTTTATGTTGATACTATAAATAATGATTCTTTTGAAATTATCGCAGATCCTAAAGATGCAGATAGTAAACTGGTTTCTTGCAAAGATATTATTACCGAATTAAATGGTGTGTATAATAAAAAATCGTTGGCTCAAAACATCATTTGTCAGTATGTTTTTTGGCAAAGATTAGAAGCAAGAATAGATATAAAACAATGTTTGATGAGCGGAAGAAGTGATTGCATGTAAAAAACATTTTTATCATTCGTATTTAATGTCGCAACGTGGTGCGTCCATGACCGAAGTTATATTGGCTGTGGCAGTTGTAGTTGCTGTGTCCCCGTTTGTGTATAATCAAATCACGAATATGGTGAATGATGCACAAGATATAGCAAAGGCTAATCAAATTGTAAAATACCGCGATGGGATAATAAATTTTCTGCGTATCAATCAAACCCAGTGGGATGATGTAGACGAAATAAAAATGACTGAACAAGAAATTCAGGAAATCGTTCCTTTGGCGCATACTGCGTTCATAGATAAATACAAAGTTAATGGTGTAACAATCACAGAGGCTTACATTGCGTTCAGTATTGATGCGCCTGGATTTCGTGTTGCGAACATCGCAAAACAAATTGGCGAAGACGCAGCAATTGTTCGTGAGGATGGTATTGCTTATGGACAAAGTTGGGCTGTGTCTGCACCCGAAGATTTTAATGTTGGTGATTTGATTTATCGTGTATACCGTGATTTTGAAGGTGCAGATAAATCGAAATTTTTACATCGTGGAACAATGGGCGAAGACAATTTAAATCAAATGCAACGTGATTTGCACATGAATAATTTTAATATTTTTAATGTCAGCAATCTAGATGCTTTGTCTGCCAAGATTGTTGATGTTGATGCAGTATTTTTAGATGCCACTGTTATTGATACCAACGATTTATATTTTTCTTCTGGGGCAAATTTAAATTCTGCGAATGTAGCAGTGGGTACAATGCGTGTTACTGGTGATACAAATGGTTTTAAACTTATAAGTGCAGATAAATTGAATGGTGATAAATATACCACCAGTGGACGCATCGTGACGGACAGGGCTACAATTGGAAAAACAGTCAATGTCGCGGGCAATCTTGTTATCAAATCAGCCAGTTCGACTACGTCCAGTGGATTTGGCGGAATATCGATGAACAAACTTTTGACACCGTATATTTCGGCAACAGATATGACTTTTTTTGAAAATTACGGCATAACAGTTTCTGGTGAATTATTGTTGGCAGGTCAA
Organism: Alphaproteobacteria bacterium; assembly: GCA_017524525.1. Taxonomy (GTDB): domain Bacteria; phylum Pseudomonadota; class Alphaproteobacteria; order Rs-D84; family Rs-D84; genus Enterousia. Next base: position 12,096 of record JAFXVM010000013.1, on the reverse strand, counting down.
GCACCGCTAAAAATAGGTTCTTGGGTGTTTCCATCTACTACGCCACCATCTTTTTCGAAATTTATATTGACTCGTGCTACATTACCAGAAATTCCTGACGCAGACGAATTTAAGGTATTAACCCACAAGGATTGGCAAACAAAATGATGTTTAAAAGAAAAATCTTTTCAGGACAAAATAATCAATATGGTGGGATGTTGGTAGAATTGATGATGACAATCGCATTGGCTGCGATAATAATACCATTTGTGTTCAAATACCAACAAACATCGGTTGAACGCGCTAAAAATGTTGCTGTGACAAAACAAATAGAAAACGTTCAAAATGCGCTGGAAAGATATATTGTTGAAAACAAAACAGAATTGATGCGTCCAACAGGCAAGAATATATCTCGCGTAAAGTTGCAAGATTTGGTTGAATATGGTTTGGCAGAAAATATTGCGACTAATTACCAAGATGAATACCAATTGCGTATATTGAAAACAGCAGACATTAATAATAAATCTATTTTACAAGGCGTGGTAATTTTGAACGACGGTAATATCAGCCCACTTCGAACACGTGAAATAGTTAATCTTGGTGGTGGGAAATTTGGCTTTGTTGAAGGAAATTCTGTATACGGTGGTTTTGGGGCATTTCATACAAACACAGCAGACTTTGGAATAACCGACACCAAAGGTTTAATAGGAACAACACCAACAACGCGTGGCAACACTGAATATCTATGGCGGTTGCCGTCAAACAGCGAAGAAGATGCAACTATGTTATCGCCTTTAAATTTAGATGGTCACGATTTACAAAAGATTCGTTTTTTTGATGCATCCAAGGCACAATTTGAAGAAACATTAAAAGTGGAAAAATTAGCAACTTCATCATTAGAATTTTCTAATCGCGCAAACATAGACGCTGTTTTTGCTACAAATTCAGCAGTTGTAAATGGTGCGTTTACAGCAGATTATCGCAATTTAAATGTGGGAGGAATATTGACTTTGGCTGATTCAGCAAAGTTTTCTTCGTTTTATACAAATGATTTGTATGTAAATAATTTGAACTTGAATGGATTTTCTGTTTCTTCGACCAGTGGGAAATCATCAACTTTGAAAATCATAGGTGATATGGATTTGATATTGGGGCGCATAACTGCATCTTATGTTTCGGTTGGATACACAGGCTCTGTGACACCACAATTAACAGTATCTGATAAAATCCAAGATCCAAAAGATTCTTCGTATTATTGGAATATAAAAAGTCAAAAAGCGCGTTTTGCAGATGCAAATTTTCCTGAACTTGTGCGTATGGCTCTGCAAATAGTTAAAACAGAATCTAAACCAGGAACGGTTGCAACAACTGTATTTGGTGCAGTCACAGCCAATGCAAATGCTACGGTTGGGGATTATATAAACGCTCTTAACACTATGCAATCGCAAATCAGGGAAAAATATGAAAAGTTGAATTTGAAATAATTTGTGGTATAAAAGCAACAAAGGAACAAGATATGAAAACAGTTTGTGATTTTTGTAAAACAGAATATACACTTGATAAAATACCTAATACGCCGTTAAAGTGTGTGGTTTGCGGTCATGTTTGGACGCCACGTGTTCCATTTCGTCAAAATGCCACTATGAAACTGATTGCGGCTATTTATGCTTTGATTGCAGCATGTGTATTTTCATTAGTTGTTGTGTTAAATATTTCTTCTAAAAGCACTAATAACAAACCATTGATTACAAAAATAGACGAAAAAAATATTCATCTTGTCGAAGATGAAGATGGAAACAAACGTATATTTGTATCTGGTGATATTACGAATACCACAGACGATATTTATGGTCTGCCGAATGTGGTGATTATCGCGTATGATGAAAAAGACAATGTTTTGTCGCGTCAGGCTTTCACCCCACCAGCTACTTTGTTGGAAGCAAAAACCACAGTCACATTTAATCATATGTTGTCTGTGAACCCTGCAAATGTAAAAAGGTTATCTGTGGAATTAAAGGAATCAAAATGAAAATTTTGTCTGCATTAACATTGTCATTTTTATCAGTGTCAGCATTGGCGACTGCGCCACAATTGCCGGCCCCGCGTGTCAGTTTGTTTTCTACATCTGTTGATTGGGCTGCGGTCACAGGGCGTCCTTGGCAACAATATACTGGGCAAATTAGTGGTGGCAATAAATCTTTGTTAAAAAATGGATTGGTATTATATTACCTTGACACATTTCCTTGTTATGGCGAAGCGGACAGTGTTCGTGTTTGGGTTTCGCCACGTGGCGAAATGAATGGGCATCTGCGCCTGGTGTGTGTTGCTGCGCCAAAAACAATATCGTTTGCATATCGTAACGCAGACCAAGAGGCTTTGGATGCGCGAACAACTGGGATTTTGAATTGTTCAACGACTGGCGATAGATATTTTAAGATAGACCTTTCGAAATGTGAAATTGGTCCAAAATGGACGGAATATAAATAATGGCAGAAATACGCAAATTCATTGTAGATAGTGAAAATACAGGTGTCCGTTTGGATAAATTTTTGTCTGTTTTAATGCCAGAATTTTCGCGCAGTGAAATTCAAAAATTTAATATCAAACGCGCAGACGGCAAATCGTTAAAAATTTCGGATAAAACCAAAGAAAACGAAGAATTCATCGTTGAAATTCCTGATAAAAAAACAGATGTTGCGTACGATAATATTTCAAACGATTTTGACTTAGATATTTTATACGAAGACGATGATATAATCGTGATTGATAAACCGCGTGGTGTGGTTATGTATCCATCTGCGGGGAATAAAACAGGAACACTTGTTCAAAATCTGTTGTCTTATACGAAATTATCGACACTTGGGGGATTGACACGACCAGGCGTGGTTCATCGTTTGGACAAAGATACCAGTGGGGTTATGGTTTTTGCCAAAAGTGATGCAGCATATCGTGGTTTGGTAAAAATGTTTTCAGCGCATGATTTGACACGGAAATACATAGCATTTGTCTGGGGTGTTCCAACATGGGGTGGGGCAGAAATTACTGGGAATATCGCGCGTTCTTCCAGAAACAGACAAAAAATGAGTTTGGTTAAAACAGGTGGTAAACCAGCCCACACAATTGTGAATGTTATGGATGTTTGGACGCGACCTGGGATTTCTTTGTTTCGTTGTACATTGATGACTGGGCGAACACATCAAATCAGGGTACATTTGTCTTCGCATGGATTTCCAGTTTTGTGCGACCCATTATACGGACGTGAAAAATCGCATATTGGTTCGGTCAAAGACCCTGCGTTGTTAGAATTTTTGAAAGCGCATAATGGACAAATGTTGCATGCAGAGGTTTTGGAATTCAAACATCCAACAACAGGCAAAGAAATGCATTTTAAATCTCGTATGCCAATTGATATGATGGAATTGAAAGAAATCTTGGATGGCGATTAAAAATTCCCCTTTGAGACAGGATTTTGCGCTCGTCGCGGAATAAAAATTCTCCCCCACCGGGGGAGTTTGCGCAGCAAGAGGGGGGTAATCTGGTAGATTTGTAACAAAAGAAATATTTGAACAAAACTTTTCTCCCAATCGTTCGTAATAACGAATACACCAGAATACCCCCTTCGTCCGCTTCGCGTCCACTTCCCCACGGGGGCAGAATTAAAGACTGCGACGAGTACAGATTCTCCCCCACCGGGGGAGTTTGCGCAGCAAGAGGGGGGACAAAAAATAATCATCACCCAACTTCATTTTTCTCTTTCTTTATTTTTGATTGTATGATAAAATAAAACTAAATCTATATGGAGAAAGGGGATGAAAAACATCGTCAAAACAGTTAGTATATTAACAATAATTTCTTTGATTCCTGCGGCTTTCGCGGCAACATCGCGTGTTGGGATGGTGACGAATAAAACGACATCGCGTCTGCCGTCGATTGCGGGTTATATGGTGTCATCTGGTACGGCACTTGTGTCGACTGGTACGACTTCGACGACATATTATGACGACCAGGAATGCCGTAACAAATACACTGATTGTATCAAGGCTGACGATGTATGTGGTGCAAACATGGAAGAATGCACAACAAATGTGCTGTTTCATGCCCAAATGCCAAAATGTTTAAATGTTTTGTATCAATGTTCTGCGGCTGGCGTGAATCAGTTGTTTGGAACATCTGCGATAAATGCCCTTTCTAACGTAGCGAGTTATAAAACAATTGATGGCGTCCAAGAAGTTGACAGATACACATATCCAAAAGATGATTCTGCGCTGGGGGTAATGATTAGTGGTGCAGCAGAAGCAAATAAATTAACCAAAGAACAATGTGTTCGTCGTTATACGAATTGTTTAAAACGTGATGATAATTGTGGTGCAGATTTTGAACTGTGTACAACTAACAAAGAATTTAGAAGACAGGCTGTGCTTTGTGATTCTACATTGAAACGTTGTGATAACACGACCAAGCAGGAATTGTTTGGTTCTGTTGGTAATGCTGATTCTTTGACACCAAGTGAAACATCCAGATTGGGTGAAATGATTACCGAAGGTGCATCGCTTGCAGCGGGAAATGCGATTAACACTTGTGAAAAAGTTGTGGATAATTGCCTTTACAGTGCATGTGTGGAAAATCCATGGCGTTGTGTTGCTGGTACGAATACAAGCGTGATTGATACGGCTGATTTTGTTGTGGGGGCTGGAAATTACAGCACTACGGTAGGTACAAGTACGACTACTGATGAAGCAAGAACAGAAAGTCAAATTCGTAAAATCATCAAAGATAAATGTTTAACAACGGTTGGTGGGAATAAATATTGTCATATGACTTATCTTGAAAAGGTTCCAACTGCCAAAGAATTGGCGGACCGTGAATTACAAGAAGATGTTTTTGCTCAGGCATATAATGCACGCAAAAGCGCGGTCAACACCAGAATCCAAGCAGCTTTGACAGAATTTGATAAAAACATCAAAGATAAATGCGTAGATACAATTAAATCTTGTGCTATGCGTTCTTGTGGTGGTGGTCTGGGGTCTGTATGTTATCGTCAGGCAAGATTAGACGGCAGAACAGATACAACATCCCGTGTTGCTTATGGTGATGTTCATGTAAACGGTGAAAATACACGTGGCGACATCAGATCTGGATGTATGGCAATTATTAATGCTGATGCGAATTGTCAATATGCGGCGGCATCTGCCAGTGCAACAGATTCTTACGCATATACATATACCAAAGATTCAACATTTGATACATTGTTCCCTGTATATAATTCTACGACCAGGGAAAACGACCCAATTGGCGCGGTTGGAACATTAAATGCATTGCTTGCTACATCCTATAACGAAGCGGCAATCGCAACTATGAAAAAACAATGTGAAACGGTTGCTTTGTCTTGTGTTAAATCTATGTGTGGCAAAGATTATGTAAATTGCTATCGTGCCAGAACAGACATTGTTTCTGGTTCGTATGACACAGGCAATGGTAAATTCGACAGAAGCATGAACAAAATGGGTGGTGTGCTTGATTACAACATCGTTTTGGGTCTTTGCATGAATACAGTTAAAAATTCATCTGTGTGTGAAGAACATTTAAAGGTTGCAACTGCTGATTGGCGTCGTGAAAATGCAGATAAAGAAATTTGGGGTGGTGCCTCTTCTGTCCGCGAAGCATGGGCTGGTGCTGCAGACGAAATCAAAGAAAATAAATCTACCTATGGTGAAAAGGGTGGTATCTTGGTTTCTTGTCGTGCAAGCAATGAACAGGCGGCAGTAAGTGCGACAATTGATAACGTATTCGGTGTAAATACGAATTGTTCTGGAACAATGGAACCAATCAATGGTGCATGCGTTGGTGTAATGGATGAAGACGGTTGTGTATATGATACACCGGTATATATGGGTGAAACAGAATTTGTTATGGAAAATGCTGGAAAATCATTATTCCAACAATTACTGGCTGATGTAGAAAAAGAAGTTCAGGCAAAATATAACGCAAAACTTACCAAAGAAAGAAATATGTGTTTGAACGAAAACCATGGTGGTGTTATGGGCTCAAGTGATATGGGTTCAACATATCAATGGGTTAAACTGAAGGGCAACAAAGTTCCAAAGAATTATGTATACCAAGGTTTAAAAGCCAAAGATTTCACAGCATCTAATGATTTGTACGGTTCATTCTGTCGTGTTCGTGTGACAGTGATGAGTGACGACAAAGACATCCAAGATGAATTGGGCAGTGACGCCACAGCATACTTTGCGATTGGTGATACATTTACTTGCGGTTCTTGGATAAGCAATAAAACATTGCAAAAGATATCGGACAAAGTCGGCAAACGTGAATTGTGCAAACAAGGATACGGTAAATGGGAAAATGGCGAATGTAACGACAAAAAACAATCTACCAAAGAACAGGTTGCATACGCATGGGCAACAGTTGCCCCAGCATTGGTCGGCGGTGTCGCAGGCTTTGCAGGCATGGATGCATTGCAAAACAAAGGTTCTTCATTGGGCGGATTGCTTAGCGGTGGTTCTATAATTAAAAAGCAAAATTCGTATGGTGAAAAATGTAATGAAGAAGTGACTGCGGCAAAAACTGCGCTGAATAAGTCGCGTTCTGCAACAGACCAAAATTCTAAATACAGTTACTATAACGAAGCTGTGATGCACGCTCAGGCTGCACAGAGTTATGCTAAAAACGCTAAAAATGATGATGGTGCAACCGTTGAAGATGTAAGTACCATCAATTTTAAAACTTTGAACAACGATTATGTTGCAGCAGTTGCAGGCACAACAAAAACTTCGTATAAATGGAGTAAAGAAGCAATAAATCAGGTGCAAGCTCTAAAAACAAGCATAGAAAATGCCGGTTGTTGTGGAGAAAATTGTAAAAAAATTACAAAAGAAATATCAGTAGGGGAAGAAGGTGCCCCGGCAAGTGCATCTACCAGCGCATCGATTATAACCATGTTGGATAGCGCACAGTCAACTTGTAATCAAAATTGTAACAATGACTCTAAAAAATGCAATGTTACAATCCCGACTGTAATATCTGGTCTTGCAACAACAGAGGTAGTAGGTGAAGCAGGAGAGAAAGGTGCATTTGATACTAACACATACATCGACTTTGAAGCAGATTTACAAAAGGTTAAACTTGCATGTGACCAGGCTGAAGATGCAGAACAAGATCCAACAAAACGTCATAATGCAAATCTTATCGCTGGGGCTGTGACTGCGGCGACCAGTGCTGCGTTGGGTGCGGGTATTACTGCTTCGGTTATCAAGACCAAGAAAGAAAACATCAAAAACGAAGCGGCACAACAATGGATGAGCGAAGTTGGTGAACATATCCAATGTTTCATCGGTGCCCAAGAATTGGGAACCTATGGCGAACCAGTCGCTGTTGAAATGGAATAATCATTTCTGGTTAAATAAAAAGGTTGCGCAAGTCGCAACCTTTTTTTATTAACCCCCTCCGGCTGCGCCGCGCTCCCCCATGCTGGGGGAGAATAACCCCCTCCTGCTACGCGAACTCCCCCATGCTGGGGGAGAACTTAGTTCGCAACACCTGAGAGCAGGTTCTCCCCCAATGTGGGGGAGTACGGTCGAAGACCGGGAGGGGGTTGATTTTTATTCCAAATTACAATAGAATATATTTATGTTCTTTTATAATAAAAATCTAATTCATTTTGCACGTGCAAATAGAAAGGCAGGTAATTTGTCCGAAGCATTACTTTGGTATGAATTAAAGCAAGGGAAATTAGGTGTCGCTTTTGTCCGTCAACAGACAATTGGAAACTATATTGCGGATTTTTACTGTCGCAAAAAGAAACTGGTTATTGAAATTGATGGTTCTTCACATGATGACAAATATCACTATGACAAAGTGCGTGATGAATATATGCAAAAATTGGGAATACGTGTTTTAAGAATATCAGACAAAGATGTAAAAAAAGATATGTCAAATGTATTGATATGGATAAAGCATAATATTGATGAGTTATAACCCCCTCCGGCTACGCCGCGCTCCCCCATTCTGGGGGAGAATAACCCCCTCCTGCTACGCGAACTCCCCCATGCTGGGGGAGAACTTAGTTCGCAACACCTGAGAGCAGGTTCTCCCCCCAATGTGGGGGAGTACGGTCGAAGACCGGGAGGGGGTTGAAATAACAATTGCCTTTTGGTTTCTTTGTATCTATAATCGCATTAAACAAAAGGATAAACACAATGAAAAATTTATTTCGTAAAATTTTTGGACCAAAGGGTAAAAAAATTACTGCCGGTGAATTGGCTAAAAAATTCGGTTTGGAATTAAAAGGAAACGCCAAAGAAATGGTAAGTGGTGTTGCACCGATTGCTGATGCTAAACCTGGACAGTTGGCGTTTTATTCCACGGAACGTAATTCTGCCGCATTTAAAATTTTACCGATTGAAGTTTTAGAAAATACTCGTGCATCTGTAATTTTATTACAAAGCGAACAAGTAAAACACGCACCAAAGGGCGCAACGCTTTTAATCACTGATTCACCACGCGGAAATATCGTAAAAATATTGGGTGAAATTTATGCAGAAAAACCACGTTTTGGTGTGTCTTATTTTGCAACCATAGAACGCGGTGTGTTTTGGCGTAAAAAACGTACGAACTATGTCGGTCAATATGTGACCATCGAAAAAGGCGCAGTGATTGAAGAAGGTGTTAAAATTTATCCTGGGGCTTTCATTGGTCGTAATGTGGTTTTGGGCGCAAATACTGTTGTGTATGCTGGGGCGCACATAGAAAATGCTACAATCGGTTCAGATTGCGTGATAAATGCAAATGCAGTAATTGGTAAAGATGGATTCGGTTACACGCGCCAGAACGGCAAAAATGTGTTTATACCGCATACTGGACGCGTTGTGTTGGGTAATCGTGTGTCTGTTGGGGCTAATACTTGTATCGACCGTGGTGCGATGACAGATACCAAGATAGGCGACGGCACAAAAATCGATAATTTATGCCAGATTGCACATGGTGTTGTGATTGGCAAAGAATGTTTCTTGGCTGCCGGCGTAGGATTGGCTGGGGGCGTGGTCGTGGGTGACCGCGTGTTGCTGGCGGGGCAAGTTGGGGTTCCAAACGGTATTCATATTGGTGATGATGCCGAAGTTGGTGCCAAAAGTGGCGTATTCCGCAATATTCCAAAGGGTGAAAGATGGCTGGGTTTACCTGCCAGCCCAGGACTTGAATTCTTTCGCCATTATGCTTGGGTTAAAAAGAATATGGAAAAAAAGTAAAATAAAACGCCCGTTTGGGCGTTTTTTATTTTGGACAAACCTCTAATAATCCGCGGGTTGTTTGTATTTCGTCATTAATGTACACAGTTATATCCCGTTGCATACCGTCTGTGTAATTATAAACAAAAGGTTTATCTGCAAATAATGGTGCGCGTTCATATATGTCAAAGAACGGTTCCAGCAGAGATTCAAACCATTGACGATTCTTGCAAAGGCAAGCGTTTCGAACATCTGCGACCATTTGACCAGTGACACCATTTGAATAACTGTGTGCGATTTCGTCATCGTTCATAACCATACAACGTGAAGCCACAGCAAATTCATTTGCATCGTCTTTTAAGAATTGATAAACTGCTGCATCACTTGCACCCTTTTGACGCATTTTATAAATGATGCCTTCGCTGCAACAAGCGCGCGATGCGTTCATTAAAATCTTATAACGTTCCAACAATGGTGTCATCGCTTCATCGTTTGCATCAACATCATAATTAGAATATATTGCATATAATATATCGTCTTCGCGGACAGGATTCACATGTGGTGCGCGTGGAAACAAAGATGTTTTATACACAGGTTTTTTATACCATATTGCACATTCTTCTTCTGTTGCAAAAGGACACACGTAATCATAGACGCAATCACTTTCGCAAGTTTCAACCACGGCAGTCGTTTCAACAACCTTTGGAGCCAAGATGTCTATTTTATCAACTTCTTGTTCCAACACCACAGGAGTTATTTCACAATCTTTGCCGACACATTCAGAAGCGCTTGTACAATTTGTGCCAAACGCAATAGCGATTATCGCTAAAAAAGAAATTCTGTTTTTCATAATTACAATTTTATCATAAAAAAGGTCTGCTTAAAACAAAAATTTTTATGTTGTGTTAAATATTTTAAATTTCTATACTGTGAATGTATTCATAAACACAAAAGGAAGGAATTATGAAAAAAATCTCAGTTTTTTCTGTTATTGCTGTATTAACAATGCCTGTAATGGCTGCGCAAGATGTTCACAAGATGTACGGTGAAGAACCTATGGATGTTGCTTCGCCAGAACTTGTTGCACAATATGAACAACAATTAAAAACAGATGCAAATCAAAAAACACAAGAAACCGCAAAAGAAGAAGTGACGGAAGTAGAAAAAATTAAAAAAGTCAAAAAAGTCAAGGAAATCGAAGAAGTAGAAGAAGTCAAAGAAGAACCAAAATACCCAATGTTCGAAGAACCAAAATATGAAGAACCATCTAATCCAAAAATCCGCTTTCCACATGGGATGCAATTTGGTGTTGGTATTTCCCCAACATCTGGCTTGAACGGGTTTATTGGTTATAACAATAAAAATTTTGATTCTTTCTGGGCTAAGCGATTCGGTATTCGTTTTGATTTTGCCAGTATGTCTCCAATCAAAAGCAAATTAAACAAAAGAATTAACAAGGCTATTGGTGACGAAGGTGTTGAAATCGAAGATGCTTTGACAATTGATAATTTTAAATTAGATGCGAAACATTATGGCGCAATGATTGATTTTTATCCGTTTGGTGATACTTGGTTCTTGGGCGGATGGCGTCTTAGCGGTGGTTATTTCACAGGTAAACTTGATTTAGATGCTGATATTCATGGAACTCAAAAGGTTGGCAAAATCGAATTCGAATTGGACGACAAGAAGTTTACTTATGATGGCGATGAAATGCATGGCAAGGCTATGATTGATTGGAAATACAAAGGACCATATGCAGGAACAGGTTTTGATTTAGGATTGTTCTGGGGCTTTAAGATTTACTTTGATGCTGGTGTGGTCTTTACAGACAGAACTGCCAAGATTGATTTGGATGTCCCACTTGATGGATTGCGCAATGAATTCGGCACGCTTATTGAAAAAGATAGTGCTGATGCAGCAATCCAGGCAGCATATGCAGAATTTGAAACAGCAAAAGATAAAGCATTGGCCGACGCTCGCAAAGAAATCAAAGACTATCCATATTATCCAATTGTGAAACTTGGATTTATGTATCGCTTCTAAAAACAACCACCCTTCGGGGTGGTTTTTTACGCTTTTTAAAATGCCGAATCGGTTAACGAATCGGCGAAAAAGCGCAAAACCGAATCATTTTTTGCTGATTTCCCATAAAATCCTAGGGAAAAAATGAAAAATTTTTTGGCGATAAAATGGCGGATTTCTGCGGTTTTTTGCTTTGGAAACTTTTTTTGAAAATTATTTTTGAAAAATTACTTGACTTTTCGAAACTTCAAACACATAATAAGCGGGCTTTCAAGTTGGCCCTCTGCGAATAAGGAAAAGTCAACCCCTGAAATTTCGCGATTAAATCGCAACATTGTTAATAAAAGCAGCTCATCAAAATGATTTTTGATAACTCAAAAATCTGTTCAAGAAGAGATATGCAGACAGTTGAATTTGGAATATCCAAACTTTGACTAAGTCAAATGTGCATATCCTAGACAGGTAGTAGGTTATATATAACCTCGTTAAAAAACTTGTCTTGCGAATATATATAATATGTAAAGACGAACTGATTAAAGTCAGCTTTGTTAAATGCACAGGACTTAAATTACAAGTTTTTTTTAGAACTTGAGAGTTTGATCCTGGCTCAGAACGAACGCTGGCGGCAGGTCTTAGGCATGCAAGTCGAACGGATGACAGAGAGCTTGCTCTCTGAAGTCAGTGGCGCACGAGTGAGTAACGCGTGGGAAACTGCCCTTCACTGGGGAATAACGTTTGGAAACGAACGCTAATACCGCATACGCCCGCAAGGGGAAAGATTTATCGGTGATGGATGTGCCCGCGTTGGATTAGCCAGTTGGTGGGGTAATGGCCTACCAAAGCAATGATCCAT
>JAFXVM010000012.1 GCA_017524525.1 Alphaproteobacteria bacterium | reverse complement strand
ATAAAAATCTATAAAAACTCCCTCGGCTAATGCCTGCGGGGCATTCGTAATGTGTTCGCTACACTTTATTTGCGAACACAAACTCATAGTCGTATTAACAAACTCCGTTTTTATGATTTTTCTATTTGTGTATTCTCGTATTCGCCATGCGCTTCGCTCTGGCGGATACCGTGACGGTTTCGCTGCACTTCGTTTGCAAAACCTACTTGTATTCTGCCCCCAAGGGGAAGTGGCGCAACGCGCCGAAGGGGGTATTCCGGTTCTTTCATAATTATGAACGATTGGCGACAGTCTTTACCCCCCTCACCACTCCGTGGTCCCCTGCCCCCAGTGGGGGAGAATACCCCCCTCACCACTCCGTGGTTCCCTCCCCCGCCGGGGGAGAATTGGTTCTGCGACGAGAGCAAAGATTCTGCCCCCAAGGGGAAGTGGCGCAACGCGCCGAAGGGGGTGAATTTTTTTACCTGAATAACTATAAACTGTCTATATTATGTTTTATCCAAATCAAAACATTAGACATATCGCGTTTTACATCTATGTCTTCTATTCTTAAAACATGTATGCCAAGTGATTGCATATATTCGTCGCGCGCATGATCATATTCGTATTTATCGTCGTGACTCCAACCATCTATTTCTATGACCATATTTTTTTCAGCGCAATAAAAATCAGCAATATAGTTGCCAATAGGCTTTTGTTTGGTAAAACTTACACCCATTTTATTTTGCTTTAATTCGTTCCAAAGTAATGCTTCAGACAAATTGCCTGAACGACGGTTGTGACGCGCAAAGCCGGTAAGATTTTTATTATATTTATGCATGATTAGATTGTATTTATGAAAACGATTAAATTCAAGGTTTTTTTACCCCCCTCACCACTTCGTGGTCCCCTCCCCCCAGTGGGGGAGAATACCCCCCTCACCACTCCATGGTTCCCTCCCCCCAATGGGGGAGAATACCCCCCTTACCACTCCGTGGTTCCCTCCCCCCATGGGGGAGAATACCCCCCTTACCCTGCGGGTTCCCTGCCCCCCGTGGGGGAGAATACCCCCTTCGCCCTGCGGGTTCCCTCCCCCCAGTGGGGGAGAATTTTAATCTTCGAGGAACATTTTGGCTTGGTTAAGTAATTTTATTGCGATATCGATATCGTTCTTTTCAAATTCATCCAATGTTGCATGTGTGCTTGGCGCTTTGCGTGGTGATTGTTGCTTTTTTATTTCACCCATTTCTTCGCCAAAAGAACCATTATGCAAAATCTTTTTAACACCAGCAATTGTCATGCCTTTGTCATAAAGCAATGTGCGTATCGTTTCTATCTTTTCCACTGTATCGGCGCGATAATAACGACGATTGCCCGCGCCCGTTACTGGGCGTATAGCATTGGGGAATTGCTTTTCCCAATAACGCAATGTATGCGCAGGCACATCCAGTCTTTTTGCGACTTCATTTATTGGTATAAAATATTCGCCTTTGCTTTCCATGATGTGCCTGTCGTTTTTTTATTGTGCGCTGTCTACGGCAGATTCTGTCGTATTGGCGGTTTCGTCAGTTGTGTTTTCTTCTGTTTCTTCTTCGTGATCAATCGCGATTGCAGATACAACTTTTTCACCATCAGCCGTTCTAAATAATGTCACACCTGCGGTTGAACGACCCGCAATACGGACGTCAGCGGCCGGTGTTCTTATTATTTTACCACCGTTTGTAACCATGATAATATCTTGGTTGTCGTTAACCGGGAATGAACCCGCAACGGCTGTGTTTTTACCACCCAATTTTATGTTGGTAAATCCGCCACCGCCACGATGGGTAAGGCGATATTCATACGAAGATGTACGTTTACCAAATCCATTTTCAGATATGGTCAATATGAATTCTTCGCGCAATGCCATTTTTGCCATCTGTTCGTCGCTTAACACCAATGTTGTGTTTTCTTCTTCGCCGTCACTTTCTTCTTCGATGCCAGTTTGTGCGCGACGCAAAGCACGGCTTTGTTTTACGTATGCAGCGCGAACAACTGAATCAGATTCACCATGATTCAACATTGCCATACCGATTATGTAATCGTCTTTCTGTAATGTTAACCCACGAACACCTGTTGAATTACGCCCCGCAAAAATACGAATTTCTGGAACGGCAAATCTTATGCAACGGCCACGGTATGTGGACAAGAATACATCTTGGTCTTCGGTACATGGCAACACGGAAATCAATGAATCACCTTCGTCCAGTTTCATAGCAATCTTGCCGTTAGAACGTATAGAATCAAAATCACTCATACGGTTTCTGCGCACTGTGCCAGACGCAGTTGCAAACATCAAGAAATGTTCTTTGCCAGACTCTTGAACACGTTTTACTTCTTCTTCTGGAACCGGCAAAATCGCTGTGATTGTTTCGCCATCTGTCAAAGGCAACAAATTCACCAATGGACGACCCTTGCCTGCGGCAGTCGCTTCTGGCAATTTATATGTCTTTAATTTATAACACAATCCCTTGGACGAGAAGAACAATAATGGTGTATGTGTGTTCGCCACAAATACATTGACCACATAATCATCGTCTTTGGTCGTCATCGCATTGCGCCCTTTGCCACCGCGTTTTTGCGCACGGTATGTATCCAGGCTTACGCGTTTGATATAACCTGTATTCGATACAGTCACAACCATATCTTCGCGCGCAATCAAATCTTCGATGTCTATGTCGATTTCTGCATCGCTTATTTCGCTGCGTCTTGGTTGCGCCCAATTGTCGCGCACAGCCGCAGTTTCTTCGCGGATGATTTGGACAATGCGTTCGTGACTGCTAAGTATCGCCAACAAATCTTTGATAACCGCGCCGAGTTCTGTCAAATCATTATGAATCTTGTCGCGCTCTAAACCAGTCAATCTGTGTAATTGCAATTCAAGAATCGCTTTGGCTTGGTCTTCGCTCATATAAAACATGCCGTCTTTGTATTCTGTGTTCGGGTCGTCAATCAAATTGATATAACTTTCAATATCAGATGCCGCCCATCCACGCGAAATCAATGCTGTTCGCGCTTCGTCTGGATTCGCAGATTCTTTAATCAATTTAATCACTTCGTCCAGATTGCCACACGCAACAGACAGACCCAACAAAGTATGTGCGCGATTGCGCGCTTTGTTCAAATCAAATATAGTTCTTCTGCGAATAACTTCTTCGCGGAATTCAATAAACGCATCCAAAACCGTTCTTACCGTGAACAACATAGGACGGCCACGATTTAACGCCATCATATTCACAGGAAAATTAGATTGCATTTCTGTGTCTTGGAACAAATGATTCAAGACAACCTCTGGCATAGTGTCGCGCTTTAATTCTATGACCACACGCAAACCTTCTTTGGATGATTCATCGCGGATGTCAGAGATACCTTCTATGCGTTTATCTTTGACCATTTCAGCAATTTTAATAATCAATTGCGATTTATTAACCTGGTACGGTAATTCATCAACAATTATCGCCGGATGTTCATGCAAGGTTTCAAAGTGTGTCTTAGAACGAACAATCACAGAACCACGACCCGTTGTGTGCGCTTTGTATGCGCCTGCGTGCCCCATAATGATTCCGCCTGTGGGGAAATCTGGTCCTGGGATAATTCCAAATAATTCATCATCACTGATGTCTTTGTTATCAAGTATTGCCAAAATTCCATTACATACTTCGCCCAGATTATAAGTTGGAACATTTGTCGCCATACCAACCGCAATACCAGAACCACCGTTCACTAAGAAATTTGGAAACTTAGTTGGCAAAACAACAGGTTCTTGTAATGTGCCGTCAAAGTTAGGCTGCCAATCAACTGTGTCTTTGTCTAAATCTTCCATCAATGATGCACCAAGTTTAGAAAGGCGCGCTTCGGTATAACGCATAGCAGCAGGTTTATCGCCATCACGAGACCCAAAGTTACCCTGACCTTGGACCAACATTTCACCCATCGAAAAATCTTGCGCCATACGCGCCATTGCTTCGTAAATAGAAGAATCCCCATGCGGATGATAACGCCCCATCACATCACCTACGATACGCGCAGATTTAACCGTTGATTTTGTCGCCGGCGCAACTTCGTTCATAACATACAAAATACGACGATGCACAGGTTTACAACCATCCCTTACATCTGGCAAAGCACGGTCCACAATAACAGACATCGCATAATCCAAAAAGGATGTACGCATTTCGTGTTCTATTGGTGAAGTTGGTACTTTGATTTCATTAATTTCATTGTTTATTTCATTCATTTCAGACATTACTTTTTCCCTTGTTTTTCAATATTAAAAGCCTAGCAAAAAATTAGCGCACAGGTCAAGAAATAAAGCAAAATTTTATAATTTTTTTTGTAAAAAAATATCGCTCTAAAAACCATTGACAAAACACTATTGTGTATTATAATAAAAGCATAAGAAACAGCACAAGGAGGCAAAAATGAAAATGTCTAATGTATTTTTACCATTCTGGCAATTAGCAGGGGCAATTTTTGTCTGGTATTTGTTTTTGGAAGGCCTTAAATCAATCGGTTTGATAAAAACTAAATAAAATAGTTGCGTTTTGTAAAAAGGTATGATTAAATAGGCGAAGCAAAAGGATTTTGAAATGGCAACAAAAAGAACTTATCAACCATCTAAAACACGTCGTGTAAAAACACACGGCTTTCGTGAAAAAATGGCAACAAAAAGCGGACGCGATGTTTTGAACCGCAGACGCGCTGCTGGACGCAAACGTTTGGCTGTATCTGCTGTTAATTAATTGTTGATGGTATTTTAAATAAAAAATACCGCCCGATTGGGCGGATTTTTTATTTCGTTACAGTGTCCGCGATTTTCTTTACCGCCAGATTTTCCACGTAAGATTTCTTTGCCATTTTGTCCAAACGCGCAGGATTATCAAACAATTCATCCAAAGTAATTGATAACCATTTGGCTGAAAATTTATCTTGTGAAATCGCAAAACCGCCACCTAATTTTTCAAAAGACGCTGCGTTTGCCGCTTGGTCTGGATTAATATTTAATGGCACCAATATCGCAGGACGACCGATTGTTTCCAATTCTACAACCGTGCTGGCGCCAGAGCGCCCAATAACCAAATCTGCATCAATAATTGATGACGCCATATCACGAATGAAAGACAAAACATTTGCGCGAATTTTATGTTCTGCATAAAATCTTTGCAATTTTTCCACGTTTTCAGGACGCGTTTGATGTGTCATAAAGATTTTCTTGTTTTTCATTTCTGCGATTGCAATTGGCACTATTTCATCCAAAATTTGTGCGCCAAGCGAACCACCCGTGACCAATATTTTATTTTCATGTTTTAATGGCGCCTGTGCGTTTTCTAAAAATGCGCTGCGCACTGGAAGTCCTGTATAAACAGTTTTGATTTTTGTTTGTTTTGGCAATCCTGCCACAGTTTCAAAACTTGTCATCAAAGTCTTTACCCAGCGCAACGCAAATTTATTAGCGCGTCCAATTGCCGCGTTTTGTTCGTGCAAATATGTCGGTATTTTCCATACATGCGCTGCGAACACAGCCGGCACAGACGCATAACCACCAAAAGCAACCACGCGTTCTGGTTTTGAAAACAAAAATCTTATTATCAAAGCAACAGCAGAAAAACCTATTTTTGATAACGCCAACATTTGTTTTATTTTCGATTTCGCGCCAACCCCGGAAGCCCATACAAACGCAATGCGCGCTGTTTCAGGTTTACCGTCTTTGACCATTTTCAAAACACGTCCATCTGTAGATATAGTGATTTTATGACCGCGTCTCGCCAATTCATTAGCCACACTTAATGCAGGAAATACATGTCCACCTGTACCACCTGTTGCTATCCATATTTTCATTGTTTACCCCTATTATTTATTCCATGTGTCTTCGCGTATCAAAGCCATTATTAAACCAAACAATACGCAAAAAGTCACAAAAGATACACCACCATAAGATATAAACGGCAATGTCATCCCTTTGCTTATCACCAAATGCAAAGCCGTCATCAAATTAAAACAAATTTGCCCGCCGAACAATGCTGCCACACCAACAGTCGCGTAAATAACAAAATTATCACGTGCATGTATCGCATGATTTATTAATTTATTCAACACAAACAATAATAACAATACCAACGCAATACAGCCTATGGCACCCCAATCTTCAGCAATAGCTGCATACACAAAATCGTTGGTTGATTCTGGTAATACATCTTTGACATAGGCATCCGAACCACTGCCCAAAAGACCACCATGTTTAATCGAATTTATTGAATACCAAGCCTGAGACCATCTGTCCACATCAAATATATGATAAAAACGTCCACGAACATGTTCTTTGGTCATAATAACTATTGTTGCTAATACACCCATAATTCCAACCACGCCCGGAATAAATTTCCACGGAAACCCCGCAACAAATAACATGATAAAAAACACACATATATACAAAAACAAATTGCCAATATCTGGATGTTTAAAAAATGTCGCAGCACATAAACCAAACACTAGTAAATATGGCCACCAACTTAGCCATCTGGCACGCCAAGCTTCTTTGTTAAGAAAAATATCACTGCCGTAAACATTATGCATCTTGTTCAAAAACCATGCCGTTAAAACAACAAACGCAGGCTTCAACACATCCGCAGGCATAAAACCAAATCCACCAATATGCGCCCAACGCGCACTTCCTTTGACAACAACAGGATGCACCAAAGTCACCAATAAACCAATCACTCCCAGAATTAAACATACTATGGATAACCTGATGACACCTTGTTTGGTCAACATACTTGAACCAAAAAGACAGACCAACCCCAAAAGATATGCAGGTATCGCTTTTTTGATAAAAAAGAACCAAGGCTGCCCCATTTTAGCGGCTTCTGCGGAGCCTGCTGTAATCATGGTTATCGCGCCAATCACAACTAGTAATAAAATCAACCCCAGCAATCCACGGTCTATTTCAAAGTACCAACTGGTCAATTTACTTTCTTCACCATGCGTAATCCATACCATTGTTCACACCCTGGGTTTAAGCAAATTTTAATAACACCAAAGCCAATCCAGAAAACAAAACAGATATTATGAAAAATCTATCCACAATTTTTGTTTCGTCCCATCCTAATTCTTCAAAATGATGATGAAGCGGTGCCCGCAAAAAAATACGTTTTCCGTTGCCTGTGATTTTTCTAGTGATTTTGAAATACATAGTTTGTGTGAAAGATGACAATAAAATCAAAACCATCATTCCTGCTGCCACACCCATGATTATTTCCGATTTTAACAACATCGCTACCGTACCCATAAAACCACCAAGTGCCAATGATCCTACATCCCCCATAAAGATTGTCGCAGGACGTGCATTAAACCACAAAAATCCAAGTACTGCACCAAACGCCGCTCCCAATACGCCATACAACGCATTAGTTTCTGGCAAAAATATAACAGCATCCATAAAACCTGTACGCGTTGAACCATACAACGCAACAACCAAAACTATTAATACCGGCAAATACAACTTAGATAACATTCCATCCAAACCGTCCGTTATGTTCGTAGCATTTGCAGAACCACAAATAACAAAATATGCAAAAACATAATATAAAAACCCAAGTGTTAATGGAAAACCAAACACATCACACAAATGCCACGCATTCAAAGGTAATTCTATGCTGGACCCCAAAACGATAGATAAACTTGGCACATAACCTGGCATGGTTCTGTTTATAAAATATGCAAGTATTACTACACAAACCGCTTCCAATGCAAGCCGCATAGACGGAGTCAAACCATTTGATGCTTTCTTTGATTGACTGCTGATTTTTTTATAATCATCAGCAAAACCAATAGCGCCAAACATTAACAATGAAGTAAGCGCAATCCAACCTGTTGCATTGTGCATAGGCATAAACAAAAGCGATGCAACAAATATCGCTATTAAAATCAGTATGCCACCCATTGATGGTGTCCCCGCTTTCTTACGATGTTGAAGCGGGACATTTTCACTTATTGGTTGGCCTTTGCCCTGAATTTTATGCATAAATCTAATAAAACTGCGACCAAAAACGATCATTATCATAAAAGCCATTCCAAACGCAGCAGCAAATTGAGTCCAACCACTTGCAAAAAAATTAAAGCCATGACCTATTAAAAAATCCGTCAGCATAAAATAACTCCTTTTCCTTATGTGAGTATTTTATCATAAAAAAGGATTGAAACCAACGAATTTAAATAATAAATTTTTTTAAAATATGCCACCAACAACAGGTTTTTCTGTTTGAACTTCTGGGATTTCCAATTTATTCGGCATTTGACCAGGTTTGAACGCTTCGTTTATGATAACTCCGTCTGGATCCTGAGAAGCAGCAACCCCAGTATTTCTGTTAACGCGCATAAACTTTAAACCATCTGGCACAGGGAAAGGTTGATTACTTTCATTCTGTAATGCAACACGCATAAAATCTGCAAAGACACGTGCAGCCATATGAGAACCTGCACCTTTGCCCAAAGATTTTGGTGTGTCATACCCCAAATAAACACCCGCAATTAAATTTTTCGAAAAGCCCACGAACCAAACATCTTTTACATCATTAGTTGTCCCAGTTTTCCCGGCAATTGTATGTCCAGAAACAGCAGCCTGTTTACCTGTGCCACGTTCAACCACGCCTTGCAACATGGAAACCAATTGGTACAAACTTTGCGCGTCAGACAAAGGTTCACTTTTTTCATCACCCTTTGGCGGCAACAAAGATTGATTCCATTCAATCTGTTCGTGCTTTTGCCCACTAATAAGATTGCCATATCTGTCTTCGATATAATCAACCATTTTTGGTTCTATTGGGTGTCCGCCATTTACAAAAGCAGAATATCCCAACACCAATTTTTGTAATGTCGTTTCACCACTGCCCAATGCCATTGATTCGTTAACCATTTTCAAATCTTTTGGATATACACCAAATTTTTGTGCTGTTTCAATAGCATCCCTTACCCCTATTTGTTCAATAAGACGAACCGCAGGGACATTACGTGAAGTTTCCAGCGCAAAGCGCAAAGGTATATTACCCAAGAATTTTCTGTCGTAATTTTCGGGACGCCATTCTTTGTTATTTTCACGCCATCCAACAATCGGGGCATCCAGTATTAAACTTTCTGGGCTGTATCCCTTTTCAAGCGCAGCCAAATACACAAATGGTTTTATTGTTGAACCAACTTGACGGTAAGCCTGGGTTGCACGATTAAAAGAACTAGTACGGAAAGAACGTCCCCCACTCATGGCAACGATTCGACCTGTGTGTGGATTCATAGCAATGATTGCACCCTGTAATTTTGGTTCATTAGCCGATTTATTCGCGTTATACGCATCTAATTCTTTTGCCAACGCCGCAGCCGCAGCACGCTGATATTCTGGGACAATCGTGGTTTTTATATAAAGACCTTGGTTATACAAAGTTTCACGACCAATTGTTTCCAATAATTTACGTCTTACATCTTCTGCGAAATATTGAAAATCCACTTCCATTTGGGCAGTAAAACCAGAATTTATATTCAAAGGTTCGTTCGCCGCCGCAGCCGCTTCTTCTTTCGTTATATAGCCATCATCCACCATACGACGCAAAACATAGTTTCTGCGTTCCACAGCACGATTCCTGTCGTTTGGTGCCTTTGGCAACGATGCAAGAAAAGCACATTCTGCCAGACTTAAATCTTTGACAGGTTTATTGAAATACATTAATGCCGCAGAACCCACGCCATATGCACGCGCGCCCAAGAATATCTCGTTAAGATACAATGTCATTATGTGTTTCTTAGAAAAACTGCGTTCCAAACGCAACGCAAGAATTGCTTCTTTGACTTTTCTTGAAATCGTCCTGTCCGATGTAAGAAAGAAATTTTTTGCAACCTGTTGCGTGATAGTAGATGCGCCCGTGAATTTAGTATTGAATCCCAACATTTTCATACCGTTATTCAAACTGGCACGAATAATACCTTGGACATCGATACCCGGATGTGTCCAAAAGTTTTGATCTTCTGCCGCAATAAACGCGTTAACCAATTGTGGTGGCATATCATCAAAATCTATGAAGACGCGTCTTTCTTCGGCATATTCTATTAATAACGAACCATCACTGGCATACAAACGAGTCGCCACAGGTGGCGTATATGTCGCCAAATTTTTATAATCTGGTAAATCATGACCATAAATCAAAATCAACGCAGCCAGTGCAGCGATAACACCAACGATGCACCAGAAAATAAAATTGATAAATATGCGCAAGTATTTTTTATATTTCATAAATATAATTTTATGTTAAATCTTTTAACTTTGCAAGTAATGGTTTCAAATAAAAAAACTGGCATTGCCAGTTTTTTAAAATTCAACCTTGCCATTAGTGGCTATAATATCGCCACCGCTTTCAATTATTTTACCCCCAGCCTCACGAATTAACAATTCCCCAGCAGCAATTTCTGCGTAATCAATTGGGTCAGATACAAATGCATCTAATTTACCAGCCGCAACCCAAGCCAAATCTAACGCTGGGCAGCCTGTTTCACGAGCATTACCTGAAATCACAGGACGAATACCAATGGTGTTATAACCAATTGTCAAATCAGCCGGTTCTTTTAAATTAGATACACGGATTTTTTC
The DNA here is from genome assembly GCA_017524525.1 of Alphaproteobacteria bacterium. Lineage (GTDB taxonomy): Bacteria > Pseudomonadota > Alphaproteobacteria > Rs-D84 > Rs-D84 > Enterousia. The sequence continues at coordinate 526 of JAFXVM010000012.1, read as the reverse complement.
AGAATGATACGCAGAAAATACGTATGCACCTTTGCCATTTTCTGCATAATATAATCTTTCATCTATTGGGGAATACACCAATGCAATTTTGGTTTCGCCACCTGTGCGCAAAGCCAAAGATATCGCAAAATGCGCATTGCCACGAACAAAATTAGCAGCACCAGACAATGCCAACACAAATTCATCGCGACCATCGCCCGCCTTTGACACATCAGGCGTTAACAAACCGGCACTTGGGCGTACAAGTTGCAAATCTGCCAATATACTTTCTTCGATTCTGGCAGATGCTTTAGCAACAAAATCACGCGCGCTGTTCAAAGATTGCTGAAGGTTTTCAACTTCGCCAAAATCATGTCGCAAACCAGATGCAGTGTTTTGCAATGCTGCGAACATTTTGTTTAATTCTGTTGAACCTTTAATCAGCAAATCCATCGATATGCCCTTTTGTTAAAGTATATTAAAATTTAAAGCCAGCAAATTTGTTTTTGAATTCTTCTGCACGTTTACCTTTGGCGCCTTCGTTGCT
>JAFXVM010000011.1 GCA_017524525.1 Alphaproteobacteria bacterium | reverse complement strand
GGTCCCTATCTACTGTGGGCGTTGGATATTTGAGCGAACTTGACCTTAGTACGAGAGGACCGGGTCGAACGAACCTCTGGTGTACCTGTTGTCGCGCCAGCGGCACCGCAGGGTAGCTATGTTCGGAACAGATAACCGCTGAAAGCATCTAAGCGGGAAGCTGGTCGCAAGATAAGATATCCCCATGAGTTCAGTTCTAGACTAGGACATTGATAGGATGGCGGTGTAAGTCCTGTGAGGGATTTAGCTTACCATTACTAATCGAACCATTGACTTTTTATCTTATCGTTTGATTTTTCAAACGATATGCTTGAAGAGAGTGTTAAAAGATTCTTGACATTGAATAAATTTGAATTATGATATGTTCGCTGGATTTAATTCTGGTGATTATAGAGCGGACGAAACCCTCTGTTCCATTCCGAACCAGACAGGGAAAAGCCGTATCGCCGATGGTACTTTGGCTTAAGCCACGGAAGAGTAGGTCGTCGCCAGAATTAAATCCAGATATCGATATAAAAACCGAATTTTAACCGCCGATTACGGCGGTTTTTTGTTGCAATATGAAATCTGTGTTTTATAATGTCCTTCGTATGCGGGATAATAGAGAGATAAAGACACAAAGGTATCATCATGTCTGTAAAACGTGCTTTCCCTGATGATTGGTCAAAAATATCAGATAAAGAAGCGATTGAATATTTAAAATATTTATTAAAAAATTACAAGAAATATAAAATAACTTTTGGACCGTACAGTTATATATCTGTTGCAGGTATAAGATTAAAACATAATCCAAATGGTATCAAATTTGGTGGCAATTATACTTATGACGCTCCAAATTTTCGTGTGAATAATCGAATTTATGATTATTTCAAAAGCAAAGACATATATTTGCTTTGTAATAAATTATTTTATGCATGTAAACAAGAAGCGGAAAAGCAAGAAAAACAAAATGAAACAAAATCCAAAGTTGCTTTGACTGCTTGTGTTTCTGTGATTTGCGGCTTGATTATATGGGGAACGATATTCATAGAAACTCAAATGATAGAAGCTCAACAAAGTAATTCAAAAAAGCAAATTGAACACAAATATAAAGAAATGAAAGCAGTAAAAACTTTACCCATCAAAGACACTGTTCAAAATGTACGTTAAACAAAAAGGCTTCTTATGTTTGCAAAACGTTATTTTCAAAATGATTGGTCGCATGTATCTCAAGAAGAGGCTTTGCGTGATATTCAATATCTATTGAAAAATTACAAAAGATATAAAATCAGCATACTTGGTGACAGACATGTTTTAATCGGTAATGTTGATATTCGCAAAGAAGAAAAAACGATATTGAATAACAGGTTTACAGTTTATACTATAAATAAACGCAGTTTTACTGTGGACTGTGAAGTTGGCTTTTATTTGTCGCGATTAATTTATCTTTGTGAACAAGAAAAATCAGAAAAAACTTTCACAGAAAAAGTGCAATCTTTTTGGGGCAAAATCGGTCATGATACTGCTTTTGTGACAACTGTTATAGGAATCGCAGTTTTGTGTGCGACTGCTATTTATATTACTGACAAAATTAAAATTGACCAGCAAGAACAGCAGAAAAAATTTGAAAAAATGATAGATAAAAAAATCCACGAAGCAACAGAAAAACAAAACGCAATAAAACAAGATACATTGATTAACCAAAGGTAAAACAAGATGAAAACACAACATGAATTTCCAGAAGATTGGAGAAAAATTTCAAACGAAGAAGCTATTAGTCATATTAAATATTTATTAGAACATTACAAAGAATACAATATCGAAAAATATGGTAATACATTAACAATAAACGGTATTATTATTGCGCCGATGAATTTAAATATATATGACTATAAAATGTTTCTTGTGGCAAAAAAAGTGTATGGCAGCACCGAAGATATATACCCAATGATTCAACAGTTGATAGATGTATGTAATGTTGAAATTAACAAAAGGAAAGCAGAAAAAGCAATCGAAGCAAACAAGAAAAAAAGAATTATTTTCACCGTTATCAGTTCCGCATTTATAATCGCCGCCATTGCTGGTACTGTGTATATGATTAATGATATATTCAAGATAATAGACAAAGAACGTGCTAAACAAATTAAAATCGAAAACGAAATAAAAAGGTACGAAAAAACTTTGCCGTATTACAATGAATATCTGCAAACAAAACAGCAAATTCAAAACCGTCGTGACAGTCTGAAAAAAGTTTATTAATAAATTTAACCGCCGATTAAGGCGGTTTTTTATATGTCAAAAATTTTGCTGGCGATATCACCAATCAAAAACGCAACAACAGAAACGGTTATACAAATAGAAAGCATTTCGAAAAAATGTTTATAAAATCTTTTTCCTTGGTAAAAAAATCTGTTAAAGAAAAATATGATAAATACCGCCATGATTATTGATGCGATAAATGCGCTGGTTTGATTTTTTATAGTAAAAAAAGGAAAAATTAAAAACACACATGTTATCATGTATGCGCCCCCGGTCAAAAGTGCTGATTTTAATGCTAATTTTTGATTAACTGATTTCACAGCCAGATAATTTGCTGCGCCCATTGATAATGACGCTGTGATAGATGAAATTATACATGAAATTATGATAATATCTGTGTTCGAAAATGCAAAATAAAGGCCTGCAATTAACCCTGTTAGCGATACCAGTGCATCATGCATTCCCAAGATAATAGCAGATTTTACATCAAATTCTTTTTTCATGGTCTTTGCAAAATATCACAAAAACCAGATTGTTTACAGCAAGAACAAAATCCTAGATTTTTACAATTTCTTCTTGAAAAGTTTTTTCTGGTAATTTAAACGCATCTTTTGATAGATGTATATTATCAAGCATTTCAGATATAACGTGTGTGTGCTGGCGTTCAGGTTTTTGCACTTGATATACAAAATTATATTGGGGGTCGATTAAAAAATGGTTAGATTTAATTCTAAATGCGCCTGATGCTACTTCAGTTTTTTCATATTCAAATTTATCTTTTGTGCCATCGTGTTCAAAAAAGACGAAATCGAATAATTTATTTGGATATAATTTTTGCATTTGTTTAACCGCCCATTTTATATCAGTATCTGATACATTTTGTTCCAGTATGGTTCGTTGATCGCCAATGCTGGATAACCATACTATCAATATGCGGTTTGATTTGTTTATTGCTGTATAAAGATTTTTTATTCTGCGTTGGCTTTTTTCAATAAATTCAGGCCAATGTTGCATAATATCTTGGTTTGCTGGAAACTCATGCAGATACCGTACTTTTGTTTTTATATTAACAACATGATGGTATGGTTTTTCTTGGGTGCACAATGAATTTACATATTTAAAATATGCAGGATTTAACCAATCTTTAAATTTGTCACATATCGCGTATATTTTTTCATGAAAACGCGTATCTCTGTGAACGTCTGGTTTTTGATGCCAGCAGTCTGGTGCCATTCCCGCAGTCCAATCAAAAGGATTGCTAAAACGGCGAAGATGAAAATAATTTAGCATTTCTGGGGTGATACACGTAGCGCCAATACCGAAAACCAAATCATATTCATCAAAACGTCCAGGCAACAGCAATTGACCATTGTTGTGCGCCAGCCATTCGGCTTTTAATTGTAAATAATCATACTTTTGTTCTAAATCATTTAATCTTTTTTGTTTTTCAGAGACTTCATTTTCTAACTGTAATAAATGATTTTCTTTGATTGTTAATTCATTTTGTTTTTCGTTGATTAAATTTAAAGTGTTTAATAAAAATTCTTCATGAATTTTTTGTTCGTTTTTGCCTATGATTTTTGCGCGTATATGCCTGCGCGCTTTTTTTGATATAAAAAACATGGCAACAAAATTCGCAACAAAATGTCTCATGTTCGTACCCCTGTCTGTTATAAAATAAGCAAAACCACCAGAAAAACAGGTGGTTGGAGTTTCACAACAATCTACAAGTAATTGCGTGTGTTATTCAATCTATTCCACACACTCCAACCACATTTTTGTTGGAGTTTTTCGTCTTAACAGACGCCTGTAGCCGGGTTGTGAAGCCCAATATGCATATGTATACATATCACCGTAATTATAACACAAGAAAATAGAATAACAATAAAAAATGAACAAATTGTATTTTTTGTATCGTTTTTTCTTGAAATCCCAAAAATATGGGCTATGATGGACAGGCGAGAGAGAGCAAACATAAAAGGTTTTGATATGAAAAAATTTATTTTGTTGTCTTTGGTTGCATCTCTTTTTTCCACAGTTGCAATGGCAGACATGTATCGTGAATCAGTAAATTCTTGTGACGAAGGCGAAATGCGCGCTGCATTGGATCGTGCTACAAGAAATAACCGTGCAGTAATCACAATTGTTGAATGCGACAATGGTATCGTTCGTACAACAACTAAATCTGCCCCAGCACCAAGAGCATACGCATACAATGACGGATGTGATTTGGGTTGCGGCACACAAGAAGAAGTTGTAAAACGTGAATACTTTGTTCGTGAAACTGTACAACAATACAAACCAGTTGTTCACTATGTTCCAGCTGGCACATATACACGCGTAAAACCAACTTGCACAACAGGTTGTTAATTGTTAAGGTTAAAGCATGGGTCGAAAGATAATTGATTTGAACAGTAAACGTTCATTGGTAAGATGGGCGATATTTGGCACCGCGGGTCTTTTTGCTGTTTGTATCGCTATGAGCGCGCTTGGCAGAAGTAAACTACCAGCAAGCAAGGCTGTTCAAAATCAAGAAATTTGTGATGGTACCAAAGTTTATAAAAACGCTATTGATACCATCCCTGTGAAAGCCAGATAATTTAAAACATCACCTTTTATGGTGGTGTTTTTTTTGAGACAAAGGAAGAAAAGGGTAAAATAATGTACGACAAAGATTGGGCGGATGAATTGTGCAGAGATATGCACCATATTCATTCATCACCCAAAGAATCTTTGCGCAGTTTAATTAAACTTGCTGCTGTGTACGCAGGGGTTATGTTATCTGTTGGGGGTGCTACTATGGCATTAAGTTTTGTTGTATCAAAATATAAATTAGACCAAGAAGTTCAAACAACTAAATCTGGTCCAGATAATAATTCAATAGATACATTGCAAATAAAAAATAATTTAATAGATGCTGTTAAAACAAAACAAAAATAAGAAACATCACTTTTCAGTGATGTTTTTTATTATAACCAAAGGAGTAAAAAATGGGACTTTATGATTACAGACTTTTAAAACTGGATGCGATTAAACTTGCTGAAAAATTAAGAAAGTACGATGCGCAAATTTCTGGCAAATATCACCAAGATAAACACAAGTGTTTTTTTAAATACAAAGAAACATTGGTCAGTTATGGCGAATGGGAACCTGTGATTGAGGTAGATTCAATAGATTATTGCCCTAATTTTGAACACCAAGATGGATGTCAAAACGAAAGTTGCCCATCGTATAAAACCTATAAAAAATACCAATCAACCAAAAAAGAGTACGATGCGAAAATACAAAAAATAGAACAAAATTTTCCTTTGTTGTCGTTGTTTCTCCCTTATGAAGCAAGATATAGAAGATAAAAAATAAATATTTTGATTGTTATGGGAATTGTGTCATAATATCTTTTGAAAAACAAAAGAAGGTTTATGATGAAATTCCCTTTCTATGTTGGAAATTTGTTGGCGTGTTTTGTATTTAGTTCGCGCCGGCGTTCTAATGCACGTGGAAATGTTAATAATTTTTTCTATTCCCCAATCGTTGCACGATTTGTGAAAAAAGTTTTTGGTGAAAAAGCGCATACGATAAAATTTGTGCGCCAGCATACGCCATCACGATTTGTATGTGTGGTTAACGATAAATATTTTGTAAAGATATTTAAAAAAATGTCGCATGAAAAATTGGAAAATTTTGAATTCTTGGTAAATTGTGTTCGCAATAATGTTTCTGTAAATATCCCAAAGGTTTATATAGGCAAGGATGATAATATCTATGCGACTGAAAAAATAGATGGCAAAAGCATATACGATTTTGATGAAAAATTTGTTTTGCAATACGAAGCAAAGATTTTAACACAAGTTGAACAAATAATATTTTCTTTGCAAAACATAAACTTGCGTAAAATTCCAAATCCAGAACGTTTTTGCGTTGCATTGGAAACAACTTCTAATAAAACAAAACCAGAACCAATCACAGACGAAAGTGTTCTGGCACATCTTGATTTGAATGTCAGGAATTTTTTATTTGATGATTATATGAATATTATTGGTTTAATTGATTTTGACAGTTTATCGATAACAAACGATAAAAACAAAGATATGCAAATATTTATGAAATATTGGAACAGATACAAAGAAAAAGCCGCTCGCAAATAATCGCGAGCGGCCGTTTGCAACGCCGCGTCCACAGTATGTGGGGCATTGCTGGGTCTAGTCAACTCAAGCCGCCGTTTTAATGGACTTGCTGTGTTTCATAGACAATCATATTATGTTTTATTTTTTCAAAGAAAACCACAGGTATGAATTCTTAAAAAAAACTAGAATTTATAGCCAAAACCCAAACCTACAAAATTAAAGCCTTCATTAGCAGATGTAAAATTGCCGTTCGAAAAATGCACGGTGAACAATTCGATGTTCCAATCATCGTTCAAATTTTTTCCAATGAAAACTTTTTCAGCGAACACCAGACGGCTTTCGACCCATCTGTCCATATTGTCGCGCATAAATGGTCCAATACCGATTCCCATATACCAACCGTCATATTGCAAAAGCGCAGAATCAACAGATATTCCAATTCCCAGAAAGTGTAAACCATGGCTAGATTTATACGCAAAATTTTGCCCAACATCAAGATTAAGTCGCGAATCAAGACGAAAGAATTTTATAGGTTGACTGTATTGTGCCATGATTAGTGTCTGTGGGCTAAATTCCCAAATGCCAGGTTGGACCAGTTTCAAAAGCGAACCAGAACCAGTACTCTGTGCGCCATAAAGCGAAAAAGAATTCATCTTGTCGCCGAAAAACACATTAGTATCTGCGATAGAGGGACTGATTAGATTGCACAAAAACAAAGCGGTTAAAAATTTTTTCATTTTTCTTCCTTTGATTGAATTATAGTATTTTTATTTTTTGTGTCTAATAAAATGTGTTGGATTTTATACCCATGGGCGTATTTTTATTGTTTACATAATTCAACAAAAATGTTATAATTTCTACTAAGTGAAGGATTATCATACACTTTTTCCCGAAAAATCGGGCTTTTTGCGTATGATAAAAAGAACAGGAGATTTTTATGACATTTCGTATAAATGCAAATTCTTGTAAAAACGCTATGGGGACAGTGTTTCTTTTAGCGGCTGCGTTTTTCGTTTGTTCGACATTTATTTCGATGCGTTCTGTGTTTGCAGATCCAATTGCACCGGAAACTTTGGCGCAAAGGGCTGGCCGGACAAGTCCGCGTTCAAATGCTAATAACACTCGTTCGAATGTATCTCGTTCAACTGTGGCACGCCCCAGTGTTCAAGCGGCATCCAGAACAACCGCATCTCGTGGCACCGCGGGTAGAAAGGTTTCTTCTCGTTCTATAACGCCAACACGTACAACGAATACAGCGAATCGTAATGTCGTATCCAGAAATAAAACAGCAACTGCAAATCGTACAACAAACAATCGTGCGGTCCGTGCGCGTACATCAACAAACAAATCACGTGTAAGTGCGACTGGTTCTGTAATGTCGGCTGGTTCACGTGCTGGGACAACATCAACAACATATTCATATTTGAACAGCAAATTATACACAGGCTCATATGCGAATATCATTGATTCCACAACCGGTTTGATTTCTGCTGATGCGTATTCAAATTGCTTGGATAGTTATTATACATGTATGGATGAAATCTGCACTGCCAGAAGTGATGCCAAGGGACGTTGTTCTTGTGCTGGCCGTGTAAACAATTTTTTAAAGGCTGAAACAGCATTGGAAGAAGCAAACGAAGAATTGATTAAATTATCGGGTCAATTGTCATTATTGATTTCTTCTAAGGGCAAAGGTAAAGATTTAGCAAACGCTTTTACTTTGACAGAGGCTGAACAAGTTATGAACTGTGTATCTTGGCAAGAAACCAGAAATAAATACGGTGATAATTCCAAAGAATTACTAAACTGGTGCAAAGTCCATAATATGTACGATGGTTCAACAGGTGGAAATATTACCAGCTGCGTCAAACCATCATATTGTGAAACTAATGGCAATAATTATGGATTTAGTTTGGAAGCTTTGAACGACGTAAGAGGTTCTTCTTCTGATATTTTGGCTCAATTAAAAGCATGGGCAGATGCCAAAGATTTGGCGAAACAATATAAAAGTGATGATGTTGACAGTTTTATTTCCGCATATTTGAATGTTTCCAATGAGGTTAATTCAGTAAATGGATTGGAAGAAGAAGAAGATGTTGCTTTGGATGCTTTGGCAAACAAATGGGGTTATAAATTGTTTGAATATGCACACAATAATGTTTGTGGACGCGTGCTTGATTCTTGCTTTAACGGAATTTATGAAGCATGCGGAACACCACCAACCGTGGAAGATTCTGACAATGTAAAACATAATAAATGCGCAAACGGTGCGACATCTTCGTGTCCATTTAATTACAACAGTTATATTTCTGTTGTGACAACTGGCGACAACCAAGGTGATGTTAAATTAAACGAACGTGGTTCTGGTAATTCAAGTGCAACAACATCTGCATCTTGCTTTGGTTATTCAACAACCACAGCATCATCGATAACAGGTACTCGCACAGTGTCAAGTGCATCGTCTGATCCGTATTATACATTGCGTGGACCGGTTGCAGATGCACGCCGTTCAATCATGCAGAAATATTTGCTGGATGCCAACGCAGCATGTGATACCTATGGCGAAGCATTAAAACAAACTGCACAAAACATCAATTATCAAAAAATTGCAGCAGAACAGGCTTTGCAGGCAAAGCGTCTTGAATTCAAACAAGCCGAAGAAGCACAAACATTGGCTGATGCAACGGCTGCAATTGATAATTTCAACGAATGTATAAGTGAGATTTGGGATTGCTATGATGAATACAGCGATGAAGACAGCAGATGGACAACTGCCAGAATCAAGGCATATTGTTCCCAAGTATCCCAGGTTCCACATTGTTATGAAACTATGATTTGTTCACCATTGCAATCTCAATTAACTGCGGTTATCGATTTGCCAGATAGCGACAATTGTGATAACAGTGATGATTATACTAAGAACACATGTCGTAATGTTGTGACAATAAGTGAAATCTTGTACGGCATAGATGCAGAAGCTTTAACAAATGTCACAACCGAATCCAAAAATTCTGTTGATATAAGGGCGCGCTGCTTGGAAAAAGTTCTTGGGTGTAGCGATACAGATACAGACCAAAACGATGGTGAATGTTTGCGTGGATGGAAAAAATCTTCTGCCAATAACACAGAATCAAATTAAAAACTCCCCCTCAGTTGAGGGGATTTTTATTCTCCCCCAATGTGGGGGAGTACGGTCGAAGACCGGGAGGGGGTTATTCCCCCCAGCATGGGGGAGTACCGGCGAAGACCGGGAGGGGGTTATTCCCCCAAATACCCATTAATAAAAATTGCTGCTTTACACGAATATTTTTTTATGATAAAATTAACCTTAAGAGAGATGAAGAATTTATCGCGTATTTTAACGACTTTGTTGTGTATCGCGCCGATGATTAATGCGTCGGTGGCGGCGCCTGTTGCTACGACTTCTGGGTCGAATTTGACTTCTTTTAACCCCAGTACTGCTAATAATAATCAATGGGCAACGGTGACAAATGGTCGCTATGACACGAATACCACGGCGAAAACAGATTTTGGTAATTGCAATGCGGTAATATTGCGTTGTGCCCAGCCAAAGTGTGGAAATGGTGGTTGTACAGATTATGCGATTGCGGGTCCCATTGTCGAAGGCTGTGTAAAATCTAATACGAAATGTAAAAAATTCGATGACGATTTGATTAATTCCATGACGGCGCAATTGGTGGCAAGTTCTAATGCTAAATTGCAAGAACAACAAAATGCTATTGAAATGGCGCGCGTCCAAGCAGAAGCACAGGCTGCGGCTGCTGCGGCTGCATCAAATGCTCAATCTCAACAGGTGGAAATGATGCAGCAACAAATGGCACAAATGCAACAGCAAATGGCGCAGCAACAGGCAGAAAGTGCTGCTCAATTACAGGCTGCTCTTGCGCAACAGGCTGCGCAAAGTCAGGCTGCACTGGAAAGTATGAAAACTGCTGCAACAGAGGCAGCCAAAGAAACCGAAGCGGGCATATCAGCATATCAACAGGAAGCGATTGACCGCAATATTTCCAAAGACGTTTTGGAACGTCAAAAAATTTCTGGTCAAATTTTTACTCAAATTCAGGATGCAGAAACTTTACTGCAAAGTATGAAAAAATCTATGCAAAATGCGTTTGAATATGCTGGTTGTGATGCGCGCGGTAACAGTTGTACTGGTCCAAAGCGTATAAAAAAATGGCGCGAATTGGCAAAGGATTTCTTTGAACCATACGATGGCGCAATTGATAAAATTTACGATGCATTAATTACTGCACAAACAGTTGGTATTGATTTGTCCCAGGTTTACATGATGTTAAACGATTCTTGTAATCAATGGGGACAATATTTGTGCCAAGGTGGCGTGGATGCCCGCATAGACTATCCAGAAAAAAGTGCGCCAAGGGTTTGTTCGTGTAAAGAAAAGAGCAGTGATGGAAATAAATGTAGCAAATGGTATGAAGACGATGCCCATTGTAAGAAATGTACACTGTTAAAAATGTTAACCAACAAAGATGAGGTTTATGAAGGCTGGATAGAACCAGATGAAGCACAAAGTAAATCAACGGTTGTTGCGTGTGCGTCTGGGGCGCTTAATTCTGCAACAATATTTTCCAGACGGACTAAGGCTAAAAATGGTGCTGGCTTGGTTGATATTGATGCTTTGGAATTATGGTTAAATCAAGTCGAACCAAATAAAAAGTATGATGAAAAAGATCCAGATCCGCGAGATTATTGTTCTGTTCAAAGCGAGGATGTTAAATCTATATTGCAAAAAGCTGTATTGAGCAAGAAAGTCCCAAGTAGCAGTACTACAAAGGAAAAGTTATGTGTGGATGAAATTGAACAGGGGGGCAAAGCTAAGCAATATATTGATCCAAATAGCGACACAGGTTGTCCATATATTAACCCAATTTACGCTATCTGTGATACACATTTCTTTAATGCAGGATATGCAACAGTAGATTCGTCTAAAGTTGGTGATGAAATAAAAATAAACGCAGGCTTTACCGAAGGGTCCAAAGAAGTCATCGGTTTGAAAATAACTGCAATTTCCCAGCAGATGTATAAACAATATGAATATATCAAAGCAACTTTGCGCAGAATACAAATCCAACTTGAAAAAGCAGTGTTAAGTGCGAATCTCGAAGCGGCAGGCGCAGAATCTGAAGATGGTTCATCTTCTGGTGGCTTGGCAGGTGGCAACAAAACACAATATGATAATTGCAGTGGCAAAAATGGTCAAGAAACACTTTATTGCTTGCGTCAAAATTATAGCGTTTTGCAAGACCAAGTCAAAAATTGCAAAAAAGCCGTCAAAGAACAATTGTATAAGGATACAAAGATTCTTAAGTCTTTGTTAAGAGGGGTTTATGCATATAATGAAACAGATTTAACAAAAGATTGTGGAACTAAAATGGCGGAAAATTGTGAAGAATGTTTACAACAATATAGTACAGGATTATATAATCTTGAACAGCAAAATTATGATGACGAAGCCAAACGTCAAGGCAGGTATTATTCTGATAAATAAATTTCATTACCCCCGCCCATTCGGGCGGTTTTTTTTTAAACCTCCCTCCCGGCTTCGCCGTACTCCCCCCAAGGGGAGAATCTTTGCGCTCGTCGCGGAACCAATTCTCCCCCATAGGGGGAGGGGACCCGCAGGGTGAGGGGGTGTTCTCCCCCACTGGGGGGGAGGGGACCACGGAGTGGTGAGGGGGGTAAAGACCGTCGCCAATCGTTCGTAATTATGAAAGAACCGGAATACCCCCTTCGTCCGCTAACGCGTCCACTTCCCCACGGGGGCAGAATTAAAGTCCGTAACGAGAGCAAAACACACATTTGCATAAAATTTTATACAAAAATGTTGACTTTTGATATTTTTAATGTATTATTTGCATAAAGTTTTGTGCAGAAACGAAATTTTAATATTAACAAAAACTAACAAAAGAGAAAGTATAATGGCTACATTTGCAATCTTTCAAACTGGTGGCAAACAATATCGCGTCCAAGAGGGTGATATTGTCAAAGTTGAAAAACTTAATGCGACTGGTTCGGTCGAATTTGACCAAGTTTTAATGGTTGGTGACAAAGTTGGAACACCTTTTATTTCTGGTGCCAAGGTTGTTGCTGATGTAATCGAACAAAAACGTGATGATAAAATTTTGGTGTTCAAGAAAAAACGTCGCCAAAACTATCGCAGAACTGCCGGTCATCGTCAGTTTATCACAGTTTTGAAAATCAAATCAATCAAGGCCTAAGGCAGAGCCACATATAAAAGAACCTAAGGAGTTTAATTATGGCACATAAGAAAGCTGGTTCAGCATCAACAAACGGACGCGATTCAGCCGGACGTAGATTGGGTGTGAAGAAAAGTGGCGGTTCCCGTGTTATCCCAGGTAACATTATCATCCGTCAACGTGGAACATCTGTACATCCAGGCGAAAATGTTGGTATGGGCAAAGATCATACTTTGTTCGCAAAAATCGCAGGTGTTGTCAAATTCAAACGTGGCAACGGCGACAGAAAAACAGTGTCTGTTGTTCCTGATACAGAATCAAAATAACAAACTGTTATTTATAAACGCCGCCCGATTGGGCGGTGTTTTTTTATCTAAATCCGCTTTTTTTTGCCCTGTTTTTGTGATATAATTATCAAGAGAGATGAAGAAAGTTTCATTGTGGATTTTTATCAGTCTTTTGACTACCGCAAATGCGTTTGCGGCGACGTCTGCTATATCGCGCGCGATTCCAACAAAAAATTCAAATGAAAATATTGAACAAAAGACAGAAAATGCAACGGTCAAAAATCGTTCTGCGCGTGTTGTTGAACGTGGAAATACCAAAAACACAGAACCTTCACGTTCAGTTAATGTTTCATCACGTTCTGTGAATAATCGTAAAAATAACAGTCGTTCAAATCTTGAAACGGCGGTTAATACGGTTGGACGCAATGCTCGTACCGAAAGCGCCAGCATTAACAATAATCCTGCACTTCGTCGCGCTGGGATAACATTGCGTGCATCAACAGCAGAAGTTGGGGGGCGCGCAACAATTGGCAATAGTGATGTTCAAACTGGTTCCAACATAGATGAACAGGTTCGTAAAACAAAAACTCGTGCTTCTATATTATCTGGCAAAAGCATGAAACAAAAAGAAGTGACGGCTGAATCTCTGGCTGCCGCCAAAGATGTATTGGAAAAGACATCTGATTTAAATAATACATGTCAACAGCAATATAATGAATGTATGGACCAATTTTGCAGTGTTGTTGATACCACTCAAAAAAGATGTTCTTGCTCTGCAAATCTGGATAAATACGAACGTGCGCAAAAGGCTGTTCAAGAAGCAAACACAGAATTAAACGATGTTGCGCAACAAATTCGTTATATCGGTTTGTCTGCTGATGAAATTCATGCGATTATGTCTGCGACAGAGGCTGAACTTGAATTATCAAAAACCAAAGATAACACAGAAACCCGTTCGATGTTGGATGATATTGCAGATATGATTAAAGACCCAACTGCCAGTACAACTACGAATGCGACCAATGGTATTTCGTCTTTGTTGGATATGGAATTTGATTTTTCTTCGGATTCGTCAGATTTATTTGGGCTGGATATATTTAATTCATCTGCTAATGATATTTCTTCAAAGCGTGGAACAGCACTTTATAACGAAGCAAAAAAACGTTGTAAAACAGTTCTTAATCGTTGCAAAGAAGCAGGTGGCACAGAAAGTCAAATTTCTGGGAATTATGATTTGGCAATCAGCAAAGATTGTCTTGCCTATGAACAGGGGCTGGAAAAATTAAATCAAACGCTTTTGAACAATGTTCGCAGTGCAAAATTAATGTTGCAGAAAGCGCGTCTGGCGGTATTACAAAACAAAAACGAATATGATGCCAAAGATTGTATTGCTGCGCTGGATAAATGTATGTTGGACGATATGGTCTGTGGCGAAGATTATTTGAAATGTCTTGACCCAACCAAACGTTATATTGACGAAAATGGTAATGTTGTTTTAGGACGTAATATTGCGAACATAACTGATTTTATGACAGATTATAATAATACAAATATCACGACAGAATTCATCAAAAGTTCTTCGAATGATACTGCTTGTGCTAATCACGATGGTGCGTGTATTGTGAATTATTTGATGCAGAAAATTGGTACTGGTCAATCTGTCAAAGACGGCGGATTGTGTCGTCCTGTGTTGGATAAATGCCAATATTATACCTATGATAATAACACTAAGAAATCGACATATAAACCGTATAACGATATTGTTGTAAATTATATCAAACGTGTGATGGTTAATATCAAAGCAGCCCAAAGCAGAATCATATCGAATTATGCGTCTACTTGTATGGCTGATGTCGAAGAATGTTATAATCAACAAAACACCCAGATTACATCATGGACAACGTCAGCATCGGTTGATAATATCTATCGTGTTATGACAGGGGCTTGTTATAATGTTGCATTAACTTGTGGATATGCAGTTTTCGCATACGATAAAAAAATGGGTGACGATTTGCAAAACATCGCTACAGAATATTTAGGAAATACATACGATTTGAACAGTTTAACAAATGCCCAGAAAAAAGAATTGGAACGCAGACAGGCACCAACTTTAATACGTGGTATTTCGGAAATGTTCTATCAATCGTTCCTTTGCCCAGAACATTCCAGTTATGATGATACATATGAATCAACAAATGCTGTTGTGGATAATCGTGTCAAAGGTGGATGGGTGAATACAAGATGTAAATGTGATACTGGTTATACTGTATGGAACGGCGCATGTTTGTTATCTTGTGCAGACGACCAATATCGTGATACAACAACTGGTGTTTGTACAAGTTGCAATACGGGATATACTGCGACTGGGGGCAGTACTACTGTGCCAGAAAAAGAAAATAACAGATGTGATGCTACTACCGCTGCTACTGATGATGATGTAGTTGCTGATGATGAGGTTCAACAAGCTCCCAGTGAATATGAAGCCCTTGATGCAATCCGTTAATCTTGTTATTTCCCAGAATTTAATAATTTATCCATAAATTGATTATGAATTTCTAGTTCGTCTTTGGGGATTTCAAAGTTGCGATGGGGAAAATCGGTGCCTATTTTTGGGGTTTTCAAAAAGGCAGTATGTTGTTCGTCCATTAATTCGTTTATATCAATCGCAGGTGCTGTGTTTTCCAATTCCAGATATACATGTGCCAAAATTTCAGCGTCAATTAGCGCACCATGCGCATCAGCACGCGCAGTTAATGATATGCCAAACCATTTTGCCAACGCGTCCAGCGTGTAAGTTTTAGGTCCAAAAACACGATTTCTGGCAATAACAATGGAATCTAACATTTGAGAACGCGGAATAGGTTTCAAATGCAATTTTTCCAATTCATAGTTTATAAACGGAAAGTCAAAATCCAGACCGTTATGAGCGACAACCTGGGCATCGCCAATAAATTCCAAAAACTTTGGCGCAACAACAGACATCTTTGGTTTGTCTTCCAAAAAAGCATTTGATATTTTGTGAACCATGTATGTTTCTGGTGGAATTATTTTTCCTTCGGGATTGATGTATTCGTGAAAAGTTTTGTCTGTTAATTTGCCGTCTATTAATTCCACCGCCCCGATTTCAATACAGCGATCGCCACGCATATATTCAAAACCAGTCGTTTCAATATCAAAGCAAATAATTCTTGTCATAACTTTCCTGTTCTTTAAACAAAATGATTGTATATAAAACTTTTATAAATTACAATACGGAAAATAAAAAAATGTCTTTGGAATATATGAACGATTTAAACAGCGAACAAAAACTGGCAGTCACGACTGTTGATGGGCCTCTTTTGGTGTTGTCTGGCGCAGGAACCGGCAAAACCCGCGTTTTAACATCTAGAATCGCACATATTTTGTATAATGGCTTTGCGCGCCCGTGGGAAATATTGGCGTTAACATTTACAAACAAAGCCGCTAATGAAATGCGTTTTCGTGTGGCACAGTACAATGAAATATCTCATCTTTGTGGTGATTTATGGATGGGGACTTTTCATTCTGTATGCTTGCGTATTTTGCGTTCTAATTGGGCTGCTGCTGGGTTGCGTCGCGACTTTTTGATTTATGGCGAAGACGACCAAAAATCCGTGCTTAAACGCGTTATAACTGATTTGGGTTTGGATACCAAAGAATTTAATCCGTCTGATTGGGTGGATAAAATATCAAACCTCAAAGACAAAGGAATATTTGATGTTGAAAAAATGGGATTGTCAAACATCTCTCAAAAGATAGTAAAGGCGTATAACGCAGAATTGTTAAATCTGGGCGCGGTTGATTTCGGTGATATTATTTTATTTGTTTTGAAATTGTTTGAAAATAATCAAGAGATTTTACACAAATATCAAAATCAGTTTAAATACATTTTGGTTGATGAATTCCAAGATACTAATGCTGCGCAAATGGCATTATTAAAAATGCTTACCAAAGACAAAGAACAACCGAATATTTGTTGTGTTGGTGATGATGATCAGTCTATATATTCGTGGCGTGGTGCAGAAATAAGAAACATATTGGAATTTGAAAAAACTTATATTGGGGCAAAAATAATTCGCTTGGAAACTAACTACAGAAGCAGTGCGAATATATTGGGTGCTGCAAATTCTTTGATTAAAAATAATATGGGGCGTCTTGGCAAAGATTTGCGTCCAGTAAATATTGCGGATACTGGCGAACCAGTATATGTTTTAACAGTGCCATCTGATTGGGACGAAGCGCGCTTTGTTGCAGATACGATTTCAAGAAATGCGAATAATAATTTTTCTAATTTTGCTGTGTTAATTCGTGCGGGCTCTATATCGCGTACTTTCGAAGAAGAATTTACATCACGTGGTGTGCCGTATAAACTTGTTGGTGCTCAAAAATTCTATGACAGGGCGGAAATACGTGATGCGATTGCATACATAAGATTATTGGTGTATCCATTTGATAATATCTCTTTTGAACGAATAATATCAAAGCCACGTCGTGGATTTGGAGACAGTGCTATTGCTAAATTGCGCGAAAGTGGAAAAAGTTTTATGGATGCTTTGAAAACCACAAAATTATCGGCTAAACAAAATGTAGCAGCAAACGAATTTTTATCAGTCTTTGATTTTGATTGGCAAAACACAACGCCTAAAGATGCAGTTCAACAATTATTAGAACGCAGCGGCTATTTAAAAATGTGGCGCGAATCCAAAGACACAGATGCCCCAGAAAGATTAGAACATATACGCGAATTAATAAACGGGGTTGTTTCAAAATACGATACTTTGCCGGCTTTCTTGGAACATGCTGCGTTAATGATGACTGATGATAATGATAACGAAACCGGTGATAAAAACGTAGTGAGTATCATGACAATTCATGCAGCCAAAGGTCTTGAATTTAATACTGTATTTTTGCCAGCGTGGGAAGAAGGTGTTTTTCCAAATGAAAAAAAATCTGATAACGATATGGAAGAAGAAAGAAGACTGGCATATGTTGCAATCACGCGCGCACGTGTTCGTGTAATAATAACAAATGCGATGGTAAGAACTGTCTTTGGTCAAAGAATGTATCAAATGCCATCTCGTTTTATTGGGGAAATAGACAAACAATTTATAAATGATAATATGCGCCCCAGACAAAATGAAAATATAAAAACTTATACTAAACCAACGGTAAAAAAAATAGAATCATCTGTTGGGAAAATGGTTCAACATAACGAGATGGGGTCTGGTGTAGTTATTGCAGAAAATGGAAATATTTTGACTGTTGCTTTTAAAACTCGTGGTATAAAAAATGTCGAACGCAGTTTTGTAAAGTTTATATAACATTTATTTTTTCTTTTTAAAGCCTTGGTAAACTTTGCTGGCAATATTTTTAGTGTCAGTCCACAAGGTTTTTGCATTTTTCTGTAATGCTGTGCCGAATGAATTATCTACGGTTCCGCCGATTTTCTTTGCTAAATCGTCTGCTTTGTCTGCCAAGAATAATATTAAACATCCGCACAATATAGTTGTCATCATAGAATCCAAAGACGTACCGTCAGTTTGGCTCAAAGATACTATTTGCGATAACAAAGCGACACAAATTGCGATAACAATAGATAAACTTACAAAATAAAGTGCGACATTGATAAAACTAGCGATAACATCTGCTGTTTTTTTTGTTTTGAACACGCCTAAAAGTCCATCAAAAAATTGCCCAATATAATTCTTTTCTTTGGCATTTGGTAATGCTTCGGCAAGTGCAGTAAATGGCAACATTAACAAAGTTAAAAACAAATCTGCAACAACGCCCAAAGTCATAAAGGCATATTTGAAAATACATTTTATAAATATAAATACACACACAGCCCCAGCAACAATTTGAACTAAACTGCCAGAAGTAAAACTAAACCCAGCAACAAACCATTTAAAAGCAGTCGCAGTCGCATGATAGAAATACACAGATAATCTGCCTGGTAAACACATAATATTTGCTGCGGCATCTGGTTCTATTAACATTTTATCACCAGAATTAGCAGCAACATATTGATGTATAGCAGCACATGTATCTGGTAAATCAATGTTGAATGTTTGTGCCACAGAACCAAGTATAAAGTCAGATAAGAATACACCTAATCCCAGTATAGGCGTGATTATCAATGTGAATATTTTAGCAGGTCCATAATTTAATATAATCACCCATACGGCGATAGTAATACCTTGCTTAAATATTTCATACAATACAGTTTTATAATCTGATGCTTCGCGTATCATTTTATACGCTTGTATTACGACCCAGAAAGCGTACATTATAAACAAAAACATAATCGTAAAACGAACCAACGATATATTTAACAAATAATCCAAAGATGAAAGAGCCTGCATGAAAGCTAACCCCAATTTAACTTCGATTGGGACAAATGTCGTGGGTTGCAGATATGTTTGCCCAGAACGAAATTGACTTTCAAAAGCAGCGGCATCAGTAGACAATGCATCATGATATTTATCCAGGTTTTCCTGATTTAACCAATTACCGTATTCTGTGATTTCACCGTTTGGCAAATTGGCTTCTGCAAAAGAAGAAGAGCAAAAGCACCCCAGGCATAAAATGCAAATCAACAAACGAGATAAAAATTTTCTTATACGCATTTGCTTTTATTCCTTTTTCTGTTTGCTTTTACGTATGGAATCGTATATTTTTCCGGGCATATTATATGCTGTCTTTCCTGCGTCTTTTACCCATCCACCATAATCAAATTTTTCATCTGGTAATTTGCCAATTAAATTATCAATTTTTGGTGACACAACCCAGAAATACAAGAAGAATATACCAATCATAAATATCAAGAAATCAAAGCCATCATCCATAAAATCAAAAGCGCCTGGATATCTGGCTTCGACCATACTTTTTTGTGTTTTGAAACATGCTACAAAAGCATCTTTGTCTATTTCTCCATCACCATTTATAGATGTTTGTTCACAGTTTGAAAAAGCATTCATTACAGCCATTGTTTTAGAATCAGGATTTTCAACAGTCATTGAACTAAGTAATGGTGGCATTATGCTGGTAAAACCATCTTCTGGTTCAGGATAATATTTATCGGCTGCAAAATATACAACAGCATAGATAATGACAATTTTCAAACTGATTTTTAATATGCTTATCGCAGAATCTATAATCATTTTGAACGCGCCATTAACTATACCTTTCGCCATGTTCCATACTTCTTCAAATGCCCCAGCGCCAATTATCAAAGGTGCAAATATAATCACAAAGACTAATTTGAAAACCACAGTTAAAACTTGGAATAATAAATTGAATCCCAGAACTAAAAACAATATAACCAATGTTAATCCTGCAATCCAAGTAAACAGACCACCACCCAACCCCAACCATGAATAATTCATCAAAGCGAATCCCCCAGCAGCCCCAGCCAACATAACAGTGTTAAGGTTTCCCATAACACACATAAAAGGACGCAACACAGGGTTTAAAACATCTTCTTCCGTTTCGGCAATTTCTGGATATTCGCATTTTCCACCGCTTATCACACCAGTCGCTGCCATGGATAACTGGGAACCAACATACATAACAGGTGTAACAGTAATGTTTGTGACAGCCCTTAATGAACTTGTCCCTGTCCAACTTACTGCACCCAACAAAGCACCAGCGATAAGAACGCGCAAACCTGTTTTCCAAACCTTATCAAACCATTTTTTAAAATCCACTTTTGGTTGGTTGTTGGTTAAATCTTTGATGTCTTTGGAACCTGCTTGTTCACGGAAAAATTTAATTGTATGGAATATTATAAATAAACCAAATCCTATGGCCATCAATATCCACAATTTGCTTACAATAGCATTCCAAAACATCTCTGTCGCGCGTCCCATAACTGCAAACATTTCTTCAAGATACGTGCACAGAAAACAACCATTAACTGTGGAAACATCTCCATCTGTGGCGCCAACTTGTTTCATAAATAAATCAACACTGGTATAAGACAAAGATGCACCCCCAATAGAAGAAGACAAATACCAAATGCCGACACCAATCGCAATTAAGAACATTACGATTTTTACTGCTTTTTCGATAAGCCATTTTTTTAACATCGTCAGCATTATTTTTTACCTTCTGCTTTTGTGTCGCCTTTCTTGCCTTTGTTAATAATGGTTTTCGCAAGATTCTTTGTTTGTTCTGCGATTATATTTGTTAATTTCCAAGTGTTTTCGCCCATTTCCTTAGACAACGAATTTTCAAGTTTTACATCAAATGAAGACAATATAGTTTCCGACACTTTTGGAACTTGGTCAGCTATGTAATTTATAACATAAACCAACACGATAGCGCCAGTGAAAGTTATTTCCATTGCGCTTGAATTATCTAAATCAAAATTCAATAATGCATCTGTTGAATTTCTAATTGCTTCTGCATCAACACCATTTGAATTCAAAAAGCCACGAATAATCAGCATAACAACTGTGTAAGTTAACACCGCAGCACAAATCGAGATAATGGCGTTTATCAGTTTTTTTATTTGGTCTGCGCCTAATGAATTGCCTAACTTCTTCATCCAACCAGGTGTTCCTTCTGAATCTTTGAATATAAAAAATATCAAAGACAATGGGAAAAAGAAAGCAAACATAGCCATAGCAACAATCACGTCTAGAAAACAAAAAGAATATTTTATGAATAATTTTACAAAGTTATAAGTCAGGAATAAACCGATAAAAAATACTATCATATGTCGAATTATATCACCGATAGTAAAAGGAACAGTCAAAGAAAATGTAGCATCCATAATCGCAATGCCTGTTTTGATATAAACTTGAAAATTTGAAACACTAACTTGCAGCATTTTGATTATGGTATCGCGTAATTCTGCATTAAAAAATCCATCGCCATTTAATGTAATTGGCGTGTAATCATCAGGTATGACATAATCTTTTGGTAACAAAGTTTTTGAAAATTCCAGTGTTATAGTTGCGGCTGGTTCAAAAGTTATTGTCGATATAAGACGTGGAACTAATAATCCTGCACTTAATAATGTTAACGCTATCAAAGACTTTATCACAACAGGTTTAAGCGTTTTTTGAAAAGCATTATCTTCACCACCACTTTTAATATTTTTCCAGAAAACATTTAATACATAAAACGCTAACAGTACACAGAAGATAAGAACGCTTATCATGGTCAGTCTTTGATATGCTGCACCTGCGGCATTGGAAATAATGGCAAACAATGTATCAAACACTGGACAAGTCCAACATTGAATTGTGCTGTCAGTCAAAAAATTGCCCAATCCCATAATCATGCTATTTGCCGCCTTTTAATTTTTTTGCTGTGTTAAAAATATTTTTGATTGTGCTTGGTGTGTTTTTGACTTTGCCCCACATTACTTTTGTATCACCTTTGACATTGTCATACAACGAAGTGGATGCGCCTTGGGCGTACATTTTTAATCTTTCCTGAGTCATTTTGAAAATATTCAACATCAAGAAAAACGTTAATATAGAAGATAACCATAACAAAGAATGTTGACCGAAATTGCCAGCACTGTTCGCAATAGTAGGCATGTTTGTAGCAGATGTACCCCCAGCAGCAACAACGAACGAAGTTGAAGACCAATGAAATAATGCGCGTACTATTGCGATATTGATACATAAAATAAACGAACAAGCAATCATGGTAATGATTAATTTTTTCAAAGCATCTATTATTTGGCTGAATGCTGGTAAAACATCGAACCATTTATCTGATTTTTTTGCAACCCATGCCAGCACTTTAAATGGATACATAATCAGCGATAAACAAAAATCGAAAATACATTGTATGATTAACAAAGCCATAAACACATTAGATGAAACAAAAGCCACAATCAGTAAAATACCAGTGATAACATTTAATATGTTTTCGCCACCATGTGGAATCAAAGTCATTAATCCGCGCAATCCAGATTTTAAATATCCAAAACCGTACCTGATTACACGGTTGTTTTCTTGGGAAATAATATGCACAGGTTGAACCAAGAAATCGCAACTGCGTTTTGAAATCCAACCATGTTCTGCAACTGACTCGGGACACATAGGTGCATCTGCTTTAATGGCTTCTGTATGAGAAACAGATTTTAAAACACTTTCTGAATAAATTGCACCGAATTCCAAAAACGGATTCACCAACCATTCTGTGACATATATTGGTTTTATTTGCAATAATACAATTATCGCGATGATTGCGCGCAAACATGGTTTTGCCACATTTTCTGCGATGGACCAGCCTGTTGTTTTGCTGTCCCACATTTCGCCACCGCCAGTAAATCCCAAAAACCCCAGCCAATCTTTTGGTAAATGCATTTTGACAAGATAAAGTACCAAATATCCACCCAAAAAAGCATAGACCAATATGTAAATTAATCCTGTACCTTTGCCGACAAAGTAATCGTACAAAGATGTTGCCATATTCATCATTGCATCTAAGACCAGTGGTACAAACGGAGAAAGATTAAGAGAATCAACAATATCTGCATGCGCTGGTTGAACAAAAAATCCAAGCAAAGCAATCGCCCCAAACATAACTTTGGCACGATAAAACAACCAAGATATACTGTGTTTAAGTATGTACATTCTCCCTTTTTTTATTTTTACGTTTGAATTATATCACATTTATAATAATTTATGGTATAATTAAAATTATGAAAGTGTTAAAAAAATTTTGTTTAATGTTTGTTGCAATGTTTCCTTTGACAGCGGGTGCTATTGCACCGATTGTTGTGGGTGGAATTGCTGCTGCAGTTGGAATAGTTGGGGTGTCAATATGGCGAACGGCTTCTCCAGTAAATATGCAGGAAGCACTAGATTTCTTTTCTTCTTGTTGGACATGCCAGATGTTTTCAGACATAATGTTGGCAATATCAAATTTATTACCAGGTGTTTTCAAAGCCATAGGTCGTGTGGTAATACCAATGTCTGCGACTTTGTTGGGTGTGCTGATAGCGTGGCGATTAACCGCAGGATTTCTTAATAATAAACTGGAAGACGCATCGAAATTGGCGGGCAATTTTGGAACATATCTTGTAAAATTGACTGTCGTCGTTGGGCTTTTGTTGTTGCCATTACCGCGAATGGTAACAGAAGTTTTAGTAGAACCGACTTTGGCTATTGGGACAACTTTTGATTCGATAGTGTCAGAGAATAAAACTTTCACAGAATGTATGGTTGCGACCGCCATTGTTGACCCTGTGTCAGTTTCTGCGGATGCAGCGGCATACGGTGCTTTTTCGCCAAAAGCCAGACATCAATTGGCATGCGAAGTAGCCCAGGTCCATCAAATTACTGGTCTTGGTATGACTGTTGGTTGGACAATGTTGAACATGGCTTTTAACACAGAATATATGCACAAAGTTTTGTGGAAAATACCTGTGTTTCCAAATGTTCCGTTATTTTTTGCGGGGCTGTTGGTGTTGGTTTTGTTCTTTTATGCTTTGTTGCCGATACCATTATTCTTTCTGGAAATTTTTGTAAAACTGTCCATGGATTTAATAATGTTGCCATTAATGTTGATGGCGTGGTTGTTTGATGATGATGGTTTTGCTTTGTTTCCAAAGGGCGGACGAACGATTCGTCAAATGATGGAAGATCTTATCAAAGGAATGGTTGGTATTGCCATTACCATGGTATTTTTAGTATTTATGGTTATGTTTTTGAACGCTGCTTTTGGCAGTTGGTCTGGTTCGGATGTTTTGCAACAGGCGATTACACAAAATGACACTGAATTCTTTATGGACAGTTTAATGATGCAAAACAACAGTTTGATTACTGTTATATTAATGGGAATTTTTGTGGCGATGTTTATGACAATGATTCCGCAATTAACCAGTATGTTGTTCAAAGTTCAAATTTCGGATAAATATTACCAAACAGCCAAAAAAGATTTGGGCATAATGTGGAACGAAATCAAAAAACGCTTGCCTTGGGGCAAAAATAAAAATGCAAACAGCGCTGCATCTGGTGGGTCGTCTTCTGGTGGTTCTGGTTCATCTGGTGGGGGTGGTTCTGGTTCGTCCGGTGGGCGTTACACTGCTCTTCAGTATATCGAATCGGATGGTACGCAATATATTGATACAGGATTTAGACCAGATAATAATACCAGAGTGTCTATGACGGTTGAAATAAATTCTATTCAAAATCCTGGGGAAATATTCTTGTTTGGCGCCAGAGATGGTGGACGTTATAACTCTTTTGCTTTGGAAATATTCCATGGCTCTAACCCATCGAATGTCTATGCTGAATTTGGTTCTGCCACGGATAGTTTAGATTATGGCAGTTCTGTTGCTAGCAGAAAAATGACTTTTGGTCTAGGTGAAAAGAAATTGTCGGTGAAAGATCGTGAAAAAAGCCTGCCAGACCAGACGTTCAGCACATCAAATACATTATACCTGTTGACATTGAATGATGCGGGATATTCTGGCGAGAAATGTGCTTGCAAATTTTACGGGTGTTTAATCTTTGATAATGGGTCATTGGTACGCAGTTTTATACCAGTGCTTGATAATGCTGGCGTTCCATGTATATATGATACAGTAGAAAATAAATTCTATTATAATGAAAGAACAGGACAATTTAGAGCAGGTCCAACGGCCTAAATGCCGAGAAAATAGGCGCCAAAGATAAAAAAATAAAAAATCAAGTACTTTATTTAACAAAGTGGTCTTTTTTATTTGAACCGAATCTGATATAATTCATAGCGATGAGTAGATTTCCGATTCTTTATTGGCCATATAAAACAAATGGTAACGCTGATTACCAGTTGGCGCGCAAGGTTATAAATAATGCGACCGGCGTTATGCCAGATGTTATCGTGTCTGATTTAGATTTGGCAAATATTTTTGAAAGCAATCCCGAATCGGTTGTTTATTATCCTGTGTTTTGTGAATCTACTGGTTGGTGGGGTGAATTATTGGGTGCAAATGCAGCCATAGTTGATAAAATGATTATATCCCCAGAATGTCAGTTAATGGTTATTGTTGACGAAACACGTGCTAAATCGCATGGGACACACAGATTATTTGCCGCTGAGATTCGACCTGCCAGCGGTTTTTTCAAGAAAATGAATTCATCTATTGCGACTGTCACAGATATGTTGGCAACAGATGCAGGAACGATTTTGGCTCTGTTTTCAGGAAAAAACCAAAATCAGTTCATAAATATTATCGAATCGACTGGTAATTCATATTTGGGCTGTATCGGGCAATATTAGGCATAAAAACGATAACTTTATCTTGATTTTAAGAAAAAAGCAGGTATAATCTTCAGGCTATATTCAGTAAATCATAAAACAAAGGACATCAAGATGAAAAAAGGAATTCATCCAGAATATCACGAAATTAACGTCACAACAACTGACGGAAAGACCGTAAAAATGTACTCTTCTGTAAAAAAAGATTTGGTTTTGTCTACGGATAATTTGAATCATCCAGCATGGACAGGTCAACGCAGCAACGAAGGCGCCAAAGGTAAACGTGCAGAAGAATTCAAAAACAAATTTGCTGGCTTTAAATTTTAATATACTTTAACAAAAGGGCATATCGATGGATTTGCTGATTAAAGGTTCAACAGAATTAAACAAAATGTTCGC
>JAFXVM010000010.1 GCA_017524525.1 Alphaproteobacteria bacterium | reverse complement strand
TGTGTGTGTAGGTTTCTGCGGGTTTCAGCCGATTGTATCATTTTTTACTCCTTTCTTTCCCTTTGTTCGATGCAATTATTTTATCAAATTTCAAGATTAAAGAAAAGTGAAAAATTTCATTTTATATAAATAAATTAGAATGATAAAGATGCGCTGTCGTTATCAAGCGAAATGCACAAATGTTACATGAGCGAGATAACGACAAACAGATTTATTATTTATTCGTGTCTTTCAGGATATTCCCCATCAATTAACTTCTGTCGAACAATATGATGTTTGACTTTTTGAGTACTGGTCATTGGCAAATCTTCCGTTGTCATTGCAAAATGCGTCACCCATTTATAAGATGCTACTTTCTTGTTTGCTTCGGCAACTGCAGCAGCCAATTTTTCCATTGTCATACCTTTATCAACTTGGAATACGCCGTATGCAACAGTTTTATCACCTACTTTGTGTTCAAACACAGCGACATTTTTAACGCCGTCTATTTCCATAAACAAGCCTTCTAATTCATCAGGATAAACATTTTTACCACTGTCCAAAACAATCACTTGTTTTTTACGACCTGCGAAATGTAA
Source organism: Alphaproteobacteria bacterium (assembly GCA_017524525.1). Classification (GTDB taxonomy): domain Bacteria; phylum Pseudomonadota; class Alphaproteobacteria; order Rs-D84; family Rs-D84; genus Enterousia. The sequence continues at coordinate 42,799 of JAFXVM010000010.1, read as the reverse complement.
TTCGCCGTTTTTATCCATATACATCATATCGCCAGTATTAAAGAAACCTTTTTCATCAAATACTGTCGCGTTGACTTCGTCATTATTAAGGTATCCATTAAACACTTGGTGTCCACGCACCCATAAAATACCAACGCCGTTTTCATCTTTGTCACGAATTTCGCATTCGTTATTAGATGTAGGTGCCCCAACAGAATAAGCCAATCTTTTATTCGTAGGTTTAGAAATACAAATGGGCCCGACAGTTTCTGTTAAACCATACCCTTGGATAAACGCTAATCCTAATGATTCATAGAAATTTTCAACTTCTGGTTTAGTGGCTGCACCACCTGCAATAAGCAAACGGACGCGTCCCCCAAATATTTCCAACAACGGTTCTTGGACTTTGCGAACAACAAAATCTAATCCCATATCTTTCAAAGTTTTTTGATTATTCAAAATGAAAGATGCAACTCTCCATTTCTTTTGTTGTTTCATCCCATCAATAATCTTGTTGCGGAACAATTCCAAAACGCGCGGAACAACAGGAATAACATGTGGTCTAAATTTCTTAAAATCATCCAGAATATATTTTGGATTAATCACAGGTTGCAAGACCAGCCCCCCACCATATTGAATTGTTCCCAATATACAAACTGCAAACCCAAATATATGATACAAAGGCAAAAAGCCATACATTATTTCGCCAGAATGATAATAATCAGACATATCTTCCAAAGAATTTGCACATTCTATCAAATTAAAGTGTGTTAGCGGTACAACCTTTGGAGTCCCAGTTGAACCAGAAGTAAACGACATAGTCGCAATATCTGTTGATTCCGAAGGATAAACCCTTAAATCGTAATCAATACTGCCGTCTTTCTTTGTTATATCATAAAACTTAAATTTATTTGTTTTATAAAAGAACGAAGGTTCCCCGCATACAAATTTGCATCCCGCAATTTCACACATTTTGTCATATTCGCGTGGTGTTAAATTTGTATCAAGCATTAACACAGTTCCACCCAAATACCACACAGCAAACAAAGTCAATGGAAACTGGGGTAAATTATGCGACAAAATGCCAACAACATCACCATTTTTAATTCCCGCTTTGTTTAACGAAGAAGCCCGTGCACGCACCTGGTCTAAAAACTGTGAATAAGTGATATTTTCACGAACCAAGAACAAATTTTCTGGCCATTGATTAACCGCATTTTCTAATTTTTGATACATATTCATTATGTGCCTACCTTCATTTTTTTTATTTTATTCATGTCTATCTGTGTATTTACCATCTTTTAACCATTGGCGAACAACATGGTGTTTAATTTTCTGTGTACTGGTCACAGGCAAATCATCAGTTGTCATCGCAAAGTGAGTCACCCATTTATATGAAGCAACCTTTTTATTCTTTTCTGCGATTTCTTTCGCTAGTTTTTCCATGGTCATATCAGGTTCAACACTAAATACACCATACGCAACAGTTTTATCATTTATTTCGTGTTCAAACACAGCGACACTTTTAACGCCTGGGATTTCAATGAACAAACCTTCCAATTCATCAGGATAAACATTTTTACCACTGTCCAAAACAATCACTTGTTTTTTACGACCAGCAAAATGTAATTCGCCATTTTTATCCATGGATACTAAATCGCCTGTGCAGAAGAAACCATCTTTGTCAAACGCTTCTTTGTTAGCAGCATCATTATCCAAATATCCGCACAAAACTTGATTTCCACGAACCCACAGCATTCCAATACCATCTTCATCTTTGTTACGAATTTCGCACACAGTATCACCCATTGGCGCACCGAAAGCGTACGGAACACGTTTTTTCAAAGGTTTTGAACAACAGATTGGTCCAACTGTTTCAGTCATACCATATCCTTGAACGAAAGCCATTCCTAATTGAGTATAGAATTTTTCAACTTCTGGTTTTGTCGCGGCACCACCTGCGACCAGCAATCTGGCACGACCACCGAACACAGCGCGTATTTGATTCAATACTTTGTCAACCAATTTGCCTAACCCAATCATACGCAACCATTTTTGATTATTCATGATGAATGATACCAACCACCATTTCTTTTTAGCCTTGATGCCATCAATAATCTTTTTGCGGAAAATTTCCCACAACTTTGGCACCGCAGGTATAACCTGTGGTTTATATTGCGCAAAATCTGCCATAATTGCATTAGGATTAATTGTCGATTGCAACAAAATCCCCATACCAAAATGAAGTGGTGCCAAAAATCCAACTGCAAAACCGAACACATGGTAAAGTGGCAAAAACGCATAGAACATTTCGCCTGGCTTTAACCACTGATTCAAATATTCCAAATTATCGGAACAAGAAACCAAATTAAAGTGTGTTAATGGCACAACCTTTGGTTTACCAGTTGAACCAGATGTAAATGACATAGTCGCAATATCTTCATCTTTTAACGGATATGGCTTTAAATCTTTATCTGCTGTGCCATCTTTGGTTTCTATATCAAAAAACTTGAAAGTTTTAGTATCATAAAAGAAAGATTTTTCAGCACATACAAATTTACACTTTGTTGTTTTTGCCATATTTTCATATTCCACAGGCGTCAAATTTGTATCCAACAACAAAACTGTTCCGCCCAAATACCATATAGCAAACAAAGTTATTGGAAATTGAGGTAAATTATGTGACAACAGCCCAACAACATCACCGGCTTTGACACCTGCTTTCTTCAAAGTTGTAGCACGTGCTTGAACCAAACTTGGCAGTTCTTCAAAAGTCACATTTTCACGAACCAAAAACACTGTCTTTGGATTTCTTTTTACATTTTTTTCTAACAATTGATACATATTCATAGTTTTTCATCCCTTTATTAAAATACAACAATTAATTATTCATGTTTATTTGGATATTTTCCGTCTATCAAATTTTGACGAACAACATGATGTTTTACTTTTTGAGTACTGGTCACAGGCAAATCATCAGTTGTCATTGCAAAATGAGTCACCCATTTATAGGACGCAACCTTTTTATTTTGATTTGCAATCTCCTTAGATAATTTGTCTATGTTCATACCATCTTCTACTTGGAAAACACCATATGTCACAGTTTTACCTTTGACTTTGTGTTCAAACACAGCGACATTTTTCACGCCTTCTATGTTCATAAAAAGTGCTTCCAATTCATCAGGATAAACATTTTTACCACTGTCCAAAACAATTACTTGTTTTTTACGACCAGCAAAATGATATTGCTTATTTTTATCTAAATAGACCAAATCGCCAGTATTGAACCAACCATCTTTATCAAACAATTCTTTGTTCGCAGATGGATTATTTAAATAACCTTTGAATATATTCGGTCCCCTTACCCAAAGTGTCCCAACACCAGTTTCGTCTGCATCCCTGATTGTACATTCAGAACATCCCACGGGCGTTCCAAACGCAAAAGGAACACGATGTTTCACAGGTCTTGAACAACAAAACGGCCCCACAGTTTCAGTCATTCCATAACCTTGGACAAAAGCAATCCCCAAAGATTCATAGAAACTTTCCACCTCTGGCTTCGTAGCTGCACCACCTGCAATCATCAAATTAACACGACCACCAAAAATATCTTGTAATGGTTTTTGAACTTTTCTTACCAGCCATGCAAAACCGATTCTGTTCAAAACTTTTTGATATTTCAAAACAAAAGAAACCAACCACCATTTGTGTTGTGCTTTGATTCCTTCGATAATTTTGTTTCGAAAAACCTCCCAAAGTCTTGGGACAGCCGGAATACAATGTGGCTTATAAGTCTTGAAATCATCCAAAATATTTTTTGGATTAATCGTAGGCTGCAATAAAATTCCCATATGAAAATGCATTGGTGCCAAAATACCAGCAGCAAAACCGAACACATGGTAAAGTGGCAAAAAGCCATACATTATTTCATTTTTGTGAATCCATTGCCCCATATCTGCATAACAATCAGAAGAAGTCTTAAGATTGCCATGTGTTAAAGGCACAACCTTTGGCTGACCAGTTGAACCAGATGTAAACGACAAAGTTGCAATATCATCATCGCCTATTTTCGCTGGCTTTAATCTCGCATCTGCTTTGCCATCTTTGGTTTCTATATCAAAAAATTTAAAACCTTTTGCTTTATAGAAAAAAGATTTCTCAGCACATACGAACTTACATTTAACCGTTTTGGTCATGTTATCGTATTCAAACGGAGTCAAATTTGTATCCAACAACAAAACTGTTCCGCCAAGATACCATATGGCAAACAAAGTCACCGGAAATTCTGGAATATTATGAGCCAACAACCCAACCACATCCCCAGCCTTTACCCCGGCTTTTTTAAGTGTAGTTGCACGTGCATGGATTAATTTTAGAACTTCCTTGAATGTGATTTTTTCGCGTACCAAATACAAAGCATTTGGCGATTCTTTCGCCACCTGCTCTAAAAACTGATACATGTTCATAACATAAAATCCTTGTTGTTTTTATATTGGACAAGGTATATTATAATATCATAAAAAAAAGATTGCAAATATGAAAATACTTACTTTGAATATTAATTCTATCCGCGCCCATATCGAAAGTTTTATGGACATTTTAGCCCAAGGCGAATACGACACAATACTTGTCCAAGAATTAAAAGTAGACAACGCTAATTTTCCGTCAAATCTATTAGACGAATATGGATACAATATAAAAGTATTCGGTCAAAAATCATGGAACGGGGTTGCTACTTTTTCAAAATATTCTATTGAAGACACGATTCGTGGCATGCCAGATTATCCAGATGCAAACGCGCGTTTTCTTGAATGTGTAATTGATGGTCGTGTTCGTTTAATAAATGTATATATGCCAAATGGCGATTGTATTGAATCACCTAAATTTCCATACAAGTTAGATTGGATGCGCGCATTTACAAAATATATATCCCAATATCTAGAAAGCGAAGAACCTGTGGTAATCGCCGGCGATTTCAATGTAGCAATTACTGATAAAGATATTTGGAATCCAAAAAATTATATTGGTTCATCAATTTCTGCACCTGATGCCCGCGCAATTATGCAAGAATGGTTGGATATGGGTTGGACAGACGCATGGCGCAAACTACATCCAAATGACACAGATTATACTTGGTACGGATATCGAGGTCGCGATACAGTTGGCAACAAACAAGGTTTAAGATTAGATTATTTTTTATGTAATAAACGCGCAACACAAATGGTAAAAAATTGTGAAATTGATATGGGACCAAGACTAGCAAACAAACCCACAGACCATTGTGGATTAATGTTGGAAATCAAAGATTAATCCCCAACCCGTGCCAAATCATCAAATTCGTGATACTTTGCGCCTTTGGCTTCACGGTATTCGTATTCTGCCACTTTATCAGTACTATATTGCCCGAATAATTCTCGTACCTTTTGAACAGTATTATCTATCATTTCTTGAGCAACTTCGTTTTCATAACCTGAATCAAAGCCTTCTTTGTCCTTTGACAGATGTAAAAATTGCAAAATCGGTGTCAACGAAACATTTATTCCATCGATTTTAAAGCCACCATTCTGCCACATAAATCCTTCTAATGGTAATTGCGGAATCATACCTTCTTTAAGTTGACTTTGCTTTGGTGCTTCCCCTGTTTTTATATCTGCAACACCATCACTGGAAACAATATCAGCACGAGCATACACATTGCGCCCCATAATATTTATACTACCATCAATTTCTTTATGAAGATTAACTTGATTTTTTAAATACTTTTCCAGCCAAGGTGCAAAATCTTCAAATCTTTTATGCCAAAAATGGAATAATATTGACCCAGGTGGCAAAATATCTATGGCTCGTTTATCCATTTCACGAATTAAATTTTCAGCACTATAATCTTCTGTATATCTAACTGCGTCATGCACACAATTTCCAAATTGACGCGCATCAGGCAAAACCCAATAATCATCTTTCGGCTTTAATCTTAAAATATGCCGCACATAAAAAGCATATGGGTTATGGATTAACAAATCAAGTTCTGTCACCCAAACATCACTTTTATCGATTGGTGGTGCTGGCGGCGAATAATCCAGCGGATTATATTCAACATCGTCCATTTCCCGTACAGACTTTAAAATTTCATTTCCTTCTTTTACATTTCCAACGGCGACCCGCACCCGCGACAGATACCGCGATTCTGTCGTTAAATTTCCCCCAGACTGTTTAGAGCGCAACCAATAAACTTCCGCCCCACAAGATAAATTCATAAAATCCAAAGCCATCAAAGACACCTTACGATTTGGTGACGGCAGCCCTATTTTTTTAGCAACATTACTTGGCAACCAAGCATTTCTATATCCAACAGTTGGAAACATATCTTCATTAAGACCAGTCAATATTATCACATCCGCGGTCTGCATACGAGATTCAATAGTTCCAATCACACAAACCTTGCAATCATCTGGTCTAGATTTTCGAACAGTCACACTGCTCATTGCATCGGCTATGACTGCACGTGCATCCATAACATTTAAAATGATATTATTCGCACATAAAATTTCAGCGATACTTTTTACAGCCTGCCACACAGCAATATCATCTTCATTTTCTATTACAAAATTTGGTTGAAAATCAAAATCAGGATTTTCATCAACAAAACGCACCAACATATCAAACAGGTTATAATTACTTTCTTTGTATCTTGCTTCAAAATCTTGAACAGATTCTTCATACCAATAATCAAACAAATTCAACACAGCGCGACCAAGATTTGTATTTTCCCCCGAAAGACCAGATGAAAAATCAGCACTTATTTTAAGTTTTTCCATTTCTGATTTTATTCTTTGATTTGCTGCCGCATCAGGCGTAATTACCAACACAGATTTATTTTGCGAAACCGCATTTGACGCTATTTTTCCAACCACAACCGCTTCTTCGCTTTCCCGCACACATTCTATTAATCTAACATTTTCAAGATTATTATTTATGTGTTGCCCAGTATTTGAAAAAGCGATATTCATCACATCCATAACCTCGCTTTTTCCAACATCCAAAGTTTGTACATCTTCTGCACTGCCACCCAATCTGTTCAAAAATTCATATTCAGCATGATAAGGGTTAGTATCTAATTCAAAATCTTCTTTTCTTCCTGATATTTTACCGGATAAAATTATTTTCCCATTTTTATTTTTTGCGACTGCTTCCATTAAATCTGCCGTGGCTGGCACAGATGCAGTTGACCCACACACAATCACACAATCATATTCGTCCAAATGCTTTATCCAAGCACGAATGTCAGCATTTCTTTTTTGAGTATTTGTTAAACGTTCAGTTGGCAATTGTTTGATAATATCTAATATACGCGCTTTGTTTTGAAAATGATTTGCGTATTTATCATCTATTAATTCAGCCCAATTTATATCTTGGATTTTAACACCTTCATTTTCAAGATAATCTTGCATACGAACAAAATCGCGAGCAACAGGTAATGCAGTAGCCATATTTTTTACATTGGCATCTGCTGACAATAATTTAGCCAGAATAATTATTCTTTCTTGATTAGATATTATATCAATACAATCTTCTGCTGCTTCTTCGTCCACACCGTTCCCAAGCGGAATCAAATTAGGTAAAACAACAGCATGACCAACGCTGTCAACAATCTTTTTTTCAACACTTTTAATAGCACGATTTGACGGCAAAAAAATTAAAACGCGCGAAAAATCATCTTTATATTGCGAAACCAGCCCCCACAACGCATCTAAAATATGCATTGGATTAGACACATTAAAAATATTATTATTTAACACCGATAATATCTCTTAAATCTTGTAAACCTAACTTTTTTTCAGCAGATGTTTCCAACACACACTCCACCATCGCAGGATGATTTTCATGTTTAATTTTGACCTGCTCTTTTTCACGAATTTTTTTGTCTTTTTTTGTATAAACTATTTGATAACAAATACCATTTTCATCACAAAAATCCATCAATTCCAAATCAGAATCTTTTGGGCCTATTCTTGAATCTATCAAAATAAAAAGCCGTCTAAGTTGTGAACGATTTAATAAATATTCTTCTAATCTTTCCAACCAGCGCAACGCAGTCTCCTTAGAAGCACGTGCATAACCGTACCCTGGCAAATCAACAATCATAACTTTGTCATTATAATTAAAAAGATTTAAACTTTGGGTCCGTCCAGGTGTATTAGAAGTCCGTGCTACTTTTTCACCAACAATCGCATTTATCAATGAAGATTTTCCAACATTACTGCGCCCAACAAATGCAAATTCTGCAAATTGAGTTTTCGGCAAAGATTTAACAGTTTCAAAAGATCCAACAAATTTTATCATGATTTTTTCACCAATTTTTTGTATGCTTCTTTTTTTGAAATTCCACTGCGTGCAGCAAGTTCTGCTGCTGCTGATTTTGTTGAATTTGCAACAATATCGTTTACTATTTCACTGATTTCACTATCGCTCATCTTTCTATCAGGCGCAGGCGCAACTACAATAACGATTTCCCCGCGAGGAGCATCTATATTCACCAAATCAGCAGGATATCCAATTATAGTTTCTTCATAAATTTTTGTAATTTCACGAACAATCGCAATTTTTCGCTCTGGCATAACAGATGCCAAAATTTTGATTGTATTCATAACCCGATTTGGACTTTCATAATATATAATAGTATGACGAATTTTATTATCTTCGCGCACTTTCTTTTCATCAAAGAAACCACAGAAAGTAAACCTATCGGTTGGGAAACCAGACAACACCAACGCGGAAATTGCAGCCGTCGGTCCTGGCACCATAAATACATCAACCCCTGCTTCCCGAGCAGCACGAACTATCCTGAATCCTGGATCGCTGATGCCAGGCATACCCGCATCAGACACAGTTGCGATTGCCATACCTTGATTTATTTTTTCAATCAACGAATCGACAACTTCGCGTTCATTATGTTCATGACACGCAACCACTTTGGTTTTTATATTAAAATGCTTAGCCAATTTTGCAAAAACACGTGTATCTTCAGCAGCAACTAAATCAACATTTTGCAAAATTTCAATTGCTCTGGGCGACATATCCGCCAAATTTCCAATAGGTGTTCCAACTACATAAAGTCCTGATTGCATTTTGAATCCTTTTATAGTAAAATAATACATGCAAAAAGTAGGATTTTCAATGCATATAAATAAAATTTTAATTTTTTTCAGCGTTTTGCTGGCAAGTTGCAGCACAAACCGCGCAATAAAAAATGTCCAACCGGCAACTTCTAACCCAACAGATATCCAAGACAGTTATCTTTATTCGACGTCTGTTTATGGTTCTGACAGTGGCGGTCCAACTGCAAATGTCGCAGTATTATTACCGATGACTGGCGATGCCAAAGTTGTTGGAAACGATATAAAAACATCTGTTGAAACTGCATTTTTGCGCAAAGTGAAACCAAATATAAAGGTGTCCTTTTACGATTTATCTGGCGACAAAACAAGACGCGAAACAGTTATACACACTGCGCTTTACGAAAATCCAGACGTTATAATCGGTCCGCTTTTTGCCGAAGACACATCTATTTTACGAGATATGAAATCATCAAAAATTCCGGCGATATCATTTACATCTGATGTAAATTCTCTTGGCGACAATGTAATGACTATGAATTTAATTCCAACCCAAAGCATTGAAGCAATTGTTCGTCAAATGCAACAAGATGGTGCCAAAAACATGGTTGTTTTGGCGCCCAATGACAATTCTGGAAAACTGATGGCATCTGTTGCAAACAAAGTATCATCTGTGTATAACATCCCAATCAAAGGATTATTCTATTATACACCTGGCAATTCTGATTCAATCAAAGAAGTGTCCATGCGTGCATCAATGTATAATGCACGAAGTGCTGCTAATTCTCGCGCCCGCGAAGTTTTATCAGATATACTTGCCAAAGAATCTTTGACTGCGCAACAAAAATATAGTCTGCGTCATCAACTTGAAAAAATATCAAGAACAGAAACTCTTGGTGATTTACCATACGATTCGATTTTGTTTCTTGGTAATGGCGAAGATTCAAAAACTTTGGCGTCCTTTTTGCGCTATTACGGTGTTGGCAACAAAGACGCAGCATTTTACGGAACAACACTTTGGCATGGTTCCGACATCGCAGCCGATTTCACTATGAGCGGGGCAAAGTATGCAACATTGCCAGAAATATCTAATAATTTTGTCAGCCTTTATAATATGATGGCTGGTAAAGATCCAGATTATTTGGCAGCATTTGGATATGACGCTGCAAATCTGGCTTTGGGGATGCTGTTTTCACAAAAGGGACAAAACGCATTTCTTTTTGACCCCAGTGGATATACAGGAACCAGTGGAATCTTCCGCCTGCAACCATCTGGTGAATCGGAACGTGCTTTGCGCATAATGGAATTAAATGGAACGGGCATCGCCACTACATTGGTTGACGCACCACAAAATTTCTTAAACCCACTTTACAGTATAAACACAACCAATCTTCGCCAAGTGGATGAAAAAGAATTGTCTACACGTGGTATAAATCCTGGTGATTACATAACTATACCAGATGATTTGCGCAGAAAATCAGCGTATAGAACAAAAACAATCGGTGCAAATTATGTTGCAGACGACGACAGCGAACCTGCATACGCACCTGTGCAAATTTATGAATCCAGCGAAACAGAAACAGTATCCAACCCAGAATACGAATCTGCAAAATACGAAACAATATCTCGTAAATACATTGACAGCGTGGAGATTGAAGAATGAAACATAAAAATTTAATTGCGATATTTTTTGGGTTGCTTTTTATTGGTGGCATTTCGATATATTATTCTTCCACGCCCAGCATTGAAAAAATGGCTGGTCAAATGATAATGACTGGTTTTCATGGTGATGGTATGGGTTCTGCCCCCGAAGAATTTTCTGCTGTGGAACAACAAATCAAAACAGGCACAATCGGTGGTGTGATTTTATTTGATGTTGATGTGTCTGGTCTGCTGGCACAGGGTATGGATATAACAGAGGCAAAAAAACAAATATTTTCATCTAATATAAAGAATACAGACCAGGTAAAAAAATTAAATTCACATTTGCAATCTTTGGCACCACAAAAATTATTAATCGCGATTGACCAAGAAGGTGGACAAATTCAAAGATTAAAAACCGAACATGGTTTTGCATCAATCCCATCTGCCAAAGAATTGGGGACTGGCGACATAACAACAACTTATGAAACGGCTTATGATTTGGGCAAACGTTTGTCTGATTTGGGATTTAATGTTGATTTTGCGCCACTTTTGGATATAGATGTAAACCCTGAATCACCTGCAATCGGCGCAAAATGGCGCAGTTTTTCTGCTGACCCAGACATTGTCACCCAGCATGGTGCTGCATTTGCACGCGGACTTGAACGCGCTGGCATTGCATATTCATTCAAACACTTTCCGGGACACGGGTCTGCTGCTGGGGACACTCACGAAGGGTTAACAGATATAACAAACACATACCAAGATTATGAATTAACGCCATATAAAAATTTATTACCAAACGCAACACCTTATACAATGGTGATGGTTGCACATGTTGTAAATAAAAACTTTGATACCCTGCCCGCGTCTTTATCAAAAAAGACAATTGATATGGTTCGCAACATGGGCTTTGACGGCGTGATTGTTTCAGACGATATGGATATGGGCGCAATCGCGAGCAAATACGGCACTGAAACCGCAATAGAAATGGCTATTAACGCAGGCAACGATATTTTGGTATTCGGCAACAATTTAACTTTTGATAAAAACCGCGGCAGCGATGTAAATAAAATAATTGTAAAATTGGTCAAAGAAGGCAAAATAAAAAAATCGCGAATACGTGAATCTTACAAAAGAATTATGGCGATGAAAAACCATATGACCAAGGAAGAAAAAGCGAGAAAATAGCCAAACCAGCCACATTGAATAAATGCTTGCAATTATAAAAAAATACGATATAATCACAGGGCTTACGAAATTATAGCGAGCATAGTTCAAAGGCTAGAATGCAAGCCTTCCAAGCTTGAAATGAGGGTTCGATTCCCTCTGCTCGCACCACAAATTGTGGTAACAGTTTTGGGCGCGCGCCGGAGTCGGAGAGCCGGGGCAGACTGTAAATCTGTTGTCTTAGACTGAGGTGGTTCGACTCCACCCGCTCCCACCAAAATAAAAAATGACCCGAATGGGTCTTTTTTTATTTTGCAAAAAGTGGGAGCGGGTGGAGCCGCCAGAGCGCCATGACACGATAGTGTCATACGAAAATCTTATTTTCGTGAATAATAGGCGCGCATGGCGACTACGAAGATGAACATTTAGTAAAATATTAAAAAATCGCAGTTCACAAGATTTTTTTAATTTTAATTAATGTTCATCGAGGCACCCTCCCGCCAAAAGATACACTGCACTTAAAAAGTGCGGTTTTTCTTTAGATTTCTAATACTTTTAACGGTTCGAAGAAAGCATATCCGAAAAACACTAATTTTTATCAATCTTCGAATAAATTTGTTCCGATATTTAAAAGTTATTTTACTCCACTAAGTTCTTTGCTAGCAGCTTTTCTAATTGCCTTCTTCAAATATATCTTTATATATTTGTTTATTTTATTTGTATGAGATTCTATACAATAACGATATTGATAAATATTTTCTATTCCATTGCTATTTGCAGTAATTGTATATTCCTTATCTGAATTTTCAAAAATTATTTCTATTTTTTGGTTACCACAAGATATTGTAGTAGTAAATGTATTATCGGTTTTATCTTTTATATTCCATTTGCGGTTTAATAATGCAGAATAAATAGCTCCATGAACCTGTTGGTCTGTTACACAACATGCAACTTGCTCTGTTTTAACATCTGGAACCCAGTTAACATCCGTTTCCCTGAACCAAGAACATCCACTTAATAATAAAACACATATAATAAATAATTTTTTCATACGATTCTCCTAAGTACATCCATATTATAAAATCGTATATTAAAAAATCAAAACCTTTATGAATCAATTTTCACCCATTGGTGAAATTAACCATTTTTCTTTAAACTCTTTTACCTGTTGCATTAAATCAGCAAATTCTTGTTTGTTTTCTGCTCGATTAATGCAAGCATACTCCCACCAAAATAAAAAATGCACCCAACGGGTGTATTTTTTATTTTGCTAAATGTGAACAAGTGGAGCCCTATTCCACCGTGACAGATTTTGCCAGATTGCGTGGTTGATCTACATCGCGTCCCAATTTCACAGCACAATGATATGCGAATAATTGCAACGGCACCACCAACAAGAACGGATAAAAACAAGGCATAATTTTAGGCACTTCGATTACATCATCTGCGATTTCTTTGACTTCGTCATCGCCCTTGGTACACACAGCGATAATTTTTCCGCCCCGTGCTTTGACCTCTTTCATATTAGAAATATTTTTATCGCGCAAAGCATCATCAGGCACCAAAAAGAACGAAGGCGTTTGTTCATTAATCAACGCGATTGGGCCATGCTTTAATTCACCTGCACCAAAACCTTCGGCATGAATATAAGAAATTTCTTTTAATTTCAAAGCACCTTCCATTGCCACAGGATAATTAATTCCGCGCCCCATAAACATAAAGTTTTGAGATTTATAATATTTGTCTGCGATTTGTTCAATTTTGTCATCTGCTGATAAAATCTCTTCAATCAAAGCAGGCAATTCATTAAACGCATTGATAAATTCTCTGCCCTGTTCAAAAGACAAATGACGGATGCGCGCCATCAACAAAGTAAAGATATACAACGCAGTTAATTGCGAAGTAAATGCCTTGGTCGATGCCACGGCGATTTCTGGTCCTGAATGAATATAAACCCCACCATCAGTTTCACGTGCAATCGTAGAACCAACTGCATTACAAATTCCCAACACATGCGCACCCTTGCGCTGTAATTCACGCAAAGCGAACAAAGTATCTGCTGTTTCCCCAGATTGAGAAATCACAAAATACAAAGTATTTTTTTCTACGATAATATTTTTATATCTCAATTCGCTTGCCAATTCCACATGTGCAGGAATTCGCACTAAATTTTCGATTAAATAACTGGCGGTCATTCCTGCATAATAAGACGTCCCAGCCGCCACCAACACAATGCGTTCCACATCCAGCAATTGAGCATTGCCCATATTCAAACCGCCCAAATGTCCAGTTGCTTCATCAATATTTAAGCGCCCGACCATACCGCGTTTAATCGCTTCTGTCTGTTCAGCAATTTCTTTCATCATGAAATGGTCATAGCCTTGTTTATCGAAAGATTCGCCATCCATTTCCACCGTAGTAATATCTTTGTGAATTGCGTTATCTTGAACATCGCTTGTTGTAAAACCGTCTGGCGTCACAGTGACAATTTCTTTGTCGTTCAAATATACAACTTGCTTAGTATAAGCCACCATAGCATTAACATCAGACGCCAAAAACATTTCATTATTTCCAATTCCTAAAATCAAAGGCGACCCATTTCTTGCACCCACCAAAACATCGGGACAATCAACATGCATTGCGATTAAACCATAAGTCCCTTTGAGCATTGGTAAAACTTGCTTCACAGCCTTGGTTAAATCACCATCAAAAACTTCTTCAATTAAATGAGCAATAACTTCGGAATCAGTTTCAGATTTAAACTTATGACCTTTGGCCAATAATTTATCTTTTAATTGTTGATAGTTTTCAATAATACCATTGTGAACTATGGCGATTTTTTCATTACAATCAGTATGCGGATGCGCGTTTGCTTCTGTCACCCCCCCATGCGTAGCCCAACGCGTATGCGCAATTCCATTATGACCGAACGGTTCTTCTGGCAAAGCATCTGCCAACACCTTTATTTTACCGACACGTTTATACACAGAAAAATTTGAACCATTCCCAACACAAATACCACTGGAATCATAGCCACGATATTCAAGGCGTTTTAAACCTTCGATTAAAATTTCAGAAGCCTTTTTGCCCCCACAATAACCAAAAATTCCGCACATACTGGCTCCTTTTTGTTACCCATCGATTCCAGCATAGCAAACATATAGCCAATTCTCAAGGAAAGATTAAACAAATATTCTTTCCCATACAAAACCTTGTTTTTCTGTTTTTTTTGTGCTATAAAACATTCAAAGAACAAACAAACAAAAAGGTATAATTATGTTATTAAGTCGAAACAAAACGATATTTTGGGATTACATCAAAAACACCAAAGACAGAATGAAACAATTTGACATTAACAACCCAAACATTCCAGATTCTTTGAAACCAGAACTGGCAAAGATTTGTGATAAAATATCAAGCGAATTGACAGATATGCGTATATTGTTAACCCAGCCAGAAATTAAATCAATGGACGAATGGAACGATAAAAAACAAAATATCGCAATATTACAGGGTCAAATCGCAGACAAAATCAAACTAGCAATTATGTCAAACCACGCCCCAATAAATACAAAATAGAAATTTTATTGCGCCGCACCAAATAACGCCACACGGAAGGAGGTGCCTTCGACGTGTTTCGCACAGTAACCCGCACAGAAATCCGCGCAATCTGCCGACGAGTCGTATTTATCTAGAAATACCCACGACGATGACGACAATTGACATTGATTTTCCCCCGATTGTGTATATGCCGTCGCACTGCACCAGCAATATTGTTTTTCACCAGTGGCACCGTCCAATGTTGTCGCATCAGATGTCCAATCGGCACTGTTGCCACCCCATGCCCAATCATGGTGATCCCCGCTTTTTGCACTGCATTTTGCCATACCAAATACCGTTCCATAACTAAATGGTACCGCCCATTGTCCAGGAACAGTCAAACCGTATGTCGTTGGACTTTCATTATTCGAACAATTACTACCTTCCCATTCAACAATTTCTATGCATGCATGCTTATCTCCACCAATACTCGTATTCAAATTTGATAAAGAACATGCCTCTTCCAATGTCCATCCATCAAATGTATACCCCAATCGTGTTGGCGCAACCGGCATCTGTAATTGTGTATCGTATGTACATGTTGATGTTGTATATGTTGTCCCATTAGATTCCCATGTAATTGGAATAGATTTTGGCTGATACACTGTTCTTAAACTTATATTACCACCCGTTGTCCCAGTCGTAGCATTCGTACATTTTGAACCATCTGTGATATACACAGGGTCATCTGCAAACGCAGAAAACACGATACATACCAACACGGAAGTCAGTAATATTTTACGCATATTCCTTTCGCCTTTCCCTTCTATCGCTTTCTATTTTAACAAAGTTTTAATTTTAAAGAAAGTGAAAAATTATTTTTTATTTGTAATTCTCCCCCCGTGGGGGAAGTACGGTCGAAGACCGGACGGGGGGGGTAATATTCTGCCCCCGTGGGGAAGTGGCGCAACGCGCCGAAGGGGGTATTTACTTCATTGGTGGGAAACAGTTATCGCCCCCGTTTGGACAACATACCATCCAACCGTCGCCAGCATCAGTATAAACTTCGCCACTGCAACATCCGTTTTTGTCTGGTTTATTGCCGTCTGGACATACCACAAAAAATCCGTTCCAATTTACCATCACATAATGCACGCCATAGCCGATAATGCCACCCAACAGAAAAGCGCACAACACAGAAATCCATACACGTGTTTTCTTTTCTTCTGTTATATTTTTTTGTTTAATTTGTTTCACAGTATTCTTTTTCATTTATTCCACCCTATTCTTCTATGATTTTTTCTAATTCAATTATAAAATCAATCGCAGGATTGGTCAACTTTTTTGCTTTTTCAATCATGCGTGCTGCTTCTTGTTGCATTTGCAATCTTTTATAAGTTTCAACAATTTCAATTGATTCATCTGGGTCATCCGCCACATTATCATCATTCAAAGCGCGCGCGATTTCCAATTCTTTGGCTGCTAAATCTCTGTATTTCAAAGAATTTTCTGGGCATCCCCTTTCCGACAAATTCGCATAAATTTTTGCATTATCAATATGATCTTCTGGATCTTGAGAATTATTTGGCACCAATCTGTCCAATAACAACATTTCAATTTGTCCGCATGTTGTTTCTGGCATTTTCTTTTCTTCTGGTTCTGGTTTTGGTTGTTCAAATTCCCTGTCCAAACAATTTTCAGAATAAACTTTGTTTAATTGTTCAATTAACTGTGGTTGATTATTTCTGGCAGCAGACAAAATTCTGTTCGCAATTTCACCACAATCGCCTTTGCTCATATTAGAATGATTTATACGTGTTGTTCCGTTAATTATAAACCCAAATATTCCACCAATCAAAATCAGCGCTATGGCACCAATTACACCGTACACACCAGATTTTTTATGTTCGTTTTCTTTCATTTTCTCTCTCCTTTTTTTTAAAAAAACTATTTTACTATACCGTTTTTAATGGTGATAATTCTGTCTGCCCGTTTAGCCAAATTCATATCATGCGTCACAAACAACATAGACATTTTTGATTTACGAACCAAATCTAATAATAAATCAAAAACAATTGTCGCATGTTCTGGGTCTAATGAACCAGTCGGTTCATCAGCCAACAAAATTTCAGGTCCATTTGCCACAGCACGCGCAATCGCAACGCGTTGTTGTTCACCCCCAGACATTTCAGCAGGAAAATGCCCCGCCCTGTGCGCAACATTAGCAGCCTTTAACAATTTTAACGCGCGATTACACGCCACTTCTTCGTCCACACCATCAGCCAACATCGGCAAAACCACATTTTCCAGCGCAGTAAAATCAGACAACAAATTATGGCGCTGATAAACAAAACCTATTTTTTTACGACGCAAAAGCGTACGTGTTTCTTCGTTTATTTTATCTATGGGCATACCATTTATAAAAATATCCCCGCTGGTTGGTTTATCAAGCAATCCCACGCATTGCAAAAGTGTAGATTTTCCAGAACCACTTTGTCCAACCAATGCGACTATTTCCCCGCGGTATAAATTAAAACCACCACCACGCAATATCTTTAATGGCTGACCACCTTCGACAAAAGTCTTTTTAATATCACGCACAGACATTACTATGTCTTTTCTAGATATTTTTGATAAAGAATTTAATATACTTGCCATATTTCACCTATTCATTTCTCAAAGTTTCAACTGGGTCTGTGTTTGCTGCGCGCCACGCAGGATACAATGTTGCCAAGAAAGCCAATGCAATCGCAATAACCGCAATGCTTATAACTGTGGACGGAACCAATTTTGACGGCAATTCAGACAAAGAATATAACTGTGCTGGGAACAAATCGCGCCCTGTGACAAATTGAAAGAATTTACGAATTGGTTCAATATATATCGCAATCACTACACCCAAAATTGTTCCAAAAGTCGCACCTATGACACCAATACTGGTTCCTGATAAAATAAATATTTTCATCATAGATTTACGCGACACACCAAATGTACGTAATACTGCTATGTCTTTGTTCTTGTCTTTGACCAACATTACCAACGAAGAAATAATATTAAACGCCGCAACAATAACTATTAACAACAAAATTAAAAACATAACATTTGATTCGACTTGTAATGCACCAACAAAGCCACGATTTAAATCGCGCCAATCACGAATAACAAAACCTTCGGGTAATAATGCATCCAAAGCCCTTACAACATCTTCACTATGTTCTGCATCAGTTAAAAATAAATCTATGTGTGTCACGCTGTTATCGATGCCCAGATATTTTTGTGCTGTTTCCAGTGGCATAAATATATAACCGTTGTCATATTCATACATCCCCATAAAGAACGAAGAAACCACCGGATACGCCATTATGCGCGGCATAGTTCCAAACGGTGTAGCCGTTCCACCACTGGCAGCTATCAACGATACATTGTCCCCATTTGTGACACGCAAATTTCGCGCCAACGAAGCACCTATTATCAATTCATTGTTTTGAACTTTGTCTAAACCTTTTCCATAAATACGCGTTCCACTGGACGTCTTTGACATCAAATCAGGCATACGAATCCCGCGCACCATCGCCCCAGAATTATTCCCATTAGCAGATGCCATAATTTGACCTTCGGCGATAGGAACAATTGATGTAGTCCATTTTTCAACAACTTTGTTTTGGCGCATTTTGTCGATTAAAAAATCATAATCTGCAATTGTCCCGTTTTGATGATAAACGACAACATGCCCATTCATCCCGATAATACGCGAAAGCAAAGTATCATGAAATCCGCCCATCACAGACATAACAACTATCAAAGTTGCCACACCTAACATAATACCCAACAAAGACACCCACGAAACAACGGAACCGAACCCGCGCTTTTTCGCAGCCATATATCTAAAAGCAACTTTCTTTTCCAGTCTAGAAAACAACATCTTTTATTCCTATTTATATTAATCGTTCAAAAATTCACGCAATTCATCCCCAACCAAAGGTTTTGATTCTTTGACTTCATTTGCATCTACAATAGAAATCAACCGTGGCGACATAAATACTACTAATTCAGCAAACGGACTTATCAAAGTTTCTGGTGTCGTCACAAATGAATGAGTTGGTATTCCCACAATCACATAATTATCACCAACATTTGATGGGATTTTAAACGAAGACAATTCGCCATTGCTGGTTGATAAAACTATCTTGGCATCTATCTTTTTGTATCCACCATAATCACCATAAGTGCCAGTTGCACCGATAATTAAATCAGTTTCCAGTCTGTCTTCTTTGCCACATTGACCAATATCAAATCTTGATTGCCATCCATTTGGAATCGCGAAAGTTCCTTGGGATATCAATACCATATTAGCCTGACTTGATATAAATTCTTGTAATGTTTTTGTATTTATTTCTGGGCTTACCACCAACGCACGACCAACAACGCCTGGGATAGACATACGAATATTATTTTCCCCAAACGCAGGCAACATATTCATCCAAATTACTGGATTATCTGTTTTTGGATAAACACGATACACATCAACATCCCATGCCAAAACATATTTTTTAGACGCGACATCAGTAATTATTTTTGCCACTTCGCGTTCTGTTTGATAATCACCTTCGAAAACAACAGTTTTATCCTGCCAATTCACCAACAAATTATGAATATCTGCCCCACGCATAGCGTCCAATATAGCCATTATCATAGTTTCATCTTTTGGCATTTTTATCATCCATTTACCATGACTTGTTAAATGTATTTCGCCAAATTCACCATCATAAGAATAATAAACACGCCCTAATTTAGCCATTAATTCAACAGCATCTGCCAAAGAACTGGTTGATATAGAACCAGATATTTTTTCAAAAATCTCTTGATCTTCAATAACACTGATATCTGTATCTTCAAGCAATTTTTCCAACGCTTCCTTTACAGGTAATTTTTTAAATTCATAATCAGACACCTTTAAATCAGGTAGTTTATCCCCAACCCCAAGACGTACTATTTCTATTTTTTCTTCGGGAACGACAGAAACAACACTTTGATTATTCCAATCGACCGTACATCTTTTTGGCAAATCCAGCGCAAAATGTTGCACAGTATCAGTTGTTAATGCGGCTTTCTTTGGAAAAATAGGAACAGAATTTTCATTTATCACCAAATTTTCAACAACATTAACGGTATCATAAAGTTGTGCAGAATTGTCGTTTCTTTTTATACATCCTGCAAGACACAGTGAACAAATGCCCACCAATATAAAAATTGTCTTTTTTATGTTGTTTTGTGTCATCTTTCTTCCTTTTTTATCTTTCTTCTTATTATTTATACTAAATATTCATAATTTTTTCAAATTCTTCCAGTGTCATTTCATGTATAGGTTTTTGATTTGGCGTCACCAAACTTTTAACATTTTCAAATTGTTTTTCAAATAAATCCATCGCACTTGCAACATCTTGTGGTATTGTCTCGCCAGATTTTTTCACCCTGTTTCCATATTCTACAATATATTCTAAAACATCTGCAGCAAAAAAGCGCCCCACATAATTTTCCAGCGCAATACCACCTTTTTCAACACAAATAGCCGACAAAATCCGCGCCATTTCGTTGTAAAAATTAGCAAGTTTTACATAATTTTGAACATTTATTGCCATAATTTTTTCCCTTCCTTTTTTTTACATTATAAAAACTATTGCCCCAGGAACGCAATTAAATTATAATATAAAATATGAAAATGAAATATTTATTTTTATTACTAGGTTTAACCGCCTGCGCATCTGCCAATCGTGGTTCGATTGATGATGCCACTATTTTAAATTGGGAAAACGACGCAGTGACCACAGAACAATTTGTCCGCGACCATAAATCTTGCCTTGGCATCAAAGACAATAATTACGTTCCTCGTTCCAGAATCGCGAAATTATTGTCCCCTAACCAAAGCGCACAAATGCCAGATTGGGATGGTCTTTGGGTGACTTTTCAATCAAACGAATACCGTGATGTTGGTCAGCGCGCATTATTATCTGTTCCACCAAACAAATCTTCAAAAACCGTTGGTTATTACCGTAAGTGTATGTTAAGACGCGGTTATTTGTTGCGTGGAAAATAAAAATATTTTGATTTTGGCTATTTGTAAAAATATGATATAATAAGATTCATGAAAAAATCCATATTCTTTTGGTTGTATTTTATAGTATCCATTATTTTGGCGATTTATTTTGCTGTCCGCATTATAACCAGCCAAATGGGGCGCGGACCTGTTTCGCGCGTTAACCATATTGAAACATATGGTGCAAATGCCAAAGACAAAGAAATTATAAAACTTTCCCTTGGGGTATCGCCTGGAAATAGTTTACGTGGCGTAGATTTGCATCAATTAAACTATCGTGTATCAAATATACCTGGGATTAAAAAATCTGCAGTTCGACTTTTGCCAAACGGTGATATAATCGTAAAAATTCAAAAACATAATGTCGTTGCCACTTGGTCTGACGGTTCTGTTTTTTATCCATTATCTGCAGATGGCGTAAAAATCGACACTCCATCTCTTGAACGCAAAAACGACACCATTGTGTTCCAAGGCGACCTGCCGGATGATTTAACAAGCATAATAAACAGCGTATCATCAATATCAAATTACATAGATTATATGAACATGGTGGAATCGAGACGTTGGAACATCCATACAACAAACGGGATAACTATATATTTACCTGAAAACGATCCAGAAACAGCGATAAATAAAATAAGCATTCTTAATCAAACACACAAATTATTATCTCGTAAACTAGAAATAATTGATATGCGCGACAGCGCAAGAATTTTGGTCAAAGAAAAGAAATGAAATTATCTAATTCATCTTTCTTATGTCTAGATATTGGAACATATGGTGTTCGTGGGTTTGCGCATTGTATCAAAGATGCAAAAATTGTTAATTCTGCCATACGTTTTGTAAAAAATTCTAATACATTGTTTGCACTTAAAAGTGTGATTGACGAATTAGAACAAGAATTAAACACTCGTTTTAATTCTGCATTTATTACTGGAAATTTTGGGGATATGGATTTTCAAACTTTTTCAGATACTATTGTTTGGCGCGATGAACATAAAATATCAGATCTCGATTTAAAACACCAAGTGGCAAAAATACCACACCCTGATAAATTTTATTTGATGCATATTGTTCCGGTTTTCTTTGGCACCCCGAATAAACCTAATATAAAACAAACACCTGTTGGATACATAGACACAGAATTAAAATCTATTTTTAGTGCTATTTCTTATGAAGAAGATAAAACGAGATATATTGCTGACATTTTGCGTCGCACTCATATACAAGCCAGTGGATTTTTTGACCCAACTTTTTTACAAAATGCCATTTATAAAAAACCCGAAGAAAAGGTTTTATTTCTTGACCTTGGTGCAGAATTTACGACTGTATCAATTTGGACTGCACGTGGTCCGCTTTACATGAATAAAACTAAATTCGGTCAACAAGACATCACTGATGCTATATCTTTGGGCTTACACATAGGAACGAACGACGCAGACACATTAAAAATTTCTGTATCAAATGCAATACCAAATGAAATGGACAGATTTACTCCTGCCGATTCATCTGAAAAATTCGCATCTTTTTCTGTATCCGATATAAATGAAATTTTTATTCCAAAATTGACTGAATTAATTACAAAGGTTTATGAAAATTCGAAAAAATATATCGAACAATATAAACCAGAAAAAATCATTTTAACTGGGGGCGGAACATCTATAAATAACATAGGCATTTTTATTGAACGTATATTTAGATTACCTGTGGAAAAATTAGGAGACAGTGCAACTGTTAATGCTTTGTCTGAATATATATGGGCGTCTCACCTGCCGGAACGCAATGCATATATACAAAAACAAACCAGAATTCAAAACGTTCTTGAAAAATTCACAAAACTTTTTCACAAAAAGAGAAAGGTAAAAAAAAGGAAATTCGTTCCTATTATGCCCAGCACACTTTGTTTTAACATGAACGATTTAACAACATATACAATGTTTGCGTCTGCTGGGATATCCATGATACATGTTGATATAATGGACGGATTTTATGTTGATAAAATCGCAGGCAGCATCCAAGAATTATCTAATATACGCACTGATACCAAAGCGCACCTGCATGTTCATTTAATGACAGAAAGCCCTTCGGTTTGGGCGGCAGACGCTATAAACGCTGGGGCTGACACGATTATAATTTCAACAAACACCGCAGGTGTTCGTGATGCGATTAATATTATAAAATCTGCAGGTAAACGTTGTGGTATCGCATTAAACCCAGATTCAGCGCCTGAAATTTTATCTACTATTTTAAATCAAATTGACGAAGTTATGGTGATGGCTGTAAAACCTGGGGCTGCGGGTCAAGAATTTGATGAACGTGTTCTTCATAAAATCAAAGCATTAAATTATACCCGCAAACGACACGGATTAAAATACCTTATCAGTGTTGATGGCGGTATAAATCCAGAAACGGCGAAACTCTGTTGGGATGCTGGCGCAGATTTATTAGTAAGCGGTTCTTACCTTGCTAAATCACCTGATTTTCCTTTGGCGGTTCAAAGTTTATTGAACCACTAACTTTCGCCCAGCCCCATTTTGTGTTATATAAATATGTATAGTATTTTTTGGCAACATATCTTTTGCTATATCAGGCCATTCGATCAAAGTGATATCGTTATCAATTGCATATTGTAAACCAATTTCTTCGAGTTCACTAACATCCCCTATTCTGTACAAATCAAAATGAGAAATTCCATCATAATTTTGAACGAGCGTGAAAGTTGGACTTGGGACCACCGTATCTTTGCCACGCAAAGTTTTAATTACTTCACGTGCAATTTCACTTTTACCCATTCCTAAATCTCCATGCAAAGCAACTGTCACTGGGGCACGCAAAGTCTTTGCAAAATCATGCGCCCATGCATGCATTTCATCCAGATTGTTCAAAATAAAAATTTTATTATCCATTTTATTCCACCAATAATAAATCATCTTCCAATTTATGAACAGCATCACGCAATTGAGCCGCCTTTTCAAATTCGAGATTTTCTGCAGCCTTTCTCATACGCTTTGTTAAATTTGCAATTTCCTTGCGCAAAGACACTGCATCCCAAACACCACTTTTATTATAAACAAATTTTTGCACTTTGTCAGTTTTTTCTTCTTTCTCTTTGACTTCTTCAAAAACAGATTTTGATATAGTTTTTGGAATAATGCCATGTTCAGCATTATATTTTTCTTGTTTTTCACGCCTACGCGCTGTTTCATCCAGTGCTTCCTTCATAGATTGAGTAATCGTATCAGCATATAAAATCACACGCCCGTTTGCATTACGCGCTGCGCGCCCAATAGTTTGAATCAAAGAACGTGTTGAACGCAAAAAACCTTCTTTGTCTGCATCCATTATCGCAACCAATTCGCATTCAGGAACATCTAAACCTTCGCGTAATAAATTAATTCCAACCAACACATCATATTTTCCAAGACGCAAATCTCGCAATAAATCTATACGTTCTAATGTATCTATGTCAGAATGTAAATAACGCGCACGAACATTATTTTCAATTAAATAATCTGTTAATTGTTCTGCCATCTTTTTAGTCAAAGTTGTGACAATAACACGTCCTTTTGTTTTTTTGATTGTGTACAATAAATCATCAACTTGATGAGTTGTTGGACGCACTTCACAAATTGGGTCCAGCAATCCTGTTGGTCTTATAACTTGTTCAGAAACAATTCCACTAGATTGTTCTAATTCCCATTGTGCAGGTGTTGCCGAAACAAATATAGTCTGTGGACGCAACGCATCCCATTCTTCGAATGTAAGAGGTCTATTATCAACACATGACGGAAGACGGAATCCATATTGAGACAAAGTTTCTTTGCGCGCCCTATCCCCACGCGACATAGCACCAATTTGCGGAACGGTCACATGACTTTCATCCAAGAACAGTATTGCATCTTTGGGTAAATATTCAAACAAAGTTGGTGGTGGCTGCCCAGGCAATCTTCCTGTTAAATATCTCGAATAATTTTCAATACCACGACAAGTTCCCGTAGATTCCATCATTTCAATATCGAAATTAACACGTTCTCTTAATCTTTGTTCTTCAACATATTTCATATTGTCATGAAAATATTTTAACCGTTCATCTAAATCTGTCCTGATGTTATCTATAGCCTGCAATACAGATGGCATCGGTGTTGCATAATGTGTATTTGGATATACAACAATTCTATCAAGTTTGCGTAATTTTCCACCAGTCAAAGTATCAATTTCCCAAATATCATCTATTTCATCACCAAAGAAGGATAATTTCCATGCCCTGTCTTGTGAATGAGATGGAAAAACATCCAAAGTATCACCGCGCACTCGAAAATTACCGCGTACAAAGCCAATATCGTTGCGTTTGTATTGAATATCGACCAAGGCTCGCATAACATCTTTTGCAGATATTTTATCACCTACATTCAAAACTAGTTTCATTTCACAATACTGTTCAGGCGCACCAATACCATAAATAGAAGACACAGACGAAACAACAATAACATCTCTTTCTTCTAACATCGCACGTGTAGCACTGTGACGCATACGATCTAATTGCTCATTAATAGCAGCATCTTTATCTATGTAAGTATCTGTTGTTGGGACATATGCTTCTGGTTGATAATAATCATAAAAAGACACAAAATATTCGACATGATTATGTGGAAAAAAAGACTTCATTTCCGTGTATAATTGCGCTGCCAATATTTTATTAGGCGCCATTATCATCGCCGGACGAGATAATTCAGCAATCACATTAGCCATTGTAAATGTTTTTCCAGACCCAGTCACCCCCAGCAAAACCTGTGATTTTCTGCCATTCTTTACACCATCAACCAATTCAGCAATAGCCGTTGGCTGGTCCCCCATCGGCTTATATTCAGATTCTAATGAAAAAATACTTTTTGTGTTTTTCATATTATTTTTTTATTCACATACACTAATATAATTCATTATAATAAAAATACAAGGAAAGAGAATATGGCAAATAAAAACATTTTTAAACGAACAATTATATGGTTTTTTGTATTTCTAGTGACAATATTGGCTGTTGCTATTATTGTAATTCCACCAACTATCAATCTTAATTTTCTTAAACCTAAAATAGAAAATGTAATTTTAACTCAAACTGGTATCCCCGCAGAAATCAAAGGTAATATTAATTTCAGTCTGCTGGGACGTGCCACAATTGTTGCCAACAATATAAAAATTCCAAACGGAACTGTGTCATCTTGCGAATTTACAATTCCTTTTTTTGATATATTTAATATTAAAAACGCTAAATTTTCGAGTGATATAATCGTTAATCGAGCATCTGTCACAATAGAAAAAATTGTGCCTTTTGACATAGACAACAATATCATCGTTCATGATTCTACAATGCAATTTCTTGACAAAGAATATAAAATTATCTATGCCGATTTATCCAAAGATTCAGTTGATGCAATCATAAGAACAGACCAACATAAATACGAAATTAAATCTCATAATAATCAATTTATAATTAAAAATAAAAATAACGATTTAAATTTGACTGGTGAATTATTACCGAATGGCAGCGCAATTGCACATATTGATATAACAGCACAAAACATTAATCGGTGGTTTGAATTTTCTAAGCCCCGTATTACTGGTCAGTTTCCTGTATCTGCTGATGTATTTTGGGATGGCGGGTACGGTATAAAATTTTATAACATATCTGCAAATGATATAACTGGCGAAATAGATTTACAAAACAATGGCTATAAAATCGTAAAATTACAATCTCAATCTGCTAATTATGATTTAAGTTTCTTTTTACAAAATCCAGATATCTTACAACGCATGTCTTTTAATTTAAATTTTTATGGAACACTTAAGTTTGCAGATAAAATTTTTAATCACGTTCAAATAATTACCACAGGTTTTAATGACCAAGTTGAAATAAAAACGATAATTGCGGACGACTTAAAAATCAAAGGTGGCACAATTGATGTGAACGGTGCACACAATGTCCTTGTGACATTACCAGAAAACGGCATAACAACAACATGCTTATTTAACGGAACACCGAACAAATGGTCTTGTAATAATTTTTCTTATGGCGACAGAATAAGTGGAAATTTATTTGTGACCAAAGATGAATTTATTGCAGACATATATTCCCACGAAACTATTTCTGACATACAACATATTGTAAATTCCGCGCTAAGTCTTGGCGATAACGGGACAATCAATTTTGATATGCCAGACATGAACGGAACAATACACATAAAAGATAAAAAATATTCTGTTCTTTTTAGTCATTTGAAAAACAGATCTCTTGAATGGGCAAAAATAGATTTACCTTTTATTCCAGAATTTATGAAAACAGAAAATGGCAATTTCACATGGACCAAAGATTCTATGATTTTTACCCCAAATTCAGGTCAATGGCAATTATCAACAACCAAAGACTTTTTTATTATACACGGAGATAATTTTAAAAGATGGTTGCCTGATCTTGATCTACAATCTTTGCGTGATTTACCCTATTCTGTATCTGGCAATTATAAAAACGGGAATATATCAAATTTAATAATTGAAATCGCTCATCAAAGATTTACAGGCAGCGCATCAAATAAATATATTACATTAAAAACACAGACCTTTAATCTAGATAATTTTCTAGACCCATATTTTTCTAATAATTTTGAAGATTTAGCATTTTTTACAAATGCGCCTATATTGTTACCATTTGATCTAGATGTCAATCTTGCTTTGTCTGCCAACAGTTTAATTTACAAATCTCAAACATATAATAATTTTGTATATTCTTTGCGTGATAATGTTCAAACATTTTCAATCACAGACAAAAATCGTGGAAACATCTTAGCAACTATTACTAAAAACAATATAAAATACGCATTGAATATACAATTAAATAAATTCATTTTTAATGAAAAAATGTTATCACAAAATATGCCGTTAAATATTTCTAATACTATGGTCACAGGTGATATACAGTTAAACACTTACGGAAAAATAGCACATGATATCATAGACAATCTAAATGGAACTTTTGATATATCTTTCTATGGCGGAAAAATTTACGGTTTTGGTTTTGATGATTTTTATGCATCTGCGCCGAACCTTACTATATTAAACGGTGAATACGCTTTGTATGATGCCCTTAAAAGTGGCATAACACAAATTAAAAAAATGCACATCACAGGTTCTTATGAAAACGGCGACATAAGAACAACATTACCTTTAAGTTTATCTATGAAACATGTGGATGCATCTGGGACATTTGAAATAATAAATAATGAAATGTCTGCTAAATTGAATTTGCTTTTGCGCGGAACATCTGCATCACCAAAACCAATAGATATTATTATTTATCCAAACGACACACGCGATTTTTCACTATCAGAAATTATGATGCATTTTGATCCAGAATATATGCGCAGTTTTGTTATATCGCATGATAAATTCTAAAAAACACCCCGCAAATGCGGGGTATTTTTATATCTAGTTTTTCTTACGAATTTGAATATGTAATTCACGCAATTGTTTTTCACTGACTTCATTTGGTGAACCCAACAACAAATCTTGACCGCGTTGATTCGCAGGAAAAGCGACAGTTTCACGCAAACTTTCACCAGTTCCCAAAATTTCGGAAATCAAACGATCTATACCGAATCCAAAACCGCCATGTGGTGGCGCACCATATTTAAACGCTGTATACAAAGCAGAAAAGTTTTGTTCTACTTTTTCTTCTGGATATCCAGCAATTTCAAAACATTTTTTCATTACTTCTGGATTGTAATTACGCAAACCACCACTGCACATCTCAATACCGTTTATAACCATATCGAATTGCGCTGCCTTGATGGAGAACGGATCTTTTGTTGAAAGTTCTTCCAACGTAGCAAGCGGATAAGAGAACGGGTTATGTGTAAACATAGGCGCCCCAGCGCGTTCTTCATCAGGTTCAAAGAATGGGAAATTATCAACCCAACAAATTGCGAAATCACGTGGATTTATTAAGCCTAAATCTTCACCCAATTTATTACGCAATTTTCCTGCTGCTTTGGCTGCAGTTTCTTCTTGGTCGCAAACAAAGAACAAAGAAGAATTGTTTCCGGCAATTTCACGCAACTTTGCAATACGCGCTTCGTCTAGTTTTTTTGCCACAGGACCCTTTGCTTCATCTGCGAACACGATATAACCCAACCCTCCAAGTCCTAATTCTTTAACAGCGTATTCACCCAACTTATCAAACCAAGAACGTGGTTTGTCTGCACTGTTTGGTGCAGGTATCGCACGAACCACAGCACCATTTTCAACAGCGTTTGCAAAGATTCCAAAATCAGAACCACGGAATATTTCTGTCACATCGCTGATTAAAATAGGATTACGCATATCAGGTTTATCACTGCCATATTTCAACATAGCATCATCAAAAGATATATGTGGAATTTCTGGATAAATATTCGCATCTGGTGCAAAAGTTTTTATCAATTCAGGAATAACAATTTCACCAACTTTTTGAATATCAGGCAAATCAACAAAAGACATTTCCACATCTAATTGATAAAACTCTAATAATCTGTCAGAACGCAAATCTTCATCACGAAAACAAGGCGCGATTTGAAAATATCTATCGAACCCAGAAACCTGTAAAAGTTGTTTAAACATCTGTGGTGCCTGAGGCAAAGAATAAAATTTTCCATGATGCAAACGAGACGGAACCAAGAAACAGCGCGCCCCTTCTGGTGAATCAGCCGTTAACAAAGGCGTTTGGAATTCAGAAAATCCCAAATCCCACATTTTATCACGCAACCATTTAATCATCTTGTTGCGCATTAAAATATTGTGATGTAATTTTTCACGACGCAAATCTAAAAAGCGATATTGATAGCGCAATTCTTCGCTTGTGTCTTCATCACCAAATACTTGGAAAGGCAACACTTCGGAATTAGTTAACACTTCCCATTTTTGAGATTGAATTTCAATATGTCCTGTTGGAATTTTATCATTAATTGCGTCAGCGGCACGAGCAACAACTTTGCCAGTAATTTGAATAACAGATTCAGGACGAATTTTTTCCAAATTTTCATCCCCACCATCAAACACACATTGTGTTATTCCATAATTATCGCGCAAATCCACAAACAAAAGTGAACCATGATCGCGTTTACGATGAACCCACCCAGACAAAGTGACTGTTTCACCAACGTTTTTTTCAGTCAGTTCTCCGCAAGTATGCGTTCTATATTTAGATTTCAAAGATAACATTTTACTACACCTTTTTTTGCTTCGGCGCCGTAAAAATCTATTGGATGCGGCACCAATTCAAATCTTAAAACACAGGGGCGCTAAGATTTTTTCGCGCGGTGCCACCCTGCTTTTTTTACTTTTTAGATTTGTACAATGCTCCCCGGTTGTTAGTCGTATCAACACATCACACGAACTTAATTTTGCTTCTCAAATGGAGAAAAGTCAAGAAATTCTTTAAAAACAAACAAACGCAAAGTAGATGGAAAATTGTGCCCGCAGGGTGCCAGAAATATTTCAGATACTGCGTATTGTGCAGTTTTTGTGATGGGAGTGTATTATACATACACGACCTGAAACAAAAACAAACAAACGCAAAGTAGATGGAAAATTTCTGGTGCCCTAAGCAAGAATCGGACTTGCGACTCGTCCTTACCAAGGACGTGTTTTACCACTAGACTATTAGGGCAATCGCCAAGTATTATAGCGATACACATATAAAAATCAACAAATTAATTAACGTTGATATTCTGCTATACACCGTTTTAATCCGTCTTGCCAGTTTGGCACTTTTACACCAAAAACATTAACGGTTTCAGTTTTATCCAATACGCTATACTTTGGACGTTTTGCACGCGTTGGATAATCTTTTGTTAAGATTGGTTTAATTTCGCATTGCAAATCAGACATTTTTATAATTTCACGCGCGAAATCATACCAAGAACATTCACCGCCATTTGAATAATGGTAAATACCGCGATTTTTTGAATTTATTTGTGGAATAATCTCAACAACAGCATTCGCCAAATCTGCCGCATAGGTCGGTGTTCCGCGTTGATCCGACACAACATTAATAGAATTCTTTTCTGCCCCTAAACGAAGTATAGTATTCACAAAATTTTTCCCATGTGAAGAATAAAGCCACGCAGTCCGCAGTATCACATAATCTTTGGCATACATAGAAACAATTCTTTCGCCCAAACATTTGGTCCAACCATACACAGATTGTGGATTTGTTTTATCGCTGGCTTTGTATGGTTTTTGTGAGCGACCATCAAAAACATAATCTGTAGAAATATGAACCAATTTGCAACCAGTTTTTGCCAATGTTTTTGGTGCCCAAGCATTAATTCTATTAGCATTTTGAAAATCATCTTCTGCCGCATCAACCGCCGTATACGCAGCACAATTAACAATAGTATCGATTTTATTTTTTTTCACAAAATCATAAACACTGCGAGCATTAGTAATATCTAAATCATCGTGTCCTGTCATAATTGCATTTGGCAAAATTTTACCCAATTCTTTTCCAAGTTGTCCATTTGCGCCAGTAATCAAAACATTCATTTTTCATCCCTTATTTTTTGCATAGGGATGTATTACAGCACACTTTATATGAAAAATCAAATTTTTTTCCACCTTATTAATATTTTATTTTGCAAATTTTATTCGTTGCATAACATCTTCGTCAGGCTTTGCTCCTGGGGCGTTTGCAATTCCACCAAAAGGCATCTGTGCAACTAAAACCCAACTTTTCGGCACATCAAACATATTTTGCACCATTTTATTTATTATTGGATTATAGTGCTGCAAATTCGCCCCTACCCCCAACGCACGCAGTCCAGTCCATACTGCAAATTGCAACATACCATTTGATTGCATAATCCAATCGTTAAAACGGTCTGCATACAAAGGATATTGTGATTTAGCATTTTCAACAACATCCATATCATAAAAATAAAGAATTGTTCCGTATCCTGCTGCAAAAGAATAAATTCGTTCGCGCGACAAATTTTTACCTGTGAAATTTACTAATTCATTATGTACATTATCCCAAAATTTTTTGTGCTTTGCGCCAGTAAAAATAACAACACGTTGACTTTTTATGTTAAAAGCATCAGGAACATATTTCACACAATCACGTACTAAATCAAAAACCTTGTCATCACTCACGGGCATATTTTTATCCAAAGAATACACAGACCGACGATTTTTAATCATTTCTACAAAATCCATTTTATTCCCCTTTTGTCTGCCTTAATATTACTTTATTTTCAGGTCTAACACGATAGGATTCAATTGCCTTTTGTATCGCGCGCCCACGCGTCCAATCATCTAATTTTTGCAAATATGGTAAAACATCATCAAAATGCTTTGCTGCCGCTGTGGCAAAAAACCAAGCCCGCATCATATTCACATAATATTCATTTGATTTTATTTTTGCCACCACATTTAAATATTTTATATCAAATTTATCATCTAAAAAATAACGCATTAAACACAACACCCCGAAACGCACCGTATAGACATGTTTTGATTTAATCCATTTATCAATATACCCCAACAACAAATCTGGACTTTTCTTGAAAACACAAGGCGACATTTGATCGCACGTTGCCCAATTATCTATGTACGGCAAAAAACGCGATACTTCATAAACACCTATATCAAAATCTTTGATTAAAGATATAATAAACGCATGCAACTGATTTTCTTCAAAGTATTGATGTGGCAAATTTTTAATAAAATCTTTATATTCCCCAGATTTAACCATATCACGCGCCATTTTTCTCAAAACAGGCGTCCGCACACCAATGACACTTTTTTTATTAATCGTTGGTATCAAAGCAGATTGAAAATTTCTGTATTCCACATCCGCCACCGCATACAAAGATTTTAATATTTTATTTTCTTTATTCATTTTTTATTTTTTCACAGTTTTTTAGGAGACATTTTTACAAAATACTCAATAATTTTTGTATGTCTTTATCTGGGGATTTTTTTGATTCTATATTATCACGAATATGAAATAGAAAATTTATAACAGCCTGAAAATTTTGACGTTCAACTAAATACGGATCCAGTGTTACCCCATATCCATCCAACAAAGATTTTAAACCATCTCCATAATAATAATGCATATCACGAGCGGGTTCTGCAAAATGTGCCGACCCAAAATCTATTAAACCAATAATTTTCTTACTTTCAACATCAAACATCATATTACCAAAATGCAAATCAGCATGAACAAGAACAAGTTCTACTGGATAATGCGTTGATAAATATTCATATCTATTACAAAGTTTTCTTATACGCTCTGTATCTGCATCATTAAAACATTTTTGAACATCTTCTGTAAAATTTTTATAAAAAAGATGAAGAATGTCTTTATAATCACTGACAAATAAGACACCTTGTTCGTCATGTATTTTAACCCCATGTAATTCACGCATCATTTTTCCCAGTTGCCGCAACACATCAGATTTTATCGCTTCGTCAAAAGAATCATGCAATTCTTGGCTATATGTCACACCATGCACCAAAGTTTCACCAATTATCATGCCATTCGGTATTTCCTTGTTATAAAGTATGCGCGGTATTTCAAAAGATAATTTATTTTCCAATTTTTTTAATAAATAAACTTCTTTTTTTTGATCATTGAATCTTTTGCTGTTTTCTATTGGAATTTTAAAAACAATATTATTATTTACCGAACACGCAACACCAAAATGTCCCTTGCCCAGAATTTTGAAATCATCGATATTTAATTCTGGGAAAGTTTTTTTGATAATATCCATATATTCTTGTTCTGGTACCATAAGTATATCCTTTTATCATAGATTTATTATAGCAATAATTTTTTCCATGTAAACCGCCATGTAGTCGATGTGTAGAATTATGTAAAATTGGACGCGGCGAAGGGATTCACTCGATACTTCGTATCTGCGTGGCAACCGTTACGATTTTGGCGCGTTAACACTTCCAAAATCTACTTGTTGTCGGACCCAGGTGTCCTCACCCACTCGCGACTATACCAAAAATTAAACCCCGAATAAATCGGGGTTGAATTTTTGGTAGCGGCGAAGGGATTGTATATTCCCACTCATTTCATTCGTGGGCCCCTTTCCAAATCGCAACGTTTCGAACGGCGTTTCACTTGTTCTCAACTGCTATTTTGTCGGACCTGGGGTCCTCATCCGTCGTCACTAAACCAAAATAAAAAACGACCGCAAGGGTCGTTTGTTATTTTGGTAGCGGCGAAGGGATTCGGACCCCTGACCAAAGGATTATGATTCCTCTGCTCTACCACTGAGCTACGCCGCCAGTACGACGCATTATAACAGACTTTTTTCAGTTTGCAACAAGATTTAATTTTTATCGTTTGTTTTAAATTGCTTTTTATGATAAAATGACTTTTATGAAAAAAATACTGGCAATTTTATTTGCAATCGTTTTGCCTGCTTTTGCAATGGCAGATTCTTGCATACTACCGGAAAAGAACCCTTTTATGGGCACATATCAACAACAAATCGCATTTGGCATTGGTCAGGGTTTTGATACAGGTATATTGTTGCCACCGCCGGTGCGTCCTGTCCCGTTTTATATCGGCACAATACAGTATTCTCAGCCAACAACTTTTTTTAGAATCCCCGCGCGTCGTTCATTAAATGTTTCTATGACATTGGGGTTGGATGAAAAATATGGTTGGAAATGGCAAGATTTTACAATTCCAATGGCTTATGCAACCGAAGATATCGCATTGTTTAGATACGAACGCCTTTATGCTGGACTTGGCGCGGGCGTTGGTCTGCAGGCACAAGAAAACAAACGTCTTGGTGCAAAATTGATTTTTGAATTCAAAGTCACATTTGGCTATAACTTTAATGACGAATGGGCGGCAGAATTATTTATACAACACTTTTCTAATGCTAACACAGCAGAAGAAAATAATTCTTATGCGTTTTATGGTTTGGGCTTTACATACAATTATTAATTACCAATTTATTGGCGTCTGCCCTGTTTTAACCAAATATTCATTAGCACGTGAAAAATGATGATTTCCAAAAAAACCACGATACGCAGAAAGCGGCGATGGATGTGCGCTTTTTAAAATTAAATTTTCAGCATCATTGACAAATTCTGCTTTCTTTTGTGCAAAAGACCCCCACAACATATAAACAACATTTTTACGATTTTGTGCAACGGTTTTTATCACAGAATCAGTAAATGTCTCCCAACCTTTGCCACTATGCGAAGCAGCAATATGTGCTTGCACTGTCAAAGTAGAATTTAATAATAAAACACCCTGCTTTGCCCAATCTGTTAAATCACCATTTGTAATACTTTTACGTCCAATATCAGATTCAATTTCTTTGTAAATATTTATCAAAGATGGTGGCAAATCAACACCACTTTGAACAGAAAAACAAAGTCCATGTGCTTGACCTGGTTCATGATATGGATCTTGACCAATAATTACAACTTTGACATTTGACAACGGACATAAATTAAATGCGTTGAAAATATTTTTTGGTTCAGGATAAACTGTTTTTCCAGATAAATATTCATTGCGTACAAAATCAGTTAATTTTTTAAAATAATCTTTTTCAAATTCGTTATGTAAAACATTTTTCCAAGACTGTTCAATTTTCACATCCATTTTCAAGACCTTAATTATTGTCCATAGAAATTAATTTATTTTGGCAAGATTTCCATAAAACCACATCAATATATCCGCGTGGCAAATTTGTTTCTTGTTCTAAATGTTCAAACATATCATCACAACATTTTTTAACTTGTTCATCTAATTTTCCATTATCTATTTTTTGCGCTAAATCAGTATTTCCGCCGTACAGAACACCCAGTCTTTGAATCCAAATATCATATTTAACAACATTTTCACCCAGATTTCTTGCCAAATGATGTGCAGTAATTTTTCCAATATGCGGTAAATTTTCAAGGTATTTTAATTTATCATCCAAAGACTTGCATTTATAATATCCATCACAAAATTTTTCACGATTATACCAAACTTTCATAATCGCTTTGACTTTATTTTTGTTATTAAATATTTTTAATAATTCTTCAAGTCGCGGACTTTCAGGCATTTTTTCCATGATAATTTTATGAATTGCCTTTGCAGTTTTTTGTGAAAATCCGCCAGCTAAAATCACATAAGAAACGGCACTTGCAAATTCAATTGGTTTTAATTTTTTTGGATGTGATAAATTTTCACGAATTTCATCAAAAGATTTATCATCACTATCCAACCCCATTTTACGCAATTGCGTATCCAAATCAAAAAACCATTTTTTATCAAACATTTTATCTGCCACCATATTGTAAATTTCTTGACTGTTGAACACCAACATTACCAAAAACAGGCAACCGTATTAATTGTTCATGCGAAATTATTTTATTTTCAGTCTTTTTTGCGGACAAACAAAAATTTGCACGATAAAACATATTTGCATTATTCATTAACACTGCCCTTCTTAAATTGTGTCATCGCAGTATACATAGCATTATCGTCACTGGTTGTTTTATTCAATTCAATTAAGCGTTTTTTTATATCTTCTTTTACTTGGTTCAATTTAATAATATCGAAACGCTTTTTTAATTCCATGTATCTTTGAATCTTAGATGAATCAAGTTTATTGTGAAAAAAATCATATTTTAACCGCGCATATTCCTCTAACAATGGGTTTTTGTTTTTACCATTGTGAAAATACACTTCGTTCAATTTGTTTTTTTCACTAAACTCCATCGCCCACCATTTATTTATGATTACTCGTTTTCAAAACCTAATAATTTTCTTCGCATAGCTGCCATTCTTTCTTCTTGTCTTTTTTGGTCAATATTTTGAACCTTTTCTTTTCCTTCTTTCCATGTTTGTGGCGTTGTTTTTTGTTGAACACGATAATTAACTTTTGGCGCTCTAACAGTATTATCTTGCTGCCATCTTGGTTCTTCTTGGCGCACATCCAAATGATTATGATGATTAATTTCGTGATTTACAGGCCCATTAATTTCATGATTAACCTCAGGATTTAACCTTTCATATTTTGGTTGCCGTCCAACTTCTCTGGCACTATGACGAATTTCAACATCATCCCTTTTTGGCATTGTTGGATTAGGATTTCTTATATCTTTATCTTCTGTTGCTTTTTGTTCACTGTTGCGTCTTTGACCGGGTGCAAAAATATTTGGTTTTTTTATATCTCGCATAAAAGGATTCTCTTGAGATTGTTTTTGTTCTGCCCTAGGCTCAACTTTTTTTACCTCTTTACCTTTCATAAGATGATCAAACATATTTCTCGAAGGTTCTTCAACTCTTTTTTCAGTTGGCGCGTAATGATGCGGAAACAACTCTTTAAAATCTCTTTTTTTCCATACAAAAGGTTTTGTTTTATCGGCTGTTTTTTCACTTGTATTGTGAAGAAAAGGATTTTCTTGAGATTGTTTTTGTTCTTTCCTTTGCTCAGCCCAACGGGCAACTTTGTCTGCCGGGGAAAGCCGTCCACTCTCTTTGATTTTTGCTTCCAAAGGTTTTTCTTTATCTCTGTCTGCTTTGTCTTTGGGGTCTTCTACAATCTGTGATGGCTCTTTAACATCTTCAGCCGTGAGTTTGTGTTCATTAGATTTTTTTTCTGCTTCATCTAATGCTCTGTCCGTGATTTTGCGAAGATTTTCTATTCTCTCCATAGTATTATCATAATAATCGCCATTATTGCGACGAAGTTCTTCTAATACTGTTCTGTATTCTTGCGCAATGTCTTTAGAAATTAAATTATTTTCATCTGCGTCGTTTACTACTTCTACCAATCTTCTCCAATACCTAAAAGTATTCTCGCCTAGTATCAAACTTCTTTCATCTTCATAGGCATCTTTGAAATTTTTTATATAGCCTTTTATTTCATTTAATGCTTCTAAAGTTTTATTCATTGCGCCCCCCTATTTTACTAAACATCCAAATTAGCATTCAAAGCATTTTCTACGATGAAATCGCGACGCGGTTCAACAACATCACCCATCAACATAGAAATAACTTCATCAGCCTGAGATGCATCTGTAATTTTCACTTGGAACAACGAGCGATGATTTGGATCCATAGTTGTTTCCCACAACTGTTCAGCGTTCATTTCACCCAAACCTTTGTATCTTTGAATCTTCAAACCATTTTTCGCATATTCAAATGCAGTATTTAACAAAGCAAACGCACCCCAAATCTTTTGCGATTTAGATTTCACACGCAAAGTTGTTGGTTTTGAAAATATTTCCATTAATTCATCACGTCCAGACATTCTCTGCCATGCACGAATTTCAGGTGAATTAATTTTTTCACGTGGTAAAACATGAGTTTCCGTCACACTGCGCAAAGTTCTTGTGATTTTAATACCTTCGCTGTCACTTGAAATTTTCCAACCACGTTCAAATTCTAATTCTTCGTTATCAAGCATATTTTCAGCAGCCGCAAAATTAGTTGCACTTTCTTCTTCGAACACTTTGTTCAAAGCCAATGCTTCAATAAAGCGCAAAGGCATAATATGATTCAACGCTTGTAAATTGCTTTTCATATCATCAACCAATTCCAGCAATCTTTTGAAATCAGCCCCAGCCAATTGTTGACCATCACTTGTTTCAATCATACCATCACTGGCCAATTGATCCAACAAATAATCATCCATTTCACGTTCGTTTTGGATATAAATCTGCTGTTTGCCGCGTGTCACGCCGTATAGAGGCGGTTTAGCAACATAAATATATCCACGTTCAATAGCCTGTGGCATATGACGATAAAAGAAAGTCATCAGTAATGTTTGAATATGTTGACCATCCACATCCGCATCGGTCATGATAATAACTTTGTGATAGCGGAATTTTTCAATATCAAAATCGTCTTTACCAATTCCTGCGCCCAATGTAGTGATTAAAGCACCGATTGTATCAGACCCCAACATTTTATCAAAACGCACACGTTCAACATTTAAAATCTTTCCACGCAGTGGCAAAATAGCCTGAGTTTTTCTGTCGCGACCTTGCTTTGCGGTACCACCAGCAGAATCACCCTCAACAATAAATAATTCGCATTTAGACGGGTCTTTTTCAGAACAATTCGCCAATTTTCCAGGTAAACTACCCAATTCTGGACCTGCTTTTTTACGAGATAATTCACGAGCCTTTCTTGCAGCCTCACGCGCAGCAGCCGCTTCGACAATTTTATCAACTATCATCTTTGCGATTATTGGGTTTTCTTCCAAATATTCGTAAAGCATTTCATAAACAGTATTTTCAACAAGTGGTCTTACTTCGCTGGATACCAATTTATCTTTGGTCTGGGAACCAAATTTTGGGTCAGGAATTTTCACACTAACGATACTAGTTAAACCTTCGCGAAAATCTTCACCAGAAAGATTCACATCTTTCTTGGTATTTTGTTCTGCGATATATTTGTTCAATGCGCGTGTTAAACCAGCCCTAAATCCCGCCAAATGCGTTCCACCATCACGGTTAGGAATATTATTAGTAAAACATAACGAAGTTTCTGTATACGCAGTTGTCC
Organism: Alphaproteobacteria bacterium; assembly: GCA_017524525.1. Classification (GTDB taxonomy): domain Bacteria; phylum Pseudomonadota; class Alphaproteobacteria; order Rs-D84; family Rs-D84; genus Enterousia. The sequence goes on along the minus strand of JAFXVM010000010.1, from coordinate 2,694 downwards.
ATTGTAAAACAATTTCAATATAAGAATCATCAATTGTCTTAATCATTTGTATAGGGTCTTGATTTAACAACTCTTTAGATTTATCCAAATAAGTTGCAAACCCTTTTAATCCGTCAGCAGAATGGAATTCGCGCACAACTTTTTCTGGTCCGCGTAAATCTTCCAAAATAATACGAACATTAGCATTTAAATAAGACTGTTCACGCAACCAAACTTCTAATGTATCGAAATCAAATTTTGTTCCAGTGAAAGTATCTGGAGACGGCAAGAAAGTCACTTCTGTTCCGTGTTCTATACCGCTTTCATTTTTAACCACAGTTAAATCAGTTGTTGGAACACCATCTGCAAAAGTCATACGCGCTTCGTTTTCGCCACGCCAAACGCGCACTTCCAACCAAGTAGACAACGCATTAACAACCGAAACACCCACACCGTGAAGTCCACCAGAAACCTTATACGCACCATTTCCTTCGTTATCAAATTTACCCCCAGCATGTAATTCGCACATGATTAATTCCAGCGCAGACCGCCCTGTTTCATGATTGACATCAAACGGCATACCACGACCATTATCACGTATAGTTGTTGATCCATCAGCATTCAACGAAACATACACAGTATCAGCATACCCCGCCATTGCTTCGTCAATAGAATTATTAACAACTTCATAAATCATATGATGTAAACCATCGCCACCTTCGCCGACGTCACCGATGTACATACCTGGTCTTTTTTTAACTGCTTCCAGACCTTTTAAAACTTTAATAGAATCACCTGTATATTCATTATTTACTGCCATTTGAAAATCCTTTCTTTTTGCTGTTCAAACCATAGCAATTTATGTTATAATTATCAAGAGAAAAGGTACAAAAAAAGGTAAAAATATGGCAGAAATAATAAAATTTAATAAACAAGATTTTTTAACCGCTCGTCAATTAGCGTTAAAGGAAAAACTGGACCCAAAAACAGTGGAAAAAGCCGCTGAAAAGACGTATAAACTTGGGACTAAAATCATGGCAAACGGGCACAAAACCAAAATGGTAATAAAATTTAATAACCACACCTATAAAATACACCCGCTTGGCACAGCAGAATTTTTAAAAATAGTGTACAATAACCAAAAGGCAATGTAATGAAATTCAAATTATTATATTATGGGGATATATTAACAAATCCAAAGAAACGCGCCCAGCATATTGCTGATATTCGCATGCAATTTCATCCCCAGTTAAAAAAACTGACAACACTTAAACCATGGGATAACCTGACTAAGTTTATGATGCCTGACGCAACCAAAAGCCCTATATCGACGCGTCATATTGGTGGCATAGATTGGAACCCAATTATAACACCTAATTTAAAAATGATTGCAGAATTAGATATATTGTTAATGCATCCTGAAATCGTGGGTGTTCCACATTCAGACATTGACAATCGGGTTAAAACTATATTGGATGGTCTGCGTTGTCCACAAAACGAACATGAAATCGGTCAAAATACACCCAATAATATTGGGCCAATTTATACATTATTAGACGACGACCATTTGGTCACAAAATTAACTGTGAATACCAGCCACTTGCTGTCCACGAACTTTATACCACACAATGTGGAAAAATCGCCAGATGCAGTATTTATGTTAATAGACGTAAATGTCCGTGTAACCGAAGGCACATTGGAAAACTTGCCGTTTATAGTATAAAACAAAGTTCTCGTCGCAGAATAAAAAAACCGTCCCTACACAGGGACGGCTTCTTTCTTGGGGAAAGAAACTTTTTATTACGGAATATTAGCTGTATCATATACCCCAAATAATATAGGCATATTATAAAATTCATCATCTTCATCAACATCACCATCACCATCAGTATCTGGACCTATGCTTTCCACACAATAATAACCACACGAGTGTGTACACGCTTCTTCACTGGTCATACCGAATTGTCTGATTTGTCCATAAAAAACCCAATTGGATGTCGTGACAGGGCAAGAACTTTCACCATCTATTGTATATCTGGTTGCTTTGCACCAGCAATATTGTTTTGGGCCACTGGCGTTTGTTAATTCACCATATGTGGCAAACCAATCTGAAGGATTACCACCATCATAATATCTATATTCATTATAACTATATCCATCAACATTTTTGGCACTGCAATATGAAGTGCCAAATACGGTGGTATTGCCATTATATGCCGCCCATGTGCCTGGTTCGGCTAAACCGGTTGGGCCAGTAGTCCCTTCTGTCCATCGCCGAGATGACATATACATACGTGTATTATCATTAGATACATATGCCCCCCAAGTAGGGTATGTATCATAGTCTCCATTATGCATAAAACTAACATTTGATAAATTACATGCTGGTAACTTCAATCTCCACCCATCGAATACATAGCCCGCTCTAGGTGCTGGGGTTGGTGGGGTAAGTGGGGCAGCGTATGTACAACTGCTTGGAACGCCGTTACCACTCATTGCTGTTCCGTTGCTGTACCAAGTTGTATTTATTGTGTTGGGGGCAAAGTTTGCCTCTATATCCGCGGGGCCAGTATATGTACCCAATACGCCGTTCGTACATGTTGACGATGCTGTTATATTATCTGCGAATGTGAAATTTGGAAATATTATAAAATAAAACGCAAAACAAATTGGAACAATTTGTTTTATGCTTGGCAACAACTTACCTGTGTGTGT
>JAFXVM010000009.1 GCA_017524525.1 Alphaproteobacteria bacterium | reverse complement strand
CACAGGTAAGTTGTTGCCGAGCTTAAAACAAATCGTTCCGATTTGTTTTGCAGTATCATTTATAATATTTCCAAATTTCACATTCGCAGATAATATAACAGACGCATCAACATGTACGAACGGCGTATTGGGGACATATACTGGTCCCGTGGATATAGAGGCAAATTTTGACCCCAACACAATAAATACAACATGGTATAACAACGGAACAGCAATGACGGGCAACGGCGTTCCAAGCAGTTGTACATACAATGCGCCACTTACCCCACCAACCCCAGCACCTAGAGCGGGGTATGTGTTTGCGGGATGGGCAGTAAGAAATTGTTCTTTGGCTAGTTTAGATGCTAGTGTTATAGCCACAGGGCATGCGTACTATTATGGTAGTATGGGTATTCAAAGTATAGGTAACACCAATGGTGATTATGGATTAACAGAGCAGGGGGATACATGGGGTGCGACATTCCCTTATGGTAAAATAGTCGGGGTTGCAAAATGGACCGCAACAAATAATGGGGTATCGGTTGGGCAGGTTGGAACGCCACCTGATGATGTACTTTCGTATGGAGGACCTGCATATTGTTGGTGTCGTGTTACGGGTTATATAATGAATAGTGGCTCAAGATGTTCTTATTCTGATACACCATGGGTTTTAATGAATGATGCTAGTTCGATGGGGTATATGGGACAAAGTTGTCCTATGTATTGTGTTCAGACCATGTCAGATGCTGCTAATGCTTGTACAAATCCTACAGATCCTATGTATAGCTATTGTACTGAAGAACAACACGCAGGTAATGTTGCCATACGTGAAGCATTATATGGACAATAACAGTAATAACAGTTTCTTTCCCCAAGAAAGAAACCGTCCCTGTGTGGGGGGACGGTTTTTTTGTGACCCCCCTCCCGGCTTCGCCGTACTCCCCCCACGGGGAGAATAATTCCGCCCCTGTGGGGCGGGGGACCACAAAGTGGTGGAGGGGGTCCACAAACCTTTCAAAGGTTTGTGTCATGCTGAGCGCAGCGTGAGCATCCAGGTATATTAATGTGTCTGGCGTAACGCCAGACTACTTTTTTATTAACCCAAAGTCGCGGCAAAGCGACAGCGAAGACGGATGGATCGTCACGCAAACTTTGTTTGCTCACGATGACACAGTCTCTGGAATAAGGGTCAAGAATTACAAACACACCGACCCCCATGGGGCGGAATATCAATCTTCGCCGAAATCCATATCTTTAATTTTTTCTGCGCGTGGGGTTATTTTAGAAATAGAAGTCTGTAATTCGCTCATGTCTTTTTGTGCAGATGCAAAATGTTGGTCTAATTTCGCAGCCCGTTCATCAAGCCGTCCCAGATCGCCCAACAATAATTCTAATTCTTTTTTAATTTTTGTTGCCACGCGTTTAATTTTTATATCAGACAACACCGCGCGTATAGTGTTCAAAGTTGCCCAAAGTGTTGCAGGTGACACAATAAATACCTTTCTGTGCGCCGCGTATTCTATCGTGTCTGGGAAAGCCGTATGTAATTCCATAAATATGGATTCAGAAGCAATAAACATCATTGCACTTTCTGCTGTGATCCCAGAAATAATATACTTTTCAGCAATCGCATCAATGTGTTTACGAACATCCAGTTCAAATTGCTTTCTGGCACCCATGTCGTTTTTGTTTTCTAAAATCCTATTATAACTTTCAAGCGGAAATTTACTGTCGATAATCATATCCCCCGGTGGATAAGGCAGACGAATAACACAATCTGGTCTTACCCCAGTTGATAACACACTTTGAAAAGCATAAGTTTCAGGTGGCATAATATCGCGCACTAAATCTTCCAATCTTTTTTCGCCAAATGTTCCGCGCGCCTGTTTGTTTCCCATCAAAATATCTTTGAAATTAGCAATGTCGCCACTTATATTTTTTAATTCAATCGCGTTTTGGGAAAGCATCCCCAGCCTTTCAGCCAATCTTTCACGCAATCTGGCATTATCTTCGCGCAGCCCAGATATATCCACTGTTGGTTTGCGAAAAATTAATACCAAAAGTAAAAATACAATAACGGACAGCAAAATTAAAATATAAGTTGTCATTTGAAAATCCTTTGCTACAATCTGTACGGTAAGATTATAAAAAGGTTTTTTATATGTTGCAAATGAAACTTTGTGGAGATTTAATTTTGCGTGAAAAATGCACGCCTGTGTCTGATATTACGCCAGAATTAATACGAACAATGGACGAAATGGTTAATATGATGAAAGAACAAAGTGGCGTTGGTTTGGCTGCGCCCCAGGTTGGTTTTGCACAAAGATTTTTGGTAATGATGAATCCAGACACTAATGAAATCTATCGCATGATTAACCCAACAATAGTTTCTAAAAGCGCGGAAACCTGTGTTATGGAAGAAGGTTGCTTGTCGGTTCTTGGACCTGACGGTCTGCCGGTTTATTCACATGTGCGTCGTCCAGAATCTGTAGAAGTAGAATGGACAGATGAAAAAGGTAAAAAACAAACGGCAAAAATGGCTGGTACAATCGCACGCATCGTGCAACACGAAACAGACCATCTAGACGGCGTTTTGTTCATTGATTATTTATCTGGGGTGAAACGTGAAATGGTCATGCGCAAAGTAAGACGGAGACATTAAATGAAACTGATTTTAATGGGAACTAATGAATTTGTTGTCCCTGTCTTTGATGATTTAGCAAACAAACACGATATAATCGCGGTTTTTACTCGTGCGCCAAAGCCAATGGGGCGAAAGCATATTTTGACGCCATCGCCGGTGCACTCATGGGCGCAATCGCGTGGCTTGACTGTTTATACTTCTATCAAAGAATTTGATTCTGTGGCGCAGAAACCTGATATGATTGTTGTGATTTCTTATGGTGTGATTTTGCGTGATAATGTTTTAAATGCTGCACCTTGTATAAATATTCATCCCAGCAGTTTACCAAAATATCGCGGACCTTCGCCAATAAGAACTGCGATTTTAAATGGTGATAAAAATATGGATGTCTGTTTAATGAAAGTGACAGAAGAAATGGATGCAGGCGATATCTATATGCGTGAAAATATTGATATAGATGAAAATGACACTAATGAAATGGTTGAAAAGAAAGTGTCTGTTGTCGCAATTAAAATGTTGGATGAATATTTGAAAAATCCATCTGCTTTTTCGCCTGTTGCACAAAATGGTGAACCTTCGTTTACGCGTAAATTCAACGGCGAAGACGAAATCATAGATTGGAAAAAATCAGCGCAACAAATCCATAATCAAATCAGGGCTCTTGGTTGTGGACGCACAAAAATCAATGGTATAGATGTTAAAATTTTAGAAACCAAAACAGATAACGGCGAGTTGAGAATAATAAAAATTCAACCATCTGGAAAAAATCCAATGGATTGGAAAAGTTTTATAAATGGTCTGCATGGTGCAGACATAAAATACGGAGAATAAAAAATGTCAGAAAAATGTTTTTTAAAAAATTGTAATGCCACAGTTGGTGATTGTGAAAAAATAAAATGTTCTTGTTTGACTTGTTTGGGTGAAAACAAAGAAAACTGCGCGAAATTGTGCAACACAAAAGAATGGTTAAAACAACAAATTATTTGCAGCAATTGTAAAAATTACCAAGGTATATAAAAATATATGACGCGTTATAAAATAAATATTGAATACGATGGAACAGATTTAATTGGTTGGCAAATAAACCAAGATGGTCCATCTGTGCAATCTTTATTACAAGAAGCGATATTCAAATTTTGTGGCGAACAAGCAGAAGTTTATTCTGCAGGTCGCACAGACGCAGGCGTTCATGCAATTTCTATGGTTGCGCATTTTGATTTGTCGCGTGACCAAGATGCGCAAACTGTGATGCGTGCAATGAATTTTTATTTGGTAAATAAACCTGTGTCTGTATTAAATTGTGAAAAAGTAAGCGATGATTTTCATGCGCGTTTTTCTTGTGTTGCGCGTCATTACAAATATGTGGTTGTAAATCGCAGTGCGCCTGTGGTTTTAAATAAAAACCGTGTTTGGTGGGTGCCACAAAAATTAGATGTAGATGCTATGAAAAAAGCGGCAGGAAAATTATTAGGAAAACATGATTTTACATCTTTTCGTGCCGCCCAGTGTCAGGCGAAATCGCCAATAAAAACTTTGGATTCTGTTTCGATAACGCAAAACGGCGAAGAAATAATATTTAAATTTTCTGCGCGGTCTTTCCTGCATCACCAGGTTCGCAATATGGTTGGCACTTTGGTTGAAATCGGTATGGGGAAGCCGTATGATATAGACGAAATTTTTGTCGCCAAAGACAGAAGTGCTGCTGGTATTACTGCCCCTGCATCAGGTCTTTATTTTGTTGCGGCAGATTATGCCACGGACGCTGATTAATAATCTTTTTAATTTTACCGTTTGGATAAATTACAAAACTTTTTCTTAGAAAGTTTGCATGGCATTTTGATGATTTTATTTCAAAAGGACTTACTATAAAATCTATTGAATCGTCCAAACAAACATTTTCGATGTTGTTCATAATAGTTGTGAAATTTTGCATATAAACTAAATTCCATTTATCTGTCTTGTAAACACAAAGCCCATGATTGCATTTATATCTTTCGTTTTTATCTTGTTTTTCTTCGTTGTTAAATTCACGCCAAGAATTAAAAGCAAAATAGTGCCCGGAAGAACGTGCTTTGTTAAACTTTAATTTTCTATCAACAACAAACCCAACCAATTGATTATCTTCGGCAGAATAAAACAAAGGCTTTGAATGTGTCGCGGTGATTGTAATCGCCAGAATCACACAACAACCACACAAACAATAATTGATATGTTTAATAAAAAAGTTTTTAACTTCTGGTTTTACAATCAATATCAAAAATAAAAATCCTATGGTGCTTAATATCAATGCAGAATTTGGAACAAAAGGCATATTCAAACTTGCGTGTGGCAAATCTGCGATATGTTGCGCGATATGCAAAGCAAAGTTATAAATGTGGTTTGTGATGCTGATTAAATAATGATTTCCAAACAAAGCGAATATTGTTCCAATCATTAATAATGGCATAATCGCAACAGAAAATATTGGTAATATAATTAAATTACCCAACAGACTGTATGTCGGTATATAACCAAAATGCGCAATAATGAAAGGCAGTGTAAATAATGTTGCAATAACAGCGGTCATCAAAGATAAATACAAATTGTATGATAATCTTTTAAAACCCGTGCGTTTGATATAGACTTTATCATCAAAAAACCAAAGCAAACCAAATATAGCAGCAAATGATAATTGAAAACCTGCGTTCATAACAAAGAAAGGATTTATCAAAAAGATAACTAAAAACGCCAATGCTCCATTGCGCAATGAAAACACGCCACGTCCCAGCAAAGTCGCGATGCCTATTAATGTTGCCATTAAAAATGCGCGTACAGTTGCAACACTTATACCAGATATGCACAGATATCCAATCAGCCCAACCCAAGAACAAATCAGTGCTGGATATTTAGCCGGCATGCGTCGTGTAAGTTTTGTAAAACAACGAAATATTAAATAAAAGAAAGCAAAAAACCAACCGCCAATCAAAGTCATATGAAATCCGCTAATAGACCAAACATGCCCAACACCGACAGTTTTCCAAATTTGATTTTCTTTTTCAGGTATCATCTTTTTGTATCCAAGAATCAAAGTGTCGGTTAACACAGAATCTGCTTTGTCATGAATATAAGTTCTTAAATGTTTTTTGGAATTTTTGCTTTCTGTGATTTTATAATCCTGAAAAAATCCAGTTGCAGACAAATTCGCAAAATATGCCCAACGCGCAAAATCAAATGAACCGTCTATGTATTTTCCTGATGGATGAAAAAGTTTAGCATTGCCATTTATTGTATCGCCAATATGAACAGGCAAAGAATCTTTTGGCAAAGAAATACGAACGTTTACATTTTTGTTTTCTAAATTTGGGTCTATGTCGTTTCCATGTACAGATAAAAACACACGCACAGAATCTGTTGTAAAATCTATGTCTTTGACAGTGCCAGAAATATTAATAAATCCAAAAGAATCTTTGATTTGAGGTGTATTGATTATGTGTGCAAAAGACATCGCATAAAAGAATCCAAATAAAAACACACATATTGCACGTATCAAAATATTTTTATACCTGAAAAATATTGCGCCACATAGAAAGGTTATGATAATTGGAAAATTAAAACCTGGTTCTGTTTCTAATGAAAAATACAGCGCAGCACCAAAAGCCATAACAAATGGCAACCAAAGAAAAATATTTTTATATTGAAAATTCAGGATTTCTTTCATAAATTCAATTATAAAATTTTTTACTTGCATCGCAATGAATAATTTTTTAATGTAATCGTACATAAGGAGAAAAACTTATGTCGAAATATATTTTTGTTACTGGTGGGGTCGTATCAAGTTTAGGTAAGGGCGTTTCAGCGGCATCGTTGGGCGCCCTTCTTCAATCAAGGGGATACAGCGTTCACGTTCGTAAATTTGACCCGTATTTAAATGTAGATCCGGGTACTATGTCGCCACTGCAACATGGCGAAGTTTATGTCACGAATGATGGGCATGAAACTGATCTTGATTTGGGGTATTACGAAAGATTTTTAGGCGTAAAATTATCGCGTAATGATTCGGTTTCTGGCGGACGAATTTATTGGGATGTCTTAAATGCTGAAAGACGCGGTGAATATTTGGGGTCAACTGTGCAAATGATTCCGCATGTGTCCAATAAAATCAAAGAATACATCGGTGCGCCAACGAATACAGATTTTGTAATTTGTGAAATTGGTGGAACAGTTGGCGATATCGAAGGAAAAATATTTTTGGAATCTATTCGTCAATTTGCAAATGATATCGGGCGCAGAAATGTTATGTTTGCACACTTGACTTTGGCGCCATATCTGGAACAAAGCGGTGAATTAAAAACAAAACCGACACAAATGTCTGTTCGCAGATTGTTGGAAAACGGAATCCAAGCAGACGTTTTATTTATTCGTTCGCCACGTATGTTGACTGATGATGAACGTGCCAAGATAGGTATGTTCTGTAATTTGCCAGCCAGAAATGTTATCACCAGTATGGATGTAGATAATATTTATAAAATACCACTTGTTTACGAAGCAGAACACGTGTTTGATATTATGGCGGAACATTTTGGGTTGCCAAATGCATCTGGTGATATGTCTAAATTCACAAAGATAAAAGAATATTTGGATGCAGATTTGCCAGTTTGCACAATTGGTGTGATTGGAAAATATTTTGATGTGGCTGATGCTTATAAATCTTTGAACGAAGCATTATTCCACGCAGCCGTCCAAAACAATGTTAAATTAAAAATCAAAAAAATTAACGCAGAAACTTTTTCACCAAAAGATTGTGAAGATGTTGATGGTATTTTGATACCAGGTGGCTTTGGCACTCGTGGGGTAGAAGGTAAAATTGCTGCCGCAGGCTATGCGCGTGAACATAATATTCCATTTATGGGTATATGTTTGGGAATGCAAGTTGCTGTCATAGATTTTATGCGTAATGTAGTCGGTGAAAAAAACGCTAACTCTACGGAATTTGATAAAGATTGTGCCCCAGTGATTTACATTATGCCCGATTGTGACAAGGCGAATATGGGTGGAACCCTGCGCTTGGGGGCGTGTCCGTGTAATATAAAACCTGGGACGTTGGCTGAAAAAGTATATGGCACAACAAACATTTCGGAACGCCATCGCCATAGATACGAAGTAAACATGGAATACAAAGATGCGTTGGAAAAGGGCGGCATGATAATATCAGGGACCTCACCAGATGGGCGTTTGCCAGAAATTGTTGAAATACCTTCGCATAAATTCTTTATTGCGGGACAATTTCATCCAGAATTTCAAAGCAACCCATTTACTGGGCATCCAATGTTTAACGCCTTTATTGGTGCTGCTAAAAAGAAATAAAACTATTTCCCAAAAATAAAGTCTGGATTTGACGATATTGCAATGATAGTTTCGATATCGTCATTTTCAGCAGAATGTTGTTTTATTATTTTGCCGCATTTTTCACATTTGTGTGTGATAATATATCCGTCTTTGTCAGGGCTTACAGCGATTGGCGCCATCATGCCACCACAATTTGACATCCTGTCGCCAGGATTGTTATCAACATGTCGCGACCATAAACATTTTGGACAATGGTTAGTGTATCCATTGCCAAAAACTTCTGCGCCACAATGGGCGCAGGTAAAATTTTCAATACGTTTTACGAATTTTTTCATCTACAGACCCAATGCATCGCGATACATTTTTGTTAATTCGTCTGCTTCGTCTAATTCATCTGGGTCTAATTTGCGTAATCTTATCATTTGACGAATATATTTTGGATCATAACCAGCCGATTTGGCTTCATTATATACTTCTTTGATATCAGCAGCAATAGCAGCAGTATCTTCGTTTAATTTCTCAATTCTTTCGATGATACTAATCAATTGAGCATTATCAATAGCACCGTGATTTGCATTTTTCATATTCTTCCCCTTGTCTTTTACATACAATATATGATATATTAACAAATATAAAAATCAAATGTTTTTATTTTATTTAACGGAAGGGTTTTACAAATGAGATTTACAAAGATAACTGCGTCCATTGGACCAAATTGTGAAGATAAAAAAACTTTAACAGCAATGATAAAAGCGGGCGTCAATGTATGTCGTCTTAATTTTAGTCACGACACAGGTGAAACCCAGGGCGCAAAAATCGATATGATACGTTCTATTGCTGCATCTTTAAACAAACCTGTGGCGATTATGGTTGATATCCAAGGTCCAAAACATAGAATAGGCGATTTTGAAACAGAAAATCATTATCCTTTAAAATTAGGACAAAAGTTTGTTCTTGATTCAGACCCAACCCCAGGAAACGAACACAGGGTATATTTACCAGACGTTGATGTTATGCGTTCTTTATCTGTTGGCGACAGGGTTTTATTAAATGATGGCAAAATTGAATTGAAAGTAGATGCTGTGTTTGACGATAAAATTGAAACAACTGTTGAAAGAGGGGACGAAATCTGGTCCAGACGCGGATTCAATTTACCTGATACAGAAGTGAATACAGATATTTTAACCGAAAAAGACAGAAAAGATTTGGAATATGCGCTTACTAAAAATCCAGATTATGTTGCGCTGTCGTTTGTTCAATGTGCAGAAGATGTTGCGAATGTCCGGGATTTTATAAATGAATATTCGGCACACCCAGTAAAATTAATCGCGAAAATAGAACGTCCAAATGCGGTTGAAAGAATAACGGATATCGCGACTGCCGCAGATGGAATTATGATTGCGCGCGGTGATTTGGCGGTAGAAGTCCCTTTTGAACAAGTTCCTGCGATTTCTCGCCGTATTATTCGCGAATGCAGAAAATTGAATAAACCAGTTATAATGGCTACGCAAATGTTGTCGTCTATGGTGCACAGTGAATTTCCAACGCGTGCTGAAATTTCAGATGTTGCAAACGCATCTTATTTGCGTACTGATTCTACAATGACTTCGGAAGAAACGACAATCGGCGATAATCCGGTTAATGTTATTGAAACTATGGATAAAATATTATCGTACGCAGACAAAGATGCTATTGAAAATCCACACGATTGGTCAAATTTAGATAATTTGCCAGAAAATGATTGGTCTCTTTCTGTGTCGTCTATGGCATGTTTGAACAAAGTGGTTGCAATCGTGGTCTTTGCTCGTGAACCAGATATTGCGATACAAATTTCCTGTCGTAAACCAGATATTCCAATTGTCGCAGTATGCGGTGATGAAACTGTTGCGAATCAATTAAGTTTGGTCCGTGGTGTATTCCCGATTTGCAATGATTATTTGTTTGGTCAAAGGGATGCTTTTGCATCAGTGCGTCAATTTGGCATAGGTACCGGAAAATTGGTAATCGTAGATGAAGATAAAATAAGTTTACGAACAATTGATTAAAAAAATCGGGTTTAACCCGATTTTTTTATTGTTTTTGGTTGATGTTTTTAAGCGAATTTACAATCAGTGAAACAACAGTTTCTGCAAAAGATGCACCAAACATCGTTTTTGTTATTGACCCGAATACAAAAATTTTACTATGATTCTTATATTATGAAGAGAGTTTTGCTTGGTATTTTATCATCGTTTGTATTGTTTAATGCGTATGCCGCAGATTATCGGGCTGTGCTGGTTGCTGACATAGACAGCGGGCATGTATTATACCAAGAAAACGCAAATCAATTAAATTATCCTGCATCACTTACCAAAATAATGACTTTGTATTTAACTTTTGATGCGCTGGAACACAACAGATTGCATTTGGATGATTATTTGATTGTTTCGCAATATGCAGCGGATGCTCAGCCTGTAAAATTGGGGCTTACCGCGGGCAGCAAAATAACTGTGGAAGATGCAATCAAAGCGGTTGCGGTTCATTCTGCAAACGATGTGGCGCGTGTGTTGGCTGAAAATTTAAAAGGTGGCAAAGAGGGCAGTTTTGCAGCAATGATGACGCGTGTCGCAAATGAAATAGGGTTGCAGCATACTAATTTTGAAAATTCATCGGGATTACCGAACGACGACCATATGTCAACTGCGCGTGATATTGCTTTGTTGTCTATGGCGGTTTATAAACATTTTCCACAATATTGGAAATATTTTGGTATAAAAAGTTGGACTTATAACGGAAAAACATATACGAACGGAAACAGGCTGTTGGGTGTGTATCCTGGGTGCGATGGTATGAAAACAGGCTTTACAAATAAATCTAAATATTCTCTTGTCGCCACTGCACAAAGAAATAACAGACATTTAATCGCTGTGGTATTGGGCGCAGAAAGCAAAGATATTCGTGCCCAAGTTGCAACAAAAATGCTTAATATCGGTTTTGGCAAGGTTGGAATTGGTTCCGCGACTAATTACACGACAACGCAAACACAAACTTATCACAAAGAAGCGCCATCAAATGCAAATCCTGTGGCAAAGTATGCAACGCCTTCGCCAAGTGCTTCAGCACATTACGCATCGGGTTCTGTGGGGGTTCAATGCGGGGCTTTTTCGTCATATAATTCTGCGCAAAATCAATCTCAAAAGGTTTATACAGCAACTGGTTTTAACCCAGAAATTCAGCAAAACGAAACTGGTTTATATCGTGTTCGTATAAATGGGTTAATTGAAAGCGCGGCGCAAAACGTGAAAAATATGGCATCTGCAAATGGCATAGATTGTTATATTTTCCATTAAAGACAAAAGATGAATATAAAGATAGAAAAACTTATTAAACAATTTGCTAAATTACCGCGTGTTGGAACGCGGGCGGCTTCGCGTATAGTGATTGGTTTATTGCAAGATAAAACAGGTCGCGCTGAAATGTTGGCAAATACTTTGTTAGATGCGGCTCAAACAATCCACCCGTGTTCAATTTGTGGTGTTTTAACGGACGGTGAAATATGTGAATATTGTGCAGATATGACGCGTCAAAACGGTCAATTGTGTATAGTTCGTGATTTATCAGATGTATTGGTTTTGGAAAAATCGGGCGTTTTTCATGGGCGTTATCATGTATTGGGTGGAAATTTATCTGGTGTTGATGGAATTACGCCAGACGATTTGAATATTGCTAATATTACGGAGAGAATAAACAAAGAAAAAATTCACGAAATAATATTCGCTCTGCCCAACACAGTAGAAGGAAAAACAACACAACAATACATAATTTCATCTGTTGGTAATAATGGCGTTGAATTTACAGAATTGGCGTCTGGTGTGCCACTTGGCGGGGATTTAGATTACATAGATGACGGGACATTAACATTGGCTTTTGGGGGGCGTAAAAGATTATGACAAGCAAAGTTGTAAATTTACCCCCAGTATCAGCAATGATGCGTGAAAGCGGATTGGAACCGAAAAAACAATTTGGTCAAAATTTTTTGTTTGATTTAAATTTAACTTCTCGAATTGCGCGTTCTGTTCCGGATATAGAAAAAACAACTGTTGTCGAAATAGGTCCGGGGCCCGGCGGATTAACGCGTGCGTTGTTAATGGCGGGCGCAAAGAAAGTTATCGCGATTGAAAAAGATAAAACAACTGAACCGATTTTGTCGCAAATAGTGGATGCATCAAACGGAAAACTTGAAATAATTTTTGGTGATGCTTTGCAGGTTAAAATGGATGGCATCAAAGAATATGCAATCTGTTCTAATTTGCCATACAATGTCGGCACAGAATTATTAATTAATTGGTTGCATAAAATCGCTGACGGAGAAAAGATAAAATCTTTGACATTGATGTTTCAAAAAGAAGTGGCTTTGCGCATAGTGGCAAAAGTTGGTGATGAACAATATGGGCGACTTGGCGTATTGGCGAATTTAATCGCGGACACTAAAATTTTGTTTGATGTTCCAAATGCTGCATTTGTTCCACGTCCCAAAGTGCAATCTGCGGTTGTTCAAATTATTCCAAATAAAAATAAAATCAAAGCAATCAAAGATATAAAAAATCTAGAAAAATTAACTGCGAAATTATTTGGTCAAAGACGAAAAATGATACGAGGAATAATAAAAACAGATTGGGAAAAATACGGTTTGTCTGGTACAGAACGTGCTGAAGAAATTTCACCAGAAATATTCTTAAAAATAGCAAGCATTATAGATTCAAATCTGTTATAATGTGTAAAGTAAAAAAAGGAGAGGGAAAACAATGTCAATAGCAACACTTATATTTTTTGCGCTAGCGTTTGTGTCGGTATTCTTTATGCGGCTGTTTCGCATGGGAACTTTGTTGGCATTTTTGTTAACAGGTGTTTTGGCTGGTCAGCATGTATTTGGTTTGTTTGAATTATCTGGCACTTGGAATTTTTTGGGTGAATTGGGTATAATGTTCTTGTGGTTTAATATTGGTTTACAAATCAATATGAAAAGATTGTGGCAATTGCGTCGCACTATATTTGGTCTTGGCGCATCCCAAGTTTTAATGGTTGCAGTAATGTTGTTTCCAATGTTAGTGGGACTTACACAATGGACTTTGATTGGAACAATAATGATTTCTTTGATTCTTGCGATGTCCAGTACTTCAGAGGACTTACAAATATTAATAGACAGAAATCAATTGCAAACGAATATGGGGCGTCAAACATTCTCGATTTTATTGTTCCAAGATTTATTATCAATTCCATTGCTTGCTATGTTGCCTGTTATGACTGGAAAATCTATAAACTTGGGCGCATCTGTCATAGATATTTTAGTAATGTCAGTTGGTTTAATTTTAGGTGTATTAATAGTTGCAAAATTTGTTATTAATCCATTAATGCATGTAGTTGCGAAAATTAAATCTCAAGAAGCATTGGTATTGGCAATTATGGTAAATATTGCGATATGGGCAGTGGTTTTGAATTTGATGGGGTTGCCACCTGCGTTGGGGGCTTTCTTGGCGGGTATGTTAATGTCTGAAACAGTGTACAGACATCAAATCACGGCAGCAGTAGAACCATACGCAACATTATTCTTGTCATTCTTTTTCATAGTGTTGGGAATGGGGATAAATTTGCCTTTCTTGATAGAGCATTGGGACATGGTGTTAATTGGTGTCGCAGGTTTGGTTGTTATCAAATTTTTGGCGCTTTTCATGGTTGCACGCGTGCGCCATGTTCAAAGTCGCGAAGCAGCATTGATGTCACTTATATTGGCTCAGGGTGGTGAATTTGGCTTGTTGATTTTGCAGACGATGAAAACAAATGGGATAAGCGCGATACCATTTGAACACCAAGAAATTTTGACAGCAATCATCATCGTGTCTATTATGTCTACACCAATATTGTTGTTAATATATGACCAATTATCCAAAACAGGTCTTTTCATAAACAAGAAAAAGAACAAAGATTTGACTGAACGCATCAAAGAAGAAATCCCAACAGTTGTAATCTGTGGTTTTGGTCGTATGGGGCAAATTATCGCTCAAATGTTGACGGCGGAACATATTTCCTATGTCGCTATTGATGGCAACGTTGACGAAGTTATTTTGGCACGTGAAGCGGGTTATAATGTGATTTACGGCGATTCCAAAAAGAAATCGATTTTAGAAGCGGCTGGTTTAAAACCGCGTAAAACACGCGCAGTAGTAATATCTTTGAATGATGAGGTTGTTGCACATGAAATTGTTCATACATTACATGAATTTGCGCCACGCATAAAGATATTTGCGCGCGCGCACAGTTTAAAATCTTCGCAAGAATTGCTGAATATCGGTGTAAAATCTGCAACGCCAGAAATTATAGAATCATCATTTATATTGGGCGGTCAGGTTTTGTCTAACATAGGGCTGTCTAAGAATAAAATAGATGAATTGGTTGAATGCCTGCGCGCAGATGGTTATGCGAACGTTGGTAAGCCGATAGATGTAAAATAAGTATATTCTATTTGCTTTTATAATCTGTAATTGCTATATTTTCAAAAACGGGGTGAATATATGAAAATGTTTTTGAAATATATAGCAATTATTTTATTGGTTTTTGCGGCAGATTTCTTTTCAAAAAAATATTTGCTGGATTTATTGGCAAACAAATATGGCGATAGAATTTTCGATCCTAATGTGATTTGTGCAAAATGTAATATTAATGGGGTTATTGCTTCGTGGCGCGATATTATCGGTGGCGATTATGGGTTATCTAATTTATTCAATATACATTTTGTCTGGAATCGCGGGGTTTCTTTTTCCGCGTTTAATGAATTGGCACCAATGATATTAAGTGTTTTAACAGCACTGATAATTTTATGGTTGCTTTATTATTTATTCAAAAAATCGTATACATACGAAAGATTGCCAATCGCAATGATAGTTGGGGGCGCACTGGGCAATTTATTAGACAGAATTCGTTTTGGCGCAGTGGCAGATTTTATACAATGGCATATTGGGGGGCTTTGGACTTTCCCTGCAATATTTAATGTTGGGGATATATTTATCACTTTTGGTGTCTGCCTTTATTTGATAAATTTGTTTATAAACAGAAGAAAATGTATTCGTAATTTACAAAATTAAGGAAAGAAAAAATGGTACAATATTTGGATAATAATTCTGGGTTTGCTCAATGGGCAAGTATGCAAAATCAAAAAAAGCCAGAAAAGAAATTCAGTTTCTTTAAGTGGGCTTTGATATTCTTATTAGCATGGTGGGTGATGGGGCTGTGGATGAAGCCTCAAAAAACAGAAGTTGTAAACACAGCGCCTATAACTGTTGAACAATCAAGCGCGACAAAACAAACTGTGTTCAAAGATGAAATTGATTTCACAGTTCAAGGATTACGTGTATCAAACATCGCATTAAAAAAGCATAAAAAAGATGCGCAATCTAATGAAAATATTTCTTTGTTGAATAACGAAAACAATTTTGTAGAAATTGGTTTTGTTTCGACTGACACAGTTGTCCCAAATATAAACACTGTGTGGAATGATGCGAACGATTTGATGAAGTGGAATAACGGCAAAAAAATCGATTTTTCGCGTCAAATATCAGTGGATGGATATACAATAAAAATCACAGATACAATTAAAAACAATTCTGCCACAGAAATCAATGTTGCGCCATACGTTCAAATTGTAAAAAGCACAAATGAAAAAATGTCTGGGGTAGTGGAAACAGGTGGGGTTGTTTATGCTAATTCTAAACTAGATTATGCACATTGGAATAAATTAGATAAAAAATCAGTGGCATATTCAACGGTTCGTGGTTCACTTGGGTTTGCAGAACAATATTGGGAAACGATCGCATCTATTGAAGCGAATGACCAAACCATAAGTTTGAAAAAAAGTGGCGATTTGTATTTTGCACAAACTAATGCGGCTGCGATAAAAATTGCACCAAATACATCTGTGGATGTAAATACTTATTTATTCACAGGTCCGCGTATATCAACACTGTTAAACGCTGCAGCAGATAAAATTCCAGGTATTGCAAAGACGATGGATTACGGATGGTTTTGGTTCTTTGCGCAACCGATGTTGTGGATGTTAAATTGGTTATTTGCGTTGGTTGGTAATTATGGTATTGCTATTATTTTGATAACTTTGATTTTGCGTATCTTGATATGGCCATTGACGCGTAAATCTTATGTTTCAATGATGATGATGCAGAAAATGCAGCCAGAATTACAACGTGTTCAAAAATTATACGCTAATGACAAAGCGCGTCTGCAAATGGAAATGATGAAGATTTATCAAACACATAAAACTTCGCCAATGTCTGGCTGTTTGCCGATGTTGATACAAATACCAATCTTTTTTGCATTGTATAAAGCGTTGTTAATATCTGTTCCAATGCGCAGCGCACATTTCTTGTGGATATCGGATTTGGCCGTGATGGATCCTTATTTTATTTTGCCGGTTTTGATGGGTGCAACAATGTGGTTGCAACAGTATTTACAATCTCCAAAAATACAAAGTGGTGCAAACGATATGGCCGCATCTACCCAGCGTGTAATGAAATGGATGCCGATTTTATTCACAGTAATGTTCGCATGGATGCCTGCAGGATTGGTTCTTTATTGGACTATGTCTAATCTGTTTGGAATATTGCAAATGTACATTATCAAAAAGACATCAAAATAAGGAACGCCCGTTTGGGCGTTTTTTTTATTTTAAATATCGCAGCAAAGCATCAGGCGTTTGGATATATATGTTTTTTATATGGCATACTTGCTTAGTAAACTGAACACAGGTCATAGCGTGAATTTTTAAAATGTCTCTTTGAAGTATGTTTGATTTGTATTTTATAAAAATCCAGCCAAAAGATTTTAACCGTTCTAAATCTTGTTTTCGTATTTGTATAGGAACTATGCTTTTTGGGTTAATAAATTGATAAATTATGGCTTTGTTATGTGTCACGATAACGGGTGCGCAGTGTTTATATGTACGACACAAAATATGCGCATGTAATTTATGACTGGTCAAAGAAAAACCTATATATAATATCATTTTTTATCCTTTGGTTTTTTTATAATATTTCTGATTTATCTCTCGTTATCCCTGTAAATCAGAAATAAAGATTTAATCTACCAACCAACCCTTTTGGTGTGCGTAAGTTTTTAAAACATCCATTGCAGATTTCCACAATGCAGCAGATTTATTTTCGCTGTAAATATATTGGTGTGGAGCGCGTCTTTTGTCGCCGAATTTTTTCATGACTTCTAATTGTTCATCAGTTAATTTCCCACATAAATAAAGTTTAGTAATCAATGTTTCTACGTCTAATAATTCGCATGGTCGTCGCATAGAAGAACGATTACGATTAAAATTGTTTTGTACAGATTTAGAATATATAAACCAAAACCAAAGTTGTTCTTCATTTTGAAATTTTTCAAAATTTTGTACATCCGCATTTTTTAAAGTGTTTTTCAACATATTTTTCTCCTTTGTTTGAATATATTTTTTAAGTGTCGTTTGATTTTAAGACACAATAAAACGTAAAATAAAAATTGAATCGTGTAAAACGATACAACTATAAATAGAAAGCCGAATCGAAAAACCGATTCGAAATGCGTTTTTAAAAAAACTCAATCGAATCGGTTTTTTATAAATTTTTATAAAAAATAATCCTCCTTGGAGGACTATTTTAGATTATTCCATCGTTAAAGGTGGGAAACAATCGCCACCAGTATCTGGACAACAGTTCCAACCATCTTCGCCCATATCGGTAAATATTTCACCTGTACAACATCCGTTTTCATCAGGCGCTTTTCCATCATCGCAAGTTAACATATCATCTTGGGCGGAATTCACGTTTTTTGTAAATGGGTTTATGATATTGCCTTCGTCATCATATTTCAAACCAAGAACTTCTTCGTTGTATTGTTGTTCTTTTTCGGCATCATCAAACTCAGTCGTCAAACCATCAATTGGATCCCAGTTTTGCGTAATACCATATTCTGCCTTTTTCTTATCTGCCTGGGCTTGAACATTTTTACTGTATGCATCATTTTTAGCGTTATTAATTGCTTGATAATTTTGTGATTCGCAATATGCCAACACGGTTCTATAATCATAACCAGATTCGTCCCAATTATTACCAACCGTCACCTTGTTTTTCTTTTCATCATAAGCGCAATATTTCGTCAAATTAAAGGAACGAATTTGTCCAATCCATGATGAATCCGTTTTTTCTACAAATGTCACTTTTTTCAAATCAGACCATTTACGACGTGGATTTTTACCATACGTTATTACCGAACATTTCTTACCTGCAACATCTTCACAAGATACAATTAAATCAACTGGTGAAAATACATTGATACGTGTTCCTGCTGCAATAGAGAAAGGCGGGACAGTATTATTAATTGAATCAACCAATAACTTTTGAGTAATTTTGTTCCAAGTATTAATAATATCTTGCTTTGCCATTTCAGACGAACGAATAGTTCCAGATTGCACAATTGTATTATTATCCAAATCAATTTGATTTATAACTGTATCGGTAATTGGTGCAATCATATTAACTGCCGCAGGTACCAACGAAGTTAATATCGGCATAACCATTTGTTCTACATAGTCTGTGCTGCCATGTCCTGGAACGCCCATACGACCTTGGGCATCACCAGAATAAGGATCTTGACCGTCTGTAAAATTGAATTCCACACCATCAGGACGAATAAATTGATACCATTTAATATTCATACGACCAAATGCCTGATACGGTCCTGGTAAATCACCGCTTAAATACCCCATTAACAAAGTCCCAGCTGGCAATATAATTGTGCGCCCATCATCTGAATAAACATTTCTGTCCACAGTTGCACGCACAGGAATGCTATAATTTTTTTCTTGGTCGCAAGCTTGCCCCGCTTTGTTGCAACCATAAACACTTGGGTCTGCGCGGACTTCAGAAACAATAGTTGCAGGAATTGGTTTAAATTGACGCAGTATAAATGTTCTGTCGTACGGACGCGAAGAAGTGACAGATTCTACTTCTGCTGCAGAGCCCATAAGAGTTTCTTTGTCAATTTGTTTGGTTGCAGTCTTATCAAATTTTTTACCGCTCCAATATGTGCTACCACCAACGCCCCATTCAGCGTTGCTGTCAAACTGACCATTTTTTGCAAAAGACGCATTGCCTATTTTTGGCAAAGATAATTTCGGCAAAGCAAAATTTCTATCACGCACCTTTCTGTATCCAATATGATCAGAATCTGTTCCAATCTTAGAACCATCCGTTAAAGATGTTATAACGCCTGTTTCGGGGTTGTATTTGCCAGTTGGATTAGCACATTCTTTGTCTGCGAACGGATAAAAATAATTCGCACCATGTTCAGGTTTAATCCAACCGATTTGATTACCCGCAACATCATAACCAGGAATTGCAAATTCAGAACACTTCTTTGGTGGAACTAATGGTGCCACTTCTTTTGGGGTGTTATCCACAAAAGGATTTGGAACAGCGATTTGTGTTAATTCTTCTTTGACGTCCATCTCTGGTTCGTCTTCAAACACAAAATCTTCTTCGTCTTCTTCGACTTGTTCTGGTTCCTGTTCTGGTTCAACAACTTCAACTGGTTCAACTTTTTCTTCAAAAGCACTGTACAGGACAGGAATCTCTTCCGTTTTTAAATTTTCTTCACGATCTTTGACATGCCACGTGACAGTTATTTTTGTTTTTGCTTTGTCATTGGCTTTCGCAGGTTTGTAAACCACTTTGATAGTGCAAGCACTATCAACAACAGTATCTGTACAATCGTTTGGAACAGAAAATCCTTCTGCGTCTATTTCTATACTTGTTATTACTATGGGTGAATCCACAGAAATAGTGACGATTTCGCTTGAAGAAGTGCCAACTTTGATATCCTGCAATTTCACGGTTTCTGGTTCTACTTCAAAAGACACGGGTTGATTAACTTCGGAAACAGAAACATCTGCATTGTTTTTCGATTTGCCAGTTAACAACAGGGTTAACAATATAATAACAACCAAGAACGCCACACCCATCAATAACCATTGAACGTGTTTTGGTGTGTTATTTCGAAAATCTTCAAAATGTTGTTTTATATTTACCATGTTTTTTATTGTATTCTTACTACATGACAACTTGCACCACTGAATTTTAACAACTGATCACATAACTGTTGCGCTGTATCTATATCAGCCAGCGGACCAATACGTAAACGATACAAACGTGCGGTAGCAGAACTAGACCCCAGTTCACCAACACCTTGTTCGTCTACTGCGAAAAAGACGCTGTTTTGATACGGAGTCAAAATTCCAACCCCATCATCACCACTGAACTTTGCCAGCAAATCAGTCCAATAATCATTTAATTTTTTAATAGATGTATCAGACTGTAATTCTACCGCTACACCAGATTGGTTGCTGGTAATCAAAGGAATGTTTGTCTGTGGTAAATACGAACCCGCTGTTGTGCGTGCCCCAGAAACCATATTTGTGCCACCAGACACAGGTGCTGTTGCGTATATGGTTGGATTTGGTTGATTGTAAACCATAGTTGGTGTCGCAGTATAATCATTTATGTTTGCATTAATTGCATATTGTTCATCAGTATAAGCAATTGTATTCAAAGATTGATTTGCCGCCATAGATTGTGCAACATTTGCTTCTGCCAAAGCCATAACCGAAGCAGTATCAGCAATCAAGAACGGTTTTTCACGTTTTTTGATACAAACAATTCTTTGTCCGCTGCGTAAAACCATATCGCCCACAGCTTCTACAATCAATAAACGACCGTCTTCACCGTCTGTACGGAATCCCACAGGACTTTCGCCACCTTCGACCAACAAAGAAACCACAGGTCTTTGTGTCATAGAAATAACTTTGTCGCCGAAATCAATGTAAGTAAAGATTCTATCTCTCCATACGCGTTCAGGTGCAATTACATAATCGTCTGGATTTGGAACGAATATATCTAAATCGAAACGAAATTCCGAAGGGTCAATTTTCATTGTTTTTATCCAACCATAATCTTCACCATCGACACCGATAGTTGACGGCTTTTGTGCTGTCTTTTTGAACACAGACCCCATTGTTCCAGATGACGAAGATGTGCTGCCAAATGTCTGTATGCTTTGACCATTATCAGCAGTTATATCAACTTGGGAATATGTAATTTCATTTGAATTGACTGGATATGCGCGCAAATAAAATATGTATTTATTTCCAGACTGTCCAGTGACAATCATATTAGTATCACTGCCACGATTGTCATCCGCAGGTGTTATATACATTGATTGATCGCCAGGATTACCAGAAAAACTGAACAATCCATCATTACCCATAACTACATCAGCAATCTTTTCGCCATTTGGCAAAGTCACCAACGTTGCCATATCAGCACGCATTTTGATTGGCAATACTGTTCCAGTGGACCAAGTAAGATTTGCATAACCTGGCTTTGTAGAACCACTGGTCATGTTTGCATTTGGGTTATCCCACGCAGCCTGATATCCAGCAGCCAAACAAGGACTGGTGCAACATATGATTGCAAGTAATGATATATTTAATTTGCATACGTTCATAAGTTTCATCTTTGTAATCCTTACCTTTCAAATCTTTTTTTTACCAAGACTTTACATCCAAATTTAACGGATCACCGTTTGCGCTTAAAACCTTGTATTCTGTGACTTGGATTCCCAAAGGATTCAAGTTTAATTTTTCAAGGTTAGTCAATACATTCGATGCGTCTTTGTTCAAATCTGATTGTACCTTTATTTGTATCTTATAATTTTTTTGCGTGGTCTGTCCACCAATATTTTCACAAATCCATGTAAAATTGACAGTGTATTCATTATTGTTCGCAGAATAGTTTTTTGTCCTTATGATTGCGCGATCACGATTGTTTGTTGAAAAATTAACTGTGCAAGAAACAATATTTGGCTGGTCGTCAAAGTTATAGTTTTTGTATATCGCTGTTTTTGACAGTGCATTAAAGACTTTTGCGCTGGACCAAGGTTTAACGACCTTTGCCCAATTATTACGTGTCAAACTTATGTTTGTGTATAGTGTATTTCTGGCAATAACATATTCGCGGATAAAGCCTTCTTGGTAATTTTCGATTGCTTTTTTGTCATTCGCATCCAAAGACAGCGGTTCAATAACGACATTTGTCGAACGCGTAGGTGTAAACAAAAAGAACACTTCTGGTCTTTCCAAAGGAATCATTTTGAACAATGTGACCAACAACGCCATCAGCACGACAGCAGACGTGGCCAACACAAAGGTCAACACTCTGGACATCAAAACTGGCGGTTCTACTATCTTTGCCACACCGACTCCTACATTATATGGAACGATTGTAGACAATTTTATTTAATCAGTGCAAGTAAAAAATACAAAAAAATAAAACTTAATTTCGACAGTAATAAACAATGGCGCTTTTTTTGCTTGCTATAATTTTTTTTAAACATTATAATATTTCCGCTTGATTTTTAATATTGGTGTGCTATGCTTTCACCGATTATCAATATGAAACGGCGGAAAACTGCCGTGGTATGTTATGGAGGTCGGTGCAAAAAAAGTTGTAAAAGGGGCTTAGTTCAACGGTAGAATATCGGTCTCCAAAACCGCGGATAAGGGTTCGATTCCTTTAGCCCCTGCCAAAAAAGCATATTGATAACACACGGCAAATTGGGAAAATATATGAAAAAAGTAATAGATTTTATCAAATCAGTACGCAGCGAATGGTTTAAAATTGTTTGGCCAAATCGCGAAACAGTTGTTCATACTACAATAATGATATTGGTGTTTTCGGGGCTTGCCGCGTTGTTCTTTTTTATCATAGACAGTATTTTGAATGCTTTGGTAAATTGGATTTTCTAAGGAATAATATAAGGGGATGGGCATGGAAGAAAAAATGCAATGGTATGTCGTTAATGTTCACACTTCTTGCGAAGACAAGGTTGCTCGTGAATTGCGCGAACAAATTGATAAACGTAAGTTAAATGCTTATTTTGGAGAAATATTAGTTCCAACTCGCGAAGTTTCTGAAATAAAAGCGGGTAAACGTGTTAAAACAGAAAAGAAATTTTTCCCAGGTTATATCGTTGTTCAAATGGTTATGAATAACGAAACTTTTTCTTTGGTTAAATTGATGCCCCAAGTGGTTATGTTTTTGGGACAAAAGGTTAAAAACCAATCTAAGCCTATTCCTATCAGTGAAGCAGAAGCGCGTCGTTTATTGAAACAGGTCGAAGAAGGCTCTGTTGTCACTGAAGACACTGTCTACGAAGAAGGTCAAGAAGTCCATGTTATCGATGGACCTTTTGCGAACTTTAATGGTATTGCTTCGAATGTTGATAATGTGAAACAAAAAATGACAGTGACGATTTTGGTATTTGGTCGCGAAACCAGTGTTGAATTGGATTTTGCCCAAGTAGAAAAGATTTAACCCTTTGGGTTGAATAAAAGGTGGTAGATGCGCCACATCGCACCACGACACTAACAAATAAAAATGGAGTGAAAAAATGGCAAAAAAAGAACTTAAAGGGATTGTTAAATTAGTGGTCCCTGCAAAACAAGCGAATCCTGCGCCTCCTATTGGACCTGCGTTGGGTGCTGCTGGTGTTAACATCGCAGAATTCTGCAAACAATTTAATGACAAAACAGCTGATAAAGAACCGGGAATGCCAATTCCTTGCATAATCACTGTTTATACAGACCGCAGTTTCGAATTTATTATGAAATTGCCACCTGTGTCATACTATATTAAAAAAGCATTGAAATTGAAAATTGGTTCTCATAAACCAGGTCGTGAATTTGTCGGCACAATTTCCAAGGCTCAAATTGAAGAAATCGCAAAAAATAAAATGCCTGACTTGAATTGCTCTACTATTGAATCAGCAATGAACATTGTTGCGGGTCAATGCCGTTCTATGGGCGTAAAGGTGGAGGGCTAAGTCATGAAAGTTACAAAAAGAAAACAAACTTGGGCTTCTTTGGATACAAAGAAAGTTTACCCTTTGAATGAAGCCATTGAAACTTTGCGCGGTTTTTGTTCTTCTAAATTTGATGAAAGTTTGGAAATCGCAGTTAGATTAGGTATTGATGTAGCGAAGGCTGATCAAAACATTCGTGGAATGTTATCTTTGCCAAATGGCACAGGTAAAAAAGTTCGCGTTGCAGTATTTACTGTCAATTCTCAAGACGAAGCCAAAAAAGCAGGCGCTGATGTTGTCGGCGGTGAAGAATTGATTGAAAAGGTTGCAAACGGATTTTTGGAATTCGACAGAGTTGTCGCGACACCTGATATGATGCCAAAAATGTCAAAAGTTGCACGTGTTTTGGGACCAAAAGGCTTAATGCCAAATCCAAAATTGGGCACAGTCACAAATAACGTAGCGGATGCGGTTGCCAGTGCGAAAGCAGGACAAATTGAATACCGTGCTGAAAAGAAAGGTATTATCCATGCTGGTATTGGTAAAATGTCATTTGCTACAGATAAATTGGTCGAAAATGCAAACGCATTAATCGAACAATTGAAAAAAGTTAAACCTGCATCTGCCAAAGGTCAATATATCTTGGGATGCAGTGTTGCTACAACTCAAGGCCCAGGTCTGAAAGTTGAAGTAAAATAATTTATGGTGGGGCAACCCACCATAAAAACGGATTTCTGTCCAAGACTGATGGTGTGAGAATAATCACTTAATTCCCATCATAGACAAAGAAAAATTCTTTGGGGCAGGAAGTCAAGCCCCACCGGTGGCGAAAACCACAGATGGAAAGATTAACAAAAAAGCTTAAAAGGATATAAAAAATGAGACGCGAAGAAAAATCAGATTTGATTTCAGCGTTGCAATCGTCCTTGAAAGAAGCAGACGGTGTTTTCGTTATTGAAAACCATGGTTTAACAGTAAAAGAAATGGAAAGCCTGCGTAATGAATTACGTCCATTGGTTTCTGTTTTCAAAGTTGTTAAAAACCGTTTGATGAAATTGGCGTTGAAAGACACTAATTTCGAAGCTGTATCTGATTTGATGAAACATCCAACAGCGGTTGCAGTTGCGACAGATGCTTTGGCTGTGACAAAAGTTTTGGCAAAATTTGCCGAAGACCATCAAAAACTGACAATTGTCGGTGGAAAAATGGATGCAGAACTTCTGGATGTGAACGGTATTGTGCAATTATCCAAGCTTCCATCGTTGCTTGAAATTCGTGGAACTATCGCACGTATATTGATAGAACCAGCATCACGCTTGGCACGTGTTTCTGCAGAATATGGAAAAAAACAAAATTAATAAAAACTCACAAGGAGTATTAAAATGGCAGATATTCAAAAAATCGTTGAAGAATTGTCAAAATTGACTGTTCAAGAAGCAGTTGAATTATCAAAAGCATTGGAAGAAACATGGGGCGTAAGCGCTGCTGCTGCTGTTGCAGTTGCTGCTGGTCCTGCTGCTGCTGCGGCTGAAGAAAAAACAGAATTTGATGTTGTGTTGGCTGATGCTGGTGCAAACAAATTGGCTGTTATCAAAGCTGTTAAAGACATCACAGGTTTGGGTTTAGGCGAAGCAAAAGCTTTGGTTGAATCTGCACCTAAGGCTGTTAAAGAAGGCGTTGCTAAAGATGAAGCTGAAAAAATGAAAGCGACATTAGAAGCAGCTGGTGCAAAAGTAGAAATGAAATAATTTTTACTTTACGGAATCAACGATTCCAAAAAATAAAAAATTGCATTTTATGCAGTTTTCGCCGCCCGCCAAGGATGAAAAATTCTATGGCGGGCACACAGGCGTAAAAAGGTGATACACTTTTTTCGTTTGCAAAATAAAAAATACAGAAGAATAAAAGGATTCAGAAAATGGCAGTCATCCAGAAACTTAGAAAATCTTTTGGTAAAAGTTTTTTGCAAACTCCGCTTCCTGATTTGGTTGAAATTCAGTATAATTCTTACAGAGATTTTTTACAGGCAGATGTAGCCCCAGAAAACAGAAAAAATATTGGGTTGCAAAATGTTTTCAAATCTATGTTCCCAATCAAAGACTATGCGGGAATCGCAGATTTGGAATTCATTGAATATACTTTGGATAAACCTGTATATAATGTTCAAGAATGTATGCTGCGTGATATGACATATTCCAGCAAACTGAAATTGAAGCTGAGATTGATTTTATGGGATATCGCGGAAGATGGTAAAAAATCTTTGCGTGATATCAAAGAACAAGAAATATTTATGGGCGATGTTCCATTAATGACAGAACGTGGTAGTTTTATCGCGGCTGGTGTGGAACGTGTTGTAGTATCTCAAATGCATCGTGCCCAAGGTGTTGTATTTGGAACAACAAAAGAAGCAAAAGTTGCTGGCAATCCAGAAACTTACACTGGTCGTATTATCCCAGAACATGGTTCATGGATTGATTTTGAAGAATCCAAAGGAATTATTTATGTTCGTATAGACCGCAGACGCAAAATACCTGCAACAGTTTTGTTGCGTTGTTTGCCTTGTGCTGCTGACGAAAAGAAATTTGCTGCTGACCCATATAAAGCGAATATTACAGGGATGACCCCAGAAGAAATTCTTGGTGCATTCTACAAAAAGATTTCATTATCGTTTGATGGTAAATTGTGGGTTGGCGATACAAACGTTTTCGAAGGTCTTGAAAAATATCGTTTGAATTATGATTTGATTAATCCAAAAGATAAGAAAGTTTTGGCAACCAAAGGCGACCGTTTGAATTCTAAACGTTTGGCAAAGATTATGACCGCGTCAAAACAATTTGGTATTGAACGTGATTCTTTGATCGGAGAATATTTATTCAGTGCTGTTAAAAACGGCGATGAAGTTTTGTTCGATGAAGGTACAGAAATCACAGAAGAAGTATTGAACGAATTGGAAAAATTAGGTGTAAAAAACATCTCTTTGATTGCGATTGACAATACTACAATTTCTGCACATATGCGCAATACATTGAACGCAGACAGAACATCTTCTCGCGAAGAAGCGTTGATTGCTATATATGATTTAATTCGTCCAGGCGAAGGTGAACATGCAACATTAGCAGAAGCAATCAAATTATTCTTGCGTCAAGGTTTTGACCCAGCATACTATGATTTATCTGCTGTGGGTCGTTTCAAAATGAACAAGCGTTTGAAAATAGATTCTGGCAAAAAACCAGAAGATGAACGCACTTTGACCAAGGCTGACTTTTTGGCTGTGTTAAAGACTTTGACAAACATCATCGACCACAAGGATGTAATCGATGATATTGATAATTTGTCTAATCGTCGTGTTCGTGCAGTTGGTGAATTGTTTGAACAAACTTTCCGTAACGGTATGTTGCGTATTGAAAGATTGGTTCGTGAAAGTTTGACTTCACCAAATATTGCAACAATGCAACCACAGGATGTTATTAATGCAAAACCTTTGATGTCATTGGTTTCAGAATTTTTGGGGACATCTCAATTATCTCAGTTTATGGATTCTTATAACCCATTGGCAGAAGTAGAACACAAACGTCTTATCTCTGCTTTGGGGCCTGGTGGATTAAACCGTGAACGCGCAGGTATTGATGTCCGCGACGTGCATCCAACACATTATGGAAGATTGTGCCCAATTCACACTCCAGAAGGTGCGAACATTGGGTTGATTTCCCACTTGTCTGCATATGCGCGTGTGAATCCTTATGGTTTTATTGAAACACCTTACTATGTTGTGAAGAACAGTAAAATTACAAGTGAAATGGTGTATTTGACTGCCGATGAAGAATTGGGACACAAAATTGCCCAAGGAAATACACCAACAACAAATTCTGGTGTTTTAGCAGAAGACATGGTTACCGCACGTGTAGATGGCGAATTTACAATGGTTCCAAAAGAAGAAATTGATTTAATCGACGTGGCGCCTCGTCAGGTTGTATCTATTGCGACAGGTTTGATACCTTTTGTTGCTAATGACGACGCGAACCGTGCATTGATGGGATCTAACATGCAACGTCAGGGTGTTCCATTAATGCGAGTCGAAGCACCACTTGTTGGAACAGGTATCGAACGCGAAGTGGCGCGTGATTCACGTACTGGTAAAGTTGCAAAACACAGTGGTATTGTTGAATCTGTGGACGCAAATCGTATTGTGGTTAAATGTATGAATTCTCGTAATGTGGTTACCGGGGTAGATATTTATAATCTTGAAAAATTTGGTCGTTCTAATGGGGAAACATTGGTTCACCAAAAACCGCTTGTCCACGTTGGTGATAGAATTTCCGCAGGCGACATTATCGCGGACGGTTCTTCTATGAATTACGGCGAATTGGCTTTGGGACGCAATGTCTTGGTGGCATTTGTGCCATGGCGCGGTTATAACTACGAAGACGCTATTGTGATATCTGAACGCATATCTCGTGATGATGTTTATACATCAATCAAGATTGTGGAAAAAGAAATCAAATTGCGCGACACTCAATTAGGACCAGAAAGTTTCACTCGTGATATTCCAAACGTAGGCGAAGAAGCGCTAAAGAATTTGGATGAATCTGGTATTATCTATGTTGGGGCTCGCGTGAAACAAGGTGATATTTTGGTTGGACGTGTTTCACCTAAATCAGAAACATTATTGACACCAGAAGAAGCACTGTTGCGTAATATTTTTGGTGAAAAGGCTTTGAATGTCAAAGACACTTCATTAAAAGTTGGACCAAACGAAGAAGGGACAGTTATTGGTGTTAACGTTTTGACACGTCATGGTGTTAAAAAAGACGACAGAACACAAATGATTGAACTGCAGAAAATTGATACGATTAATAAACAACGCGATGAAGAAACTGCAATTGTTGAAAAAGGTTTTGCAGATCAAATCTTCCAGTTGGCTGAAAATGCTACAATTTCGGCTGGTTCAGGCAGTTTGAAACCGTTTGTTGGTAAAAAATTAACTGCTGAAGTTTTCGAAGGTATTCGTGCTTCTGACATGAAAAAATTGGTTGTTTCCAACAAAGAAATCCAAGCAAAAATTGATGAATTGCGTGAACAACACATTTTGAAATTGAAAGATTTGAACGAACGCGCAGATGCAGAAATTGCCAAAGCAACAGAAAGCACTGCTTTGGGTGCGGGCGTTTTAAAAGAAGTCAAAGTGTACATCGCTCACAAAATGAAATTACAACCTGGTGATAAAATGGCAGGTCGTCACGGAAACAAAGGTATTGTATCCCGTGTTGTTCCTATCGAAGACATGCCACATATGGAAGACGGAACACCTGTTGATATCGTATTGAATCCTCTTGGTGTGCCAAGCCGTATGAATATTGGACAGATATTTGAAACTCACCTTGGTATGGCGGCGCGTGCGCTTGGTAAACAAATCGGTGAAGTTTTGGACGAAGTGAAACAAAAACGTGCAGTTACAGATGATTTACGCAGTGTGATGGGCAAAATCTATGGCAAAGAAGTGGCTGAAAAATTAGAAAAGATGACAGACACAGATGTCCGCGCCCAAGCAGCATTATTGCGTAACGGTGTTCCAATGGCTACGCCAACATTTGATGGTGCAACCCCAGAAGAAATCAAAGCGATGTTAAAATTGGCTAAATTACCAGAATCTGGTCAATTCACATTGTACGATGGGGTCACAGGCGAAAAATTTGCCCGTCCAGTCACAGTTGGTGTAATGTACATGATGAAATTGCATCATTTGGTTGATGAAAAGATTCATGCTCGTTCGACTGGGAACTATTCTTTGGTTACACAACAACCTTTGTCTGGAAAGGCGCACATGGGTGGTCAAAGATTAGGAGAAATGGAAGTTTGGGCATTGGAAGCACACGGCGCAGCGCACCTTTTGCGTGAAATGTTAACGGTTAAATCTGACGATATCGTTGGAAGAAATAAGATGTACGAAGCAATTATTTCTGGCAACAACGATATTCAAATGGGTACACCAGAAGCATTTAATGTTTTAGTGCGAGAATTGCGTGGTCTAGGTTTAGCGTTAAACCCAAAGAAAATGGATTAGTGGCCCGGCCATCGGGCAGTCGCAAGACTGCCTGCGGGCCACAGGCACTTTTAGTGACTTAAAAGGAGCAAAAACACATGACAAATATGTTGCAAAAGATATTTGGACAAATAGAAACCAAGGAACAATTTGATGCTTTGCGTATTTCTATTGCGTCCCCAGAAGAAATTCTGTCTTGGTCGCATGGTGAAGTGAAAAAGCCAGAAACAATTAATTATCATTCTTTGAAACCAGAAGCGGAAGGTTTGTTCTGTCAACAAATTTTCGGTCCTGTTAAAGATTATGAATGTGCTTGCGGAAAATATAAACGTATCAAATTCCGTGGTGTTGTTTGTGAACGTTGTGGCGTAGAAGTTGGTTCTTCGTCTGTGCGTCGCGAACGTATGGGACACATTAAATTGGCGATACCTGTGGCGCATACATGGTTCTTACGCGAAGGCAAAATCGCAACATTGTTGAATAATCTGCCACAAAAGAAATTGGAACAGGTTATTTCTTATGATGCATACATTGTGACAGAACCAGGTCTTACCAGTTTGAAACAATATGATGTTATCAGCGAAGAAGAATATCAAAAAGCAGTTGAAGAATTTGGCGAAGATTCTTTTCATGTTGGCATCGGTGCAGAAGGTGTTCGTTCCATAATTGCAAATCTTGATATGGGTGATGAAAGAACACGTCTTCGTGCTGAATTAGCAGATGTAAAATCCGAAGCAAAACGTAAATCTATTATCAAACAGTTAAAATTGGTTGAATCATTTTTAGATTCTAAAACGGAACCGGCATGGATGTTGCCTGACATTATCCCTGTGATTCCACCAGATATGCGTCCACTTGTCAATTTGGATGCTGGGCATGTTGCATCTTCTGATTTAAATGATTTGTATCGTCGTGTTATTATTCGTAACAATCGTTTAAAAAGATTTATCGAAATGCACGCTCCTGAAATCATCGTTCGTAACGAAAAACGTATGTTGCAAGAAGCGGTTGATTCTTTGTTCGATAATGGACACAAAGCGCGTCCAATGGTTTCACAAAACCGTCGTCCATTGAAATCGTTGTCTGATTCTTTGCGTGGTAAGCAAGGTCGTTTCCGTATGAACATGTTGGGAAAACGTGTAGATTATTCAGGACGTAGTGTTATTACACCTGGACCAACACTTCGTATGCATCAGGTTGGTTTGCCAAAAACGATGGCTTTGGAATTGTTTAAACCATTTGTTTTTGCAAAATTGTTGGCAGGTGATTACGCGAATACATTGAAGACAGCACGCAGAATGGTTGAAAATGGCGAAGACATTGTATGGGAAATTTTGGAAAAAGTCATCTATCAGCATCCTGTATTGTTAAATCGTGCGCCATCATTGCATAGATTGTCATTAATTGCGTTCGAACCAGTTTTGATAGAAGGCAAAGCAATTCGTTTACACCCATTGGTTTGCGCTGGATTTAACGCGGACTTTGACGGTGACCAGATGTCTGTCCATGTTCCTATTTCATTGGAAGCACAATTGGAAGCGCGCACATTAATGTTATCTACAAACAATGTGTTGTCGCCTGCGAATGGTGAACCAATGACAGTTCCATCACAAGACATGGTTTTGGGTGTTTACTATATTTCTTTGATAAACGGTGAACACGATGAAAAGAAATCACCACGTTTTGTAAATATGGACGAAGTTAAATTGGCATTAGAAAACAAAACAATCACATTGCATACACCAATTTATGCGCGTGTGAACGGCAAATTATATGCCACTACCGCAGGTCGTATGATTTTGGGTGAATTGTTGCCAAAATCTGACAAAATGCCATTTGATTTAGTAAACAAAGTTATGCCAAAGAAAGAAATCAAAAAATTGTTGGCTACGGCTTATGAAAACTGTGGCGACAAAGCGATGATTTTGTTGGCGGATGCTTTGAAAGATACCGGTTTTGAACAGGCTGTACGCAGTGGTATTTCTATTGGATTTGACGATGTTGTTATTCCAGAAGACAAACAAGCAATTATCGAAAAATCTGAAAAAGCTGCAGCAGAAATTGAAGAACAATATCAAAACGGTTTGTTATCTGGCGGCGAACGTCATAATAAATTGATTGACCTTTGGATGCATACAACTGATGAATTGGGTGACAAAGCATACGCATCATTGGGTAATACCAAAGGCGACAATTGGAATTCAATTCACATGATGGCTTTATCAGGTGCTCGTGGGTCCAAGGGACAGATTCAACAGCTTGCAGGTATGCGTGGTATGATGCAGAAACCAGACGGTTCTATTATCGAAGTTCCAATTATTTCGAACTTTAAAGAAGGTCTTACCATGTCTGAATACTTTACATCCACTCACGGTGCGCGTAAAGGTATGTCGGATACGGCTTTGAAGACTGCTACTGCTGGATATTTGACACGTCGTTTGGTTGATTTGGCTATCAACACAGTCATCACAGAACACGATTGTGGAACACATGAATTCATTACTGCGAAACCAGTATACCAAGGTTCAACATTATCTGTTGCATTGGGTGATGTGGTTTTGGGACGTACAGCGGCTCATGATGTAATACATCCTTTAACCAAGGAAGTTATTGTAAAGGCTGGCGATTTAATCACCAAAGCAGCAGCGCGTCAAATCAATGAATCTGGTTTGCCAAGCGTTGATATTCGCAGCGTTTTGACATGTCAAAGTGATGGTTTGTGTGCAAAATGTTATGGTATGGATTTGTCCAGAAATGCGCTGGTTCATGTTGGCGAAGCGGTTGGTTTGGTTGCTGGACAATCAATTGGTGAACCTGGAACTCAGTTGACATTGCGTACCTTCCACATTGGTGGTGTTGCAGAGGGAAGTTCGGAATCGCACTTTATTGAAATGCCAGTATCAGGCACAATCAAATTAGAAAATGTAAATACAATTACAAATTCTGTTGGTCGTGTAGTGGTTTTGTCTCGTACAGGTAAAATTGGTGTTGTCGGCAAAGATGGCAAAGAATTGTTCTCGACAGCATTACCTTATGCGTCTATGTTGTTGGTCAACGACGGGGACAAAGTTGAAAAAGGACAAAAAGTTGCAGAATGGGATCCATATTCCAATACAATTATCGCAGAAAAAGATGGTATTGTATCGTACAACGATTTGATTGAAAACATCTCTTACCAGGAAGAAGTTGATGCTGTGACAGGCATTACATCTCGTAAAGTTATCAATTGGAAAACGAATACCAAAAAGGCGTTAAGCCCATCTATTAGATTGGTTGATGACAAAGGCGATATGATATCTCTTGGTGGCAAGAAAATGGCTGAATATTTATTGCCAACATATTCGACTTTGAATGTTCCAAATGGTGAAAAGATACACGCTGGTGATGTTTTGGCACGTATCCCTGTACAAACCAAAAAGACAGGCGATATTACCGGGGGACTTCCACGCGTTGAAGAATTGTTGGAAATCCGTCGTCCTGCAAACCCAGCAATATTGGCTGAAAAAGATGGAACTGTTGAATTAGAAGATGCGAAATCAAAGATTATAATTCGCATTGAACCAACAGACGGAACAGCTCCGGCTGAATATGCTGTGCCAAAGGGAACAAATTTGTTGGTCCGCAGTGGCGATACAGTGCGCAAAGCAGATAAGTTGGTTGATGGAGATCCGGTTCCACAAGACATCTTGCGTATATTGGGTCAAAAAGCATTGGCACAATTTATGGTGGAACAAGTTCAACAAGTTTATCGTCTGCAGGGTGTGTCCATCAACGACAAACACATTGAAATATTGATACGTGAAATGACTCGTCGTGTAGAAGTAAGCGATCCAGGTGATACATCATTCTTGGGTGGCGCAGTTGTTGACCGTGTTGATTTCGACGAAGAAAACGCACGCGTAGCCAAAGATGGTGGCCGTATTGCAAAGGCTTCCCAAGTGTTGGTTGGTTTGACACGCGCGTCCTTGACATCACGTTCATTTATATCTAATGCATCGTTCCAACAGACAACGAAAGTGTTGGTAGATGCAGCAATCAGTGGTTCTACGGACAGATTGGTTGGTGTAAATGAAAACTTAATTGTTGGTCGACTGATTCCAATTGGAACAGGTGCATATGTTCGCCGCGTTCGTGAAATTGCCAAAGAAGAAGAAAAAGCTGAAAAATTGGCACGCGAAGGTGGAAAACAACAACAATTGTTGGATATATAATACGCTTCAAAATACCCAGCATTCATGTTGATATGGTGCTGGGTGTTGGGCTTTTAAACATAATTTTTTACTTGCAAATGATTAATAATCAGGTAGAATAAAAGACTGTAAAATAAAAGGATTGTAAAATGGCAACTCCAAAAAGTAAAACAAGTAAGGCTCGCTCTGCACAACGTCGTTCACACGATGCATTGACAGCTATGCCAGTATCAGTATGCAAAAAATGTGGCGAAAAGAAACGTCCACATCATGTTTGCCCTGCATGCGGATCTAAATAATACTTGGAAAAGGAATTAAAAGGGGGCAGGGATAATTTATCCATGTTCCCCTTTTTTTATATTAAAATGTCAGAAACAAAAAGAATTATTTCCATAGATGCAATGGGCGGCGATCATGCCCCGCTGGCGGTTCTTGGTGGAATCAACCAGTTTTTATATCAATACGGCGAAGAAAGTGTGTTTTTCCGCCTTTTTGGTAATGAAAAGAAATTGCGTTCGATGTTAAAAAAATTCCCGCGTGTTGCCCGTAATTGCGAAATTATCCATGCAAACGGCGTTATTTCTGGTACAGACAAAGTTCGCGATGTTATTCGTCGTGCCCAAGATACTTCGATGTATATGGCGGTCAAAGATGTCCGCGAAGGAAATTCTGCTGCGGTTGTATCTGCTGGGAATACTGGTGTTTTAATGGCGTTGTCGAAATTGGCTTTGAAAACGGTTGATGGTATATCTCGGCCGGCAATCACAACAATGTTGCCTTCTGGCGATGGCGATACACGTGTTGTTGGTCTTGATTTGGGGGCTAATGTTCAATGTGATGAAGAAGTATTATTTGACTTTGCAATACTTGGCAGTGTTTACGCTGAAATCATTGGCGGAATGGAACGTCCACGCGTTGGTATTTTGAATATCGGCGAAGAAGAAACCAAAGGCAGTGAAACTTTGCAACATTTGAACAAGGTTTTAACCGAACACGCCAAAGAATTGCCGTATGAATACATTGGCTTTGTAGAAGGTAATGATGTGACCGCCGGAAACGTCCAAGTTGTCGTCACAGATGGCTTTACAGGCAATGTTATGTTAAAAACGGTCGAAGGTACCGCAAAAATGATTTCTCGCATTGTAAAGGCAAATTACAAGCGTTCCCTGTTGGCAATTCTTGGAACATTTTTCTTGATACATTTATTCAAAAGATTAAAGAATAAAATTGACCCACGCTCATACGCTGGGGCGGTATTTTTAGGGCTTAATGGGTTTTCGATAAAAACGCACGGGAACAGTGATGCGCTTTCTTGGACGCACGCCATAGAATACGCAGCAAATCTGTGTAAATCTGATTTTTATGGTGTAATCCGCGAAAGAACAAACGCTTTGTCAAAAATCAAAGAAGAATTGAAAAAATCTAAAGATGCAGATTAACTTTTATCGCATAAAACTGTAAAAAAAATCCCCGAACAAGGGGATTTTTTTATTTTTATTAGTTATCGTCGTCTGGCTCCTCCACCGGTGTTTGTGTTTGTTCTGGTTGTACCATATCGTCCGTTGTTGCCGTTGTTCGTATACAACCCATTAAATTACCGTTTTCTACGTAATCAGAGAACCCGCTTGGGCATGTACATCTCGTCACCTGACCGCCTGCTGATGTAGCAGAGTTGGCTGTATAAGAGTAGGTTGATTCATATACACCATCAACCAAGGCAAATACCTGCATACGTTGACATGGCATACACGACACGCGTGTTATCTCTTGTGATGATACATTATATGTTCCTACTCCATTATCCGCCAGATAATGATTTGTTGGGCAATTTACCAACATACTTGCGACCCAATCTGTCATTGCGCGCAAAGTTAATTTCACACCATCACTGACTTGGTATCCACCCACAGACATACATGTTGTGATTTCAGCAGCACAAGCATTCACAGCGGTTTTTGACGCTGTTGTATCTGGTGCTGTTTCATCATAACCGTTTGTGGACAAACAAGATTGAACATCTGCACGGCATCCTTCGGCATAATCAGCGATAATGGTATCCTGTTTTACCTTGATTTTTGCCAATGTAGAATTCAAATATTGACGAACAACTTCGTTATCAGGAATGTATTTTTTATTGTTCTTGTTTGTGTCAAAAGTATAATCTTGGCATTGTTTCATCGCAGATGCACACATACCATGAACTTTGTCATCACTGTCAATATAACCAATCTTTTGCAATAAATATGTCGCCATATCAGTTGTCTTGGTTGAATCTTTGTATTTTGTATAGTTGCTTTTCCATTGTCCTAAATGGTAATCAATATAATCACCCAAATTTTCTTTTGGACCTGCGCTCCATGCGTTACCTATACCGCCTAAATCATTGTTCGTATAATCCCAGGTTGAATACAAATTAAACATACCACCGCTGACCCATTCTTCAAATTGTTCAGTACTTGGTATAGGATTGATAGAATCATTCGTATTTGATGACGCGATACGTGTTTGTCCCCCCGAAACCCCAGGTGTTCCACCTTTTACAACTTCGCCATTTGCCAAATATTTTCCAGTTGGATCCAAACATTGTTCGTAATCGGAACCGCAAACATATTCATCTTGCATACAAGCATCAATCGCAGCCACACATCCACGCAAATCATAAGAATTTCTGTTTTGTGCCAGCATCAAACGAGCCTGTTGCAAAATATTCGAAGCATTAAATACATTGTTTCTCATTTCTTGGTTGGCTTCGTTAAGGCTGCGTTCGTATGCAACACATTGTTTATCTATTTCTAAATCATAAGAATTAGTAATAACGTTTGCATCGATACCCTGTGCCACGCAAGAATTTAACACATTTGTCTTGCAACGATTGGTTGCTGTTTTGTATAACTGTTCACCGCGTTGATTAGATACACTTGATGTGTTCGTACTTGTCACACCCAAAAATGAACCTAAATCAAACCCAGCGGTAAAATCTGCATCCAATAAACCTGATAAATCCCACGATAAACCGTTTGTCGCGGACGTCGACGCAGCATTCGGTGAAGAAACATCAACAATCTTTTTCTTGATA
The DNA here is from genome assembly GCA_017524525.1 of Alphaproteobacteria bacterium. GTDB lineage: Bacteria > Pseudomonadota > Alphaproteobacteria > Rs-D84 > Rs-D84 > Enterousia. The sequence continues at coordinate 37,549 of JAFXVM010000009.1, read as the reverse complement.
GCATCCAAACTGCTCTTTAATCTAGAAGAATCAGAATTAGATTTCATAGAAAGTTCTGCTTCTGTTTCTGCAAATAATGATTCTACTTGTTGTCCGGTCAATCCAATGTATCTAATTTTTTGAACTACTTCTTGGAATTCTTCGGTTGCCTGGGCAAGAGTGGCTTCTGTTTTTGCGTAATTTTTCAAATTCTTGGAACAAGAACATCTGCCCTGATTATCGTCCAGAACATTACAATAATTATCCATACATGCAGCATATTGAGCCTTGCAATAATCGGTCAATTCCGTTAATGCGTTTAAATTATCAGCAGTTGCAGTAACTTCTTCTTGGGTGACAACAGTTGATGGTGCCGCAATTGTCGCAGATAAACGAGCGGTTGAACGACGATTACCAACCCCAACACGAGAATAACCATTTGTAGGATTGTATAAACTTTTTCCGCTGTCAGTCAAGGTTGATGTACTTGATGTGTTGGCGGTTCTGTTGCCTGGCATAACAGAATTTTGTGCCGTTCCCACGCGTGCTGTCACAGGTTTTGCAGATTGAGTATTACGCGAAATAACCGTTGCGCGTGAAGCGGCTCCTGTGCGTGATCTGTTGACAACTTTGTTTGTCTTTGCAGTTCTGGACGCAGTTGTACGTGCAGCAGTTGTACGTGCAGCAGTTGCACCGCCCCTGGATGAAGCAACCGCACGCGAAGATGTGTTTGCGCGCGTTGCGGCATTCGTAGACGTTTTTGCACGCGAAACAGCCGAAGTACGATTGGCAGTTGCCCTTTGAACAACGTTCGGTTTTGTTGTTGAACCTGACTTTTCTTCTTCTTGGACGACATCTTCGTCGTTGATTACATCGTCAGTATATTCAATTGGTTCGTCGTAATATACCGGCGCAACCTCTGCAAAAGCAGGTAAAACTAACAAACTACTTAAAACTGTTATAAATCTTTTCATGGGTAGACATCCTTCCTTATTAGATAATTTTATCATAATATGGGAGATTTGACAAGCATAAAAAACAATAATTTATTCAGCGATTTTTAAATTTGGACGCATCTTTCGAAGATTTGACATAGATGTTTGTTGAACCTTTGCGAAATCGTCTGGATTCCAGATTTGAAAACTGTTTCCGCGACCAACGAAAAGCGCGCTATCTTTGATATTGGCGTGTTTTAATAATTCTTCTGGAATAACAATGCGACCCGTCACATCAAACAAAAGTGGACGAGCGTCTGCAAAAAGCAAGGCGCTTAAATCGTCCAAATCGTTATCAAATACACCCATTTTATCGGTAGCATTGGCGATTTTTTCCATGCGTGACATAGATAAACCTTCGATGCAGTTATGTGTGAAAGAACGATAAAGAACAACCCCAGAAAAATTTTCATTCATTAATGAAGAACGAAAAGCAGCAGGCACAGAAATTCGACCTTTCGTATCCAAACGATTTTCATAAGAAGAAAGAAATAGACCCATTTTTTTGTGCCTTTTTATGCTGACTTTTGGTTCTTCAAAGAGGAACGTAGCATTTATTTTTATGGTTGTCAATGACAAACTATAGTTATTTTATGGTATTTTGTGGTTTTATAAGTAAAATTGGTTTTTTTTAAAATAAAATGAAAATAATTAAATTTTGTGCTTGACCAACGAATCGTTTTTGTTCTAAGATGCTTGTATAGACAACGGGAAGGTCGATAGAAAGCCCCAGAAATCTGGAAAAAACCAGAAATCTGGAAAAAATAAAAAAACGGAAGGAAATTAAAAAAGTTTTTTGTAAATACATCAGTAAATACAAAAAAATTAGTTTTTTTCTTACAAAAAACATGTATAAAGGGGGGAATACCACATGCCGAAAAATATAAAAGAAATTATGATTGCCCTTAATAAAGTGTTGACTACGACTGTATGGGTTAATGCAGACCGTCAAATCGTATCATTAAGCGATGAATTGCATATTGGAAAAAATAATGCGCCTCGTTCTATTGAAGATTTGTCTCGTCCTGCGTTGATTGGTGCGTATGTTTCACTTCAAATAAGGACAGATAATTTTGATGTTCCTGCTGAAAGCTTGGAAACCGCTGATTTGGCATTACGTGTCAAAGAAATGGTTTTTGCCGAAGCAAAGAAAATTATGGACGCAGAAAGTACGGATGGAAAATCAGCAAATCGTATGGCTGCGTAAAACAGTTTCCGTGTAACGGAAGGAAGGGAGCCCCGCCACAGACGAAAAATCTGTGGCGGTACTTTTTATCTGGCCTTGTTCAACAGGCGGACATCATCAAATTCTGGGTGGTGAGTAAAAATTTCGGAAATATACGGACACAAAGACATAATTTTGCGGTGTTGTTCACGCGCCATATTTATTATTTCTTGAACCAGATAAAATTCGATATCTTTTGCATGTTGATTTGGTTCTATTTCTGCTTCGGAAATAATAATTTTGTCAGGACCGGCGCGCACAAAAAATATGTTGCCGATTGTTTTGCCGTTGCATATAGCGTATAATCGACAGCCGTTGTCTCCAATTTTAAAAGTTATATCTTGTCTGTTCATAAAAAAACTCGTGCTGTATCTAATAAAAAATATAACACGAGAAATTTTAAAGACTATAAGATTGATTTCTTTTACAATAAATCGAAATTTTTTCTTATAATTCTGGCGCTTTTGCGAAGTGCATTTGATTCTGTTGAATTCATTTTTGTGCGTAAATTTGCGCTTACACCCTTTGCGCCAACAACGCGTGGCATAGACATAGCGACAGCCGTTTTTCCAACGCCATCAACCACAGACACAGTTAATATACGTTTTTCATCGTTGACTATCGCATGTAATAAATCTGCGACTGCGGCGCCGATACCATCCCAAGTTGCACCGCGTCCTTGAATGATTTCATAAGCGGCATTACGGACACGATGTTCAATAGTATTGCGTGTGGTTTGTGGCAAAGAAATTTTTGTCTGTTTGCAAAAATCATCTAAAGCGATTCCGCCTACATAAACCGCAGACCAATTTATAACCGAAGAATCACCATGTTCGCCCAATACATAAGAACTGATAGACCGTGCAGACACATCTAACTGGCGAGATAAAATAATCTTGAATCGTGCTGAATCCAGCATTGTCCCAGTTCCTATAACGCGATTTGTTGGCAGTTTAGATAACTTTTGTGCCAACATAACCATAACATCCAAAGGATTAGTGACAACAATAATCTTTACATTTTTTGCATCTACATTAGCCATAACTTGCGGCACAATATCGCTTATCACAGCAGCGTTTTTTTGTAATAAATCAGTTCGTGTTTCGCCAACTTTTTGATTTGCACCTGCGGCAATAATTACTATCTCGCTTCCACGGATAGCGCGATAAGTACTGACCGCAGTAATTTTTACATCATAAGAAAAAGCAGAAGCATGTCCTAAATCTTCTGCTGCAGCGCGTGCGCGAACACCATCGCGATCGAATAAAACTATTTCGTGCGCCAAACCTGTGTTTTTAACGGCTGTTGCAACAGCACTTCCAACAGAGCCAACACCAATAATTGCTATCTTCATAAAAAACTCCTACCAAAGTTATAATAATTATATCACAAAAAAGTATTTGATAAAAATATTTATATTTTGCTAATATTCGGCAAAGCGAAAAGGGAATAAAAAGATGAAAAAAATTTTGTGTTTTGGAAATGTCAGCGATAAATATAAAAATGCCATCGAAACCGCTATGCGAAAATGTCCTGATATTATCGGTTGGGAACCAGCACCAGATGATGATGAATTGCCAAAAACTGATGAAGAATTAATTTTGATGAAGTGTGATATTCACAGCGATGATTTTTTAAGACATATAATCGCAATTAATAAAAAACTATTTAATGGTGAAAAATTTTATTTAACTCATTGTGGCGTGTTTAAGGATACAACGGGAAAGCGTCCACCATTTATTTTAACAGACGCGGCATGTGTGCCTTTTCCTGACGAAACCCAATTGACACATATTGTTCAAAACGCGGTTGTTTTGTTTAATCGTGTTTATGGCGTATCTCGTCCACCATTTATATCATTAATATCAGCAGGTGGTGATACGAATACAAAAATGGCACCGGTTTTGTATTCTTGGTTTTCAAAGCATATAAATGAATTTCCAAAAAATACATTGCGCTTGGAACAATTGGATGTTGCGCTGGATAAAAATGTTCGTGCGGAAAAACACCTTAACGGTGAAATCGCAGACATTATTGTTGTAGATAATATCAACACAGGCAATGCAATATTCAAATCTTTGTCAGTAATAGCGGGAACATTTGAACCATTGTGCTTTTTAATGGGCGGAAAAAATACGATAATATTAAATTCCCGTGGTGCAACAGAACAAACAATCACAGATAATATTATAATGTCATGTAAGAAATAAAAAATCACCGCCATAACGGCGGTGGTTGTTTTTATCGTGGCTTTGCGTCAGCAAAGACGGATTAATATGATTTTGCAACAAAGACATATGTCGGGTCTTTGTCGTCCAGACAACGTCTGCTGATTTTGTATTTTTCAATCAAACTATCAAATTCTGCGTTTGTTGTTAAATCGTATTTAATACGGAAAAATCCAATCTTACCAGATTCCAAAGCAGATTCTAATTCTGCCAAACTGGAAACTTCTGTGATCATTGTTTTATTACGTTTTTCAACAGCAGCCAACATATCATGTTGCATGGCTTCTAACATGTTTTGGACGTCATTGATGAAATGTTCAACTGATACAGTTGCTTTGGATGATTTGCCCAAATCACGACGAGTCACAGTCAAAGTGTCGTCGTTCATTTCTCTTTCACCAATTTCAACACGTAATGGTGCACCGCGTTTAATCCATTTCCACATTTTGTCAGAGCTTCGCATATCAGAATCATCAACAAATACGCGAATTCCAACGCTGTGTAATTTATCGCCAATTTCGTGTGCATAAGAATTTAATTTGTCGGCATTTTCATCACGTGTAATTGGAATGATAACAACCTGATAAGGTGCGACTGCTGGTGGTAAAACCAAACCATCATCATCAGAATGTGTCATAAATAAACCACCCATCATACGCGTAGATGTTCCCCAACTGGTGGTCCATCCATAATTTAATTTACCATTATCGCCCAAATATTTTATGTCAAAAGATTTAGCAAAATGTTGTCCCAAATCATGAGAAGTCCCAGCTTGCAAGGCTTTGCCGTCTTGCATGATTTGTTCAACTGTATAGGTGTGGTCAGCACCTGCAAATCTTTCTTCTGGTGTTTTTTCGCCCATGATAACAGGTATAGCCAAAACATTTGCCATATATTCAGCATACATTTTATGCATTTTGCGTGCATCTTCATTGGCTTCTTCATGTGTTGCAAAAACATTATGACCTTCTTGCCAATTGAATTCAGCCGTTCTTAAAAATAATCTTGGACGCATTTCCCAACGCATAACATTTACCCATTGATTTAATTTCAAAGGCAAATCACGATGAGATTGAACCCAACGAGACATCGCTTCGCCAATAATTGTTTCAGAGGTTGGACGAATAATGTATGGTTCTGTTAATTTTGCATCTGGGTCAGGTTGCAAAGAACCATCAATCATTTTTAATCTGTGATGTGTAACAACTGCGCATTCTTTTGCGAAACCCGCAACATGTTCTGCTTCTTTGTTAAAGAAATTAATAGGTATCAATAATGGAAAGTTAGCATTTAACACGCCATTTGCTTTGATGCGTTTATCCATTTCGTCACGCATTAATTCCCAAATTGCCCAACCATAAGGTTTAATAGTCATACACCCACGCACAGGTGAATTTTCAGCTAAATCTGCGGCTACAATTAAATTTTGATACCATTCGTTAAAATTCTCTTCTCTTGTTGGTGTAATTGCTGTTTTCATTTTTATCACTCTTTACTTAATTATATTTTATTTATTTTTCATATATTCTTTTGAAATTATTTGATGCAGTGTATCTGCTATTTGTTTTCTGTCCATACCCGATAAATCGGGAACGGGCAACACATCAATTTCAACCAAGAAACCGCCCAAAGTCATAATATGAAAGACTTGCATAAACGCGCTGCGTTCAATTTTGCAGAACGGGCCACAATCTTGTTTTGCATTATCAAAGTAAGCAAAATGATTTGCCAAATCTTCATCGCTTATTTTTGTTCCGTCTTTCAAACGATAGTGTATAACCACAGGCTGTACAGCCGCGCCAGTTTTTTCCACTACATCAAACATAGAACTTTTGAATTGTTTTACATAAGCACCATTAGTTGTTGTTCCTTCGGGAAAAATGAATAACGGATAATCTACGCGCTCCAATTCGCTTTTGATAGCGTCCAAAGCTTCCTTGGCATGCGAAGGCCGTCTGTCAATAAATATGACACCGAATTTTTTTGCAATCCAACCAACCAGTGGCCAAGTAGATATTTCTTTTTTTCCAAAGAACGAACCACCAAATGCCACAGGCATAGTTGCCATTTCAAAAACAGAAATATGATTGCATACGCAAAGCAAAGGGCGCTTTGTGGAAAGTTTGCCGTTAACTTTGAACTTTACGCCAGCCATAAAATTAAATTGGCGCATAAAGAAACGCATATATTTCACAGAATATTTTCCCTGGGGAACAAAGCAAAGAACCAATGCGTTTACCAGCACCATAAACCACGCAACCATGAACCATAAAAATTTAATGGGTATAATTAAAACGTTTGGTTTACGAATTTGCATTTTTATTCGTCCTCGTTTTCCACATCGTCTGTATTTTCTTTGTCGATATATTCAATATCATCGGCATCTTCGCGCATAAACAATTCAGCAAACGCACGTATAGCCTTGGCTGTGCCGGTAATAGGCGACATTACAATTTTGCCCAACATATGCAAAGGTCCTTCTTTGATATCGAAATCATCGAACGCATTTTCAGACCCAGCAAAATGTTTTTGATAAGTTTTATCAACATTTTTAGTCTGTACCAACACAAACACATCGTATGTTCCAAAAGGTTTATCAATAAACACACCACGACCAAAAGTTGCCCCCAGGCGCAAATAGCCCTTAATCAAAGGGGTCATTTGTTTTTTTGCTTCTGCTTCATCAACAAAAACTTCTGGTAAAATATTCATCTGTGTCATGCGTGGATCAACGCTTGGGTCCAGATTTTCTTTTAACACAGTTGCGCGCAAATGAGATGGCGACAAACTGTTGTAATAAAGATAAGATAACGCCTGGGCAGATTTTGCAGGATTAGTTCCAACAAAAGACGGCACACCAAACAAAATAGAAACCTTGCGTTTTACAACATATTCGCAAAGCCCAACCCAAAGCAGTCGCATAACCAAACCATTTTCGCGATATTCAGCCTTTACACAAGCGCGCGACATTTCAGCAATATTGCCTTTGACTTTTTTAATTTTTGATAAATTAAATTCTTTTTCAGTATAAAAACCGCCCATTTTTTCAGCAGCATCTCTGTCGATTATACGATAAGTCCCAACAATCTGTTTGTTGTGGAAAACTGCCATATAATCAGCATAAGTATCATATGCATCATATTCTTCGCCCAAGTTTTTTTGTTCTTCACTTGCCGAAGCGCCTTCTTCTAAACAGAACACTTCATAGCGCAATTGACGCACCATCTTTCTTTCTTCTTTGGTGCGAGTTAATCGAACCTCAAAATCGCGAACTTTAATAGCCATAATATATCCTTTATAAGATTATCGAACAAATGGTACCAGAGAAAAGTCTTATAATCAAATATTTTATTTTGTTCACAAAAAATATAAAAATATGATTGATTGAAAAATTGAAATTTGATAAAATGGTGCATCGAACAAGGGGAAAGAAAAAGGGGAAAGAAAATGAAAAAATTATTGCCAATTTCTGTTATTGCGATTTTTGCAGTTGCGCCAACATTCGCAGATAATATAACAAACGCATCAACATGTACGAACGGCGTATTGGGTACATACACTGGTCCCGCGGATATAGAGGCAAACTTTGACCCCAACACAATAAATACAACATGGTACAGTAATGGAACACAATTAACAGGAAACAATATTCCTGGAACATGTACATACGATGCGGCACTTACACCCCCAACCCCAGAAGATAGACCAGGGTATGCTTTTGATGGGTGGAAGAGACGCAATCCGATTGCAGGATTGGATGTTTCCACTCAGGGTAGTGCTTATGCGTCATTAAATCATTATGGGCGACCAGATGTTGTTTCCGGGCAGTCTGAACCTACTTTTGGTGGTGCTACTGCTGAAACTTATGGGTTAACAGGTATAGATAAATATGGCGTAACATTTTCATATGGAACGATTACTGGTGAAGTTATGTGCAGCAAGTATGCAGCGTATAATGGTACTGCTACAACAGCACAATTAAATGCGCCAATTGCAACTGATTCGACACGGCATTGTTGGTGCAAAGTAACCAGTTTTACTCCGACAGGGGGAACCAAACGAATTGTATCTTCTTCTTTGTGGGCTGCAAAACAAAGTTTTCAAAATGCTACTAAATGTTGGTCCGCATGTTCTGCTGAGTGTGCTTATGGAACGGCTCGTAATGTTTCGTTTAGAACAACTTTATATAATGTAACAGAATAAGTAAAAATTAAAAAATGAAGTTTCTTTCCCCAAGAAAGAAACCGTCCCTGTGTGTGGGGACGGTTTGTTTGTGACCTCCCTCCCGGTCTTCGACCGTACTCCCCCCAAGGGGAGAATTATAGTCCGCGACGAGTGCAAAAATTCTCCCCCAATGGGGGAGTTCGCGTAGCAGGTGAGGGGGGGTGGACAGCCCAAAGGGCTGTGTCATGCTGAGCGCAGCGTGAGCATCCAGGTATATTAATGTGTCTGGCGTAACGCCAGACTACTTTTTTATTAACCTGGATCGTCACGCAAACTTCGTTTGCTCACGATGACACAGTCTCTGGAATAATTGGCAAGAATTATGAAAGAACCAGAATACCCCCCCAAGGGGAGAATTTTTGCGCTCGTTGCAGAACCAATTCTCCCCCACAGGGGGAGGGGACCCGCAGGGTGAGGGGGGTTACCCCACCAACCCCTTATTTTAACTTATCTGCCAATTCGCCAATTGCGATTGCATACCAAGATGAATTGTTCCATTTTTTTATACGGTAAAAGTTAGGGTATGTTAAATATGCCTTTATCACAGGACTTGGGGCGACATCGCTGTCCATAGATTGTCCGTCTTCATTTCTTTGTGGTTGGTATAAATCACGTTCTGCAATCGCTTTGGTATCAGCAATCAAACCAACAACAGTATCGCGTTGCGGCAGCGGTGTTCCGTCTAAATTCATAACACCCATTTGCGCCCATTCTTTGAAACTTTTTTTCGTGTCGCCATTTAAAATAACACGGTCAAAATCAGCAGGCAAAGTCACACGGTAAATAATCGGTTCATTTTTATTCCAGCCCAATTTATTAAGGTAATTACCGGCGCTCATCATCGCATCGCCAATACTGTTTATAATATCAATGCGTCCGTCTGCATTACCGTCAACACCGTATTGAGTTAATGTAGTTGGTATAAACTGGAAATGCCCCATTGCGCCCGCCCAAGACCCATGAATATCGTTTATAGATAATTTGTTTTTATCTGCGATTTTCATTAACGCCAATAATTGTTTTGAAAAAAATTCTTCGCGGCGCCCTTCGTAAATAAGCGTGATGAAAGCACTGGTTAATTGATGTTTTGATTTCACAGCACCATAATTAGATTCCATGCCCCAAAATGCCAGTGTCACATTACGTGGCACACCGTATTTTTGTTCTACGCGTGATAACAATGTTGGATATTCAGCACGTTTTTTGCGACCATTTTTTACGCGTTCATTACTAACCGTGCGGTTTAAATATTGTTCCAAAGTCAAAGTAAATTCAGTTTGTTTTCGGTCGGATTTTACAATTCCTGGAATAAAAGCAGGTGATTTCAAAGTTTCATCTATTACAGATTTGCTGATGTTTTGGTTGGTCGCAGTTGTTCTTATTTTTTCCAAAACATTGTCCCAACGTTCTAAATCAAATACACCACGTTCAGCAAAAGCATTACCAAAGACAGAGATAAACAACATCCCACAAAATACAGGTATTTTACACCACATTCTTTTCCACCCAGTTAAAAGGAGTATTTAAGCCCAAGATGCAGACCAAAAGATTTCCAATTTGCTTCTTTCAAAGATTCTGATACGTGTTCGGTATAAGCAGGAACTTCTTCTGCAATCCAGTTGCCAGGATTGTTTTCATCTTCGTAATAAATGACAGATTTTGCAACATACAATTCGCCAGGTATCTTTCCAACATGGAAATAATTAGTGTCAGCCTTTAATGATATCTGCATACGATCAGATAAATTATATGTGTATTCCATTTCTGCTTCGTAAGCAAAAGCACCGTTGTCACCTTCGTCCAAGAAACTGGGGTTTTGTTGCCAATCGTCACGATTTGGCCATGTTCCTTCGGCTGAATATTTAGGCATACTGACTTGGAAATAAAAACGTAATTTATCAGCCAAAGTCATCTGTTTTTCCAATTCCAACCCCAAATAAAATCCAGACCAAGTTGTATTGTAAATATGAGTTGTGCCTTCTACTTTGATAACGCCATCGCCACCGATAACGACACAATCACCCTCTACGACGCCCCATGGCAAATTTCCCATACTGGAATTGTAATCAACAGTTGTCAATGTGTTGCCCAACGGGTATAATACGCCATCTACGCTGCTGCCGCCCAGACTGGCCAATACAACCTTGATATCTTCGGGGCCCATACAAACCTGGTACAGACCGGAATCATCAGCAACATATACATCTGTTCCCACAGCATAATAATTCCCCGCAGTATCACCAAATACATAATCACCAGTATTAGTCATCAAAGGCAAATATACCCCAGGATTAGGATATAAATGATTGCCCATTTTTAAATTATGCTTAAATATTTCATAACCAATATGTGGTGTCACTTTCCATCCACCCAAACTCCAGATGTGATGTGCAGCAACGCCCAGTTTTAATTTACTGGTATCGCCTGTCTGGTCGCCCATAGAAATTGTGAAAATACCTTCTGCTGGCAAAGAATAATCGTAAGGTTCCAAATCATAATCCATAGACAAACCACCACTGGACAATTTGCCATACGAATATTCACCATACACAGCCAAATCAAAGCCACGAATGCCAAAAACATGCTTTGCACCGACATTGATTTCATTAAAAATCATGTCGTCCCATTCCAGCACAGAATTAACGCCGGTTTTAAATTCAAAATCAGCAAATCTGCGAGAATAGCCCGCATAAATAGACGTTCTTTGTTCGTTGGCAGGTCTAGCAATTCCATTGGTTGTCATCGCATTACGAGATGCAGAACCCGAAACATTCGCCTGTTGGCGAGGTACCTGATAAGAATAAGTTTGTGATGATACAACTTGTTTTCCACCAGAAGTTCCAACATAATTTGTATACCCATAATCTTGATATTTTGCATAGCCAACCTTGTTCGCGTTTGGCGCAGGCTTTTCAGTGTAAAAAGAAGGTACACCTTCATTAGATGCAAAACACGCCAAAGGGGCAGAAAACAAACATAAAAAAGATAAAAATCTATTCTTCATAATCCTTCCTGTGTTCCATTATACAATAAAAAGAAAATTAAAAGCAAGCATTTGTTTATGTTGAATTTTATTTTTCTTAATATATTATCTTTTACATGAATTATCCGCATAATCTTTATATTCATGTGCCGTTTTGTATGTCTAAATGCAATTATTGTGCGTTTTATTCGCATGCTTGTAATAATCCAGATTGGAAAAAATACGCTGATGATATATGCAGTGAATTAAAATTTTGGTCTGCAAGGCTGGGAAAAATAAATATTCCAACCATATTTTTTGGTGGCGGAACACCTTCTTTGATGCCTGTTGATACATTTGAACAGATTATAAAGTGCATCAAAGATAATTTTTATCTAATGCCTGATTGCGAGATAACTTTGGAATCTAATCCAGGAACAATTGATAAAAATAAATTGATTGGTTTTGTTTCAAATGGCGTGAATCGGTTGTCTGTGGGAATTCAGTCTTTGAAAGACGAAGAATTGGTTTTTCTTGGTCGTCGTCATAATGTCAGGCAATCTTTGGATTTATTAACTGTTGCGACAGAAATGAATCTGCGGGTTTCTGGTGATTTTATTTATGGTTTTCCAAATCATAATGTTGAATCTGTTATAGATTTGTGCAAACAAATAAATGAATTAGGGTTAAAACACGTGTCTATGTATGAATTGACTATTGAAGAAAATACTCCGTTTGGCAGAATGAATTTGAAAATGCCGGACAATGATACAATGGCGAACATGTATATCGCAATTGGTGAAAATTTAAAACTGCCAAGATATGAAGTGTCTAACTATGCGATTGAAAACGAACAATGCAGACATAATATAAATATTTGGGATGGCGGTGCATATATTGGCATTGGACGTGGCGGGGCAGGTCGCGTATGGTTTAACAATACTTGGTATGAACAAAAAGGCGGGCATGAATTGTTTGAAAAAATGAGCAACGAAACACGTGCCACAGAAAAAATTTTAACAGGTCTTCGTACCATGCGTGGTGTAAAATTAGCAGATGATATAAAAAATATGTTGAATTTTGATTGGATAAAATCTCACAAAGATTTAGTTGAAATAGACAATGAATATTTGCATACTACCCCAAAAGGTTTATTAATCTTGGATGATTTAACATTGGATTTAATAAAATGAAAAATAAATTACTTAACATAATTGGAATAATCGCTGTGAGTGTTGCAGCATTGATGGCTATTTTTATTACAAAGGAGAAAACAATGCAAGTTGGAATCAAAACTGAAAATATGGATATGACTGTAAAACCAGGCAAAGATTTTTATGATTATGCGACATCTGGGTGGCGCAAGAATAATCCATTGCCTGATGATTATACAAGATACGGCTCTTTTGAAAAATTAGACGAAGAAAACAACAAGCGTGTTCGAGAAATTGTTGAAAAAGATAATGGAAAAATAGGCTTGCTTTATAACATAGCGATGGACGAAGAAAAATTAAACGCAGATAAAACATCGCCTGTTCAAAAATATCTGGATGAAATAGACAGCATCAAAACAAAAGAAGATTTACCAAAATATCTTGGAAATATGCACAAATTTTCTTCTGCGTTTTGGGGGGATGGTGTTGGTCTGGACGAAATGGACAGCAATCATTATCTTTATAATATTGGACAGGGTGGTACAGGTTTATCGCGTGATTACTATTTTGATGACGACGAGAAATCAAAAAACATTCGTAAAAAGTATAAACAGTACATCAAAGATATAATGAATAATTTTTCTGTCAAAGTGGATGCTGAAAGACTATATGCAGTAGAAGAAAGAATGGCAAAATCTTTTTACAAAAAGGAAAAATTGCGTGACCCATTGGCAAACTATCATAAAAAATCTTATGCGGAATTAAAGGAAGAATTTTCTGGTTTTGATTGGGATACTTATTTTGATGCTCGTGGTGTTAAACCAGAATACATAAATGTAGGACAACCGGAAGCGATTAATGAATCTGTCGCGATAATCAATGATACAGATATTGAATTGTTAAAAACATATTTGAAATTTAGAATCATAAATAGTTCGACTGCATTTCTAGATGATAAAACATACGACATAGCGTTTGATTTTTATAACCGTGAAATGAGCGGGCAAAAAGAAAAGAAGCCTCGCTGGAAAAGGGCAGTTGCTATGATTGATGGTTCCTTGGGTGAATTAGTTGGGCAAATTTATGTTAAAAAATATTTTCCAGCAACCGCGAAAAAACGTATGGAAAAATTGGTTGCTAATTTGCAACGCGCATTAGGCGATAGAATTAAAAATTTAACTTGGATGAGTGATGAAACAAAAAAGCAGGCTCTTAAAAAGTTAAGCACCTTTAAAGCGAAAATTGGGTACCCAGATAAATGGCGTGACTATTCAAAACTTGATATAGAAAACGATTCTTTGTTTGCGAATATGATGCGTGTCGATGCTTTTGAAGACGCGTTTTGGTTAGACAAAGTTGGCAAAGAAAAAGATTCAACTATTTGGTATATGAATGCACATCAGGTTAATGCATATTACGATCCATCAACTAATGAAATCTGTTTCCCAGCAGGTATTTTACAATATCCATTTTTTGATATGAATGCAGATGATGCGTTTAATTATGGGGCAATTGGCTCTGTGATTGGGCATGAAATGACACACGGTTTTGATGACAGCGGTCGTCATTTTGACTGGCAAGGCAATATGAAAGATTGGTGGACGGAAACAGACACCAAAAAATTTGAAGAACGGTCAAATATAATGAAAGAACATTTTAATAATATTTTGGTTGCGCCAAATACACATGCTAATGGAGAATTTACATTGGGTGAAAATTTGGCAGATTATGGCGGTTTGACGGTGGCTTTTGATGCGTATAAAAAATTTGGTGAACCAAGCGAAGATGCGCTGGGTTTAACAGCAGACCAAAGATTTTTTATCGCATACAGTATGACCGAAGCATCAAATATTACAGATGAAGCGTTATTAAAACAAACAAAAACAAACGAACATTCGTTGTCTCGTTGGCGCGTTAACGGAATATTGCCACACGTAGAAAAATGGTATGAAGTGTTTGATGTTAAACCAGGTGATGCTTTGTATATCGCCCCAGAAAATCGTGTAAGATTATGGTAATAAAAAAACCGCCGTTTTGGCGGTTTTTTTATTATTTCTTTTTCGCAACAATTTCTTTAAATTCTGTGCTTGGGCGGAAAGTCGCCACATTGCGCGCAGATATTACTGCTGGAACGCCAGTTTTTGGATTGCGACCAATTCGCGCAGATTTAGATAAAATTTTAAAAGTTCCAAAACCAGTAATTTTGACTTCTTCGCCATTTATCAGCGCTTCGCTGATTTCATCAAAGACAATATCAATCATTTTATAAGAATCAGCCGCAGTTAAACCAAAACGGTCACGTAAAGCATTTGCTAAATCTACACGAGTAACAGTAGCCATAACATAAAATCCTTTGTTTTTTACATATTATACATTTGCTTTTAAATAATGCAAATACTAAATGTTGATTTATTTTTTTTAAGGTGTAAAATTCATCCCAACTGTCCCCATAGTTCAACAGGATAGAACAAATCCCTCCTAAGGATTAGATGCAGATTCGAATTCTGCTGGGGACGCCACCGATTTTTGTTATTGCGCGTGAAGCGGATAAGTCATAAAAAGGAAATAGAATGAAAAACAAGGCAGTTAAAATAGGTATCATAGCATCAGTTTTGCCACATTTATTTTGTTGTGTTATGCCGATAGTTTTGTCTTTGATTGGGCTTTGCGCGCCAGAAATTTCACATACATCTTTTATACCAGAATGGATAGAGCCATGGTTGTTTATTTTTTCCGCATTAATGTTGGGCATGTCTTGGGTTTTGGTGTTCCAAGATTGTCCGTGTGCAGAATGTGGCAAAGAAAAATCTCATAAAAAGCAAAAAATAATATTGGCGTTTGTAACGGGATTATTTGTATTAAGCGTTATTTTGCATTTAATCGCAGAAATTAATTAAAGTTTACGGATAAGAACGGACTACAGTTTGGTCAAATTGGGTTGCGTTCATAGTTGCAGGCGTGGCTGTAAAAGTTCTTGATGTTGAACCAGTGTAATAGCATTTTGCACCAGAAGAAGTTTCAAAATTTTCGTTGCTTGGAACATAAACGTATTTTCCCGTAGAATCTTGAAATTCGTCTAGATAACAATCTGCTAATGTATTAATGTGCCATTCTTCAACACTAGTGTTAAGAGGGCTAGTCTTGATATAAGAAGATGCGACTTTTGCATCACCAGGGCATGGTGCGCACTGTTTTACAATGGTATCATCAAATGGGTCGCAAAAATAATCTAAAATTGTTTTACGGTCGCTTACCACGTTTGCGTTGGACGCAATTTGGGTTTCGTTGTTTTCATCTTTATAAGGTACAGGTTCGGTTCCAGTAAAAACCTTTCGCATTTGTTCATAACGGCTTAAATCATTATTTCTTGTTGCACCATAATAATTTCTAGTAAGACGCGTATTGTTTGAATTATACATTGGTTTTAACAAATTAAAACCAATTTCTGTATTGCCACATTTTTTTAAATATGTCCCTTCGGCACAAATTACTTTTTGTTGGTACATAATTTGGGCTTCCAGGTATGGCAAATTAATATTATCGTTGTCATTAACATCATTATCATCAACAGCGATTGAATTTACTTCGTTTATATCGAAATTATTTTGTACATTATCATCGGGATGCACGCTTTCAGCTGACGCGCCAGAAACAATGCCACACAGCACTATCGCGACCCCAAAAATTTTAAAAAAATAACTGTGTTTGTGCCCCATCTCTTGTCCCAGAAATAACACTAGCTATTTTACTTGCTTTGGGCAGACATGGCAAGGGAAAAAATAAAATAAAAAATGCTTGCATTTATTCTTGTAATTTTTTTATAATCACTTTGCGAAATAAAGAAAAGGAGAAAACTTATGAAAATAACAAAAATATTGTTTGCTTTGATTTGTAGTGCTTTTATTGGTGGTGCAAATGCCGCAGATATTTCAATTTTTTATTCACCAACATGTCCGCATTGTCACCATGCGCGTGATTTTATCAGTTCTACATTGATATACGAATATAATGATTTAAAAGTGACAGAAGTAAATGTCACAAATGTTGATAATAGACAGGCTTTTGTTGATGCTTTGTTTAAATGTGGGTATCAAAGGGGTGGCGTGCCAGTGATTGTGATTGGCGATGTCAGCAAGAAAGACGGATTCAAATGTTTCCAAGGATATGCAGATTCTATGCAAAACGATTTACGTGGCGCAGTAGAAATGGATTTAACAGTTGAACAAAAGAACGCTGCTGCTGGGAACAAAGCTGAAATGGAAAAGAACAAAGACGCTTTTGTCACAGCACACGCAGACAGAAAAAACGCGATTAAAGAAATCGAACCGCAAAAAAAAAATAATTAATCTTAGCGACAAAACAACTAATATCCTGTTAATAGGTTTCTTGGTTCTTTTATTAGCAGGATTTGTTTTGGTTATAGCCAAGAAGAGAAAATAAGGCGCGAAAAGATGTTTGATTTAACTGTTTTAGATTATATTTACATAGTGGTTATTCTTGCATCTACTGTTTGGGCAACAATTCGTGGTGGTGTATACGAGACTATTGCGACATTATCTTGGGTTGTTGCTGCTATTACGGCACGATTTGCATCACCATTTTTAGATGGGCTTTTGCAAAAATGGTTTCATTTGCCAGATTCAACGGTAGTGACGCTGGTCGTTTCGTATTTCATAGTATTCTTTATCATCTTGGTAATTGTTGGGTTTGTGAATCAAAAGATTCGCGAACGTGTTCAGGACAGTTTTTTATCTGTGGTTGATAAAACATTGGGTGTTGTTTTTGGTATAATACGCAGTGTTATCGTTATGGGCTTTGTGTATTGGGGAATGCTTTGGTATTATTCGGATATGCCACGTGGTTTGCCAACGTGGATTGCAGATGCAAGAACACGTCCGGTTATGCAATTAACTGCTGTGAAGATGGATGATTGGTTCCTTTTTGGAAACAGCAAATTGTTAAAGCGTGACTTAGACGCAGACAGAAAACAGCATGCTAATATGATAAATCCTGCTGTTAAGAAAAAGGTTATCGAAAGGAATACTGCCGGCGTTAATACTGATAAAGAAACTGGTTATAAATCTTCGGAACGCGTGGCACTTGAAAATCAGTTGATGCAGATAGAATCTGTTGCAAATGCAATCCAAGAAAAACATAAGAATTAATTGAACCGCCTGATTGGGCGGTTTTTTGATGGAAAAGATACCTGTTATATTTTTATGAATTTGTTTTTATAATTTTTGTATGCACAGAATAAAAGTTTTTCTTACCGTACTAATTTTATATGAATTTATGGTATTAACAATATTGCAAATACCGTCGTACTGTATTTATATTTTTAATTCTAATTTTTGTGCGCAAATACATTTTAAATATTTTTTGCTTTGCGCAATGTTGCCAGCGATGATAGGTTTAATTTTTTGGTGGGCTCCGGAAATATCAAGATTATTTTGTAAAAATAAATGTCAGTGCGAATCAGAAAATAACAATATATTATCAAAACAGAATTTGGAACGTCTTTTGACTGCTACCATCACAATGGGTTTGGAAAAATTTCTAGAATACCGAACCAAAAACCAAAAAAAGACAAAACGGAAATAAAATTTCTGTTTGTATTTTCCCTGTGTTCTCAATGCTTTTTTTATATGGCTCTGGGGATGGCTTTTGTTCTAAAACATCATCTTGAGTGATAATACAATCAAAGAAATTGTTGATATTTAGTAGGGTAGATAGATTTGATAATGGGTTATAACTAAAATAGTCTATTTCACGCTTCTTTGACCCTGTAACCAATAGAAATTTTTTATGGGGAAATTTGGATTTTATGATATTCAAGGCTTCCAAAGCCCCAGTTTTTATTTTTATCTGTGGCTTTACCAAATGCTCATCTACCCACAACAAATGTTTTTTTTATTTCTTCTGCTGGCAGACAACCATCACCAAAAAGCTTATCCAAATGCATATAATATTCAATGGGGTATGGTTGGCTAAGTAACATTCTATAATGTTGTTCTTGATGCTCAAGAAAATCCTCAGGCACTTCTTTGTTATAAAAATGCTGAACATACAACTTATCTTTTTGTTGATAAGCAAGATGAAAATCTACCAATGTCCCATCAAAGTCAAAAGCAAAAATATTTGCTTAATAAACAACAAAGTGGTATAATCTCGCTACGAGAGAAAAGGGTAACAAAAATATGAAGCTGCTGAAGTCCGTAAAAGCTTATATGCACATGCACACAGGTAACTTTTGTTGGGCCGTGAAACAAATCGGTACCGATTTATGTATGGGTGTTTTTTTAATTTATGCGGACTTTGCTAGTGGTGAGACTTTAACTGTAGATTGGTTGGTTGATGGTAGTACTTATACTCAAACTACATGTGAATCTGGTAATGATTTGATACTGCCTGCGACTCCAACTAAGTATGGTCACACTTTTATTGGGTGGGAAATTCAAAGATATACAGAAATAGCGTATATAGAATCAACGGGCACTCAATTCATTCGTACAAATGCCGATTTTATGTATGGTGATGAATTTTTTATAGACTATATGCACACAGGAATTCTATCTGGTGAAAATAAAGGGTATGGTTCAGGTGGGCCGATTGCAGGGCAAAGTGCGAATTCTACTATTACTGGTGGCGGCCGTCAGGTGACTAACAAGCAACAAATGTGGGTTCTTGATTCAAACTATGCATATAATCCGGCTATAGATTTGAACAAGTTATTAAATATCAGGACAACAGAACATTGGAAAATAAATACTTCAACAAGACGGTTAAATTCAACTTTGACTAATACTTCCAATGGTGCAACGTATACTTTGACGAGTGGTCAAATAGCAACAAATTATACATCAAACGGACACGTAACTATTTTCCGTGACAATTATGATTCATGGGCGAACCCATCACGGATGCGGCTTTACAGGGCGTGGTTAAAACGCAGTAACGGAACAACAGTATTTGATTTAATACCAGTGTTGGATATAAATGGTGTTCCATGTATGTATGATAAAGTAAGTGAGGAGTTTTTATATAATATAGGAACAGGAACTTTTGGGTACGGTTTATAAAATATGCGAAAAATATTTGATTTTTTTGTTATTTGCTTATTTTATGTGAATTGCGTGTATGGATATGTTACGGAAAATGTTCCTTCGGGGTGTCGTACTGGTATGAGTATAAACGCTGTATTCCAAGCGAATACCTATACATGCCAAAGTGGATATTATTTGCCAGCTAACGCTATATCTTGCCAACCTTGTCCGGCAGGTTACACTTGTCCCGGGGGAAGTTTTACTTTCGATGAAAATACTACTCAGGGTATTACATATAGCGGTCTTATTTCTCAAAATGTGGCAAATGGTTGTGACGCTTTGACATTGCCACAGTTTAATGGTTCTGCAAAATTGAATGCTAAATGGCGTCCAAATGAAATACTTATCACATGGTATAGCGATGATGTTCAGATAACTAATGATGCTAATGCCGCGACCGTGTGTACTTATGGCGAAGAATTTTCATTGCCGACACCGCCAACAAAAAACGGGTACGTTTTTGATGGCTGGAAAATCCGAATTCAATAAATAAAAATAATTTATTTGTTAAAAAATGCAATCTTTATATCGGGCGATATAACGACTATTCAATCAAAGACATCCGCAATATGGCTTGGAACCTGCGACATAAAATCGCCCAGGGCCAAGATCCGCGTATTGAAAAACAGGAGCAACAACAGAAAGAACAGGCTGCGCTGGATGAAGCCAAGGTGTTGGGTAGCAAATATGTATTCCCTGGCGTTGGTAATACCCGTCGCCCGATAAATAACATCCGCAAACCGTTTGAATGGGCGTTGGAATACGCAAAACTTCCGCACATGCGAATACACGATCTGCGGCATTCTTTCATCAGTATGGGGGCGAATATAGGCGAAAATATGGCGGCTATGAAAGAAGCGGCCGGGCATTCCCGCATAACCACCACCGAAGGGTACACGCACATCATGGACAGCAGCACTTATCGCGCAATAAATAACGTTGCGAACGCAATATGCGGTTAATTGTGCGCTGGTGTATCGTGATGAGTCGTTTTTGCCCCTTTGAGATCGCTTTATTATAAAATCTGTGTTGAAGATAAACTTTTAACCAACCGGTTTCGCATCACGAATGACACAATACCTAAATTCACGATGTTTAATATATTCTGGAATAAATTTTGGCACTAAACTGGTGTTTTTTAATTTGTCAAAATCAACCCATTTTTCAATAAATTTACTATTGTCGCCACATTTAAAACAATCTTTTTTTATCAATTCAGAATCGTCCGATAAAATCAATCTGTATATAAATAAGATTTCATGACAAGGTGTCTGATCCCACATAAAGAAATTTTCACAAATAAAATTTATTTTTAAAGAATCTTTATCTGATACTGTATAACATAATTCTTCTGAAATTTCCCGGAGTATTGCTTGTTTAGAATCTTCACCAAAATGGATACGCCCACCAATTAACCAATAATTGTCCCCAGCATTCTGGGTCAATAATTTATCTTTGTGTTCTACCAGTACAGCAACACGAATATTAAATTTTCCGTAATCCCCATCAAAAGTTAAATCCTTCATTTATATACTCCTTCATGCTTGTGTCATTGTATATTATACTGACTTTTTTTCAAGGCTTTTTATTTTGTTATAGTAATATGACAGTTTAGATAATGTTTTGCTTGGTTCTGGTATACTATCTTGTGGATTAAAATATTTCCATGGAGTTTGATCGTAATTATTATGTGTCATTAATAAAGTATGTTGTAGCCAAGGTAAATCTTCGGTACACAAGAAATGTATAGCATCTTGTTCTGTTAAAATATTATCTTTCAACGATTGATATATTCCTTTGTAAAAAAGTTCTACAAATGGATTTTTGTTATCCAATAATATTGGTTCTCCAGAATTATCAAATTTTGCACAAGCAGCATCATTATATTTTTTATGTGTTTTTGGCAGAAAGTGCATAATATAATGAGAAAAAAATTCATCAAATTTTACATGCAGTGGAATGCTGTCAAAAGTGAAATTTACAAAGAAATCAACATTATACGGATATATTTTTCTGATACGGTCATCAAAATAATTTATACCATTTGCTGCAAACATTTGTAAAAATTCGGTGTGTTTTTAGTACGTTATGTATGTAAAAATAATCCTAAAACACATATCAATTTAGGTTTTAAATTATACTTCTAATTTTCAGAAATTGTATTGAAAATGTAATAAATTTTTACTATTATACGACCAGTTAAATAGAAAAAGTAGAGTAGTTTTTTTATATAAAGACTTATTATTAAAAGGCAAAAGGTTTATTATGCAATTAGAAGAATTTAATAGTCATAGATTTCACACACTAATTCAAGAAATACGAAACATTCGTGAAGAGAACCCTGTTTTTGAACAACCAGATGGATTAGAATTAGCTTTTATTGTAGATAGTGTTATAGATGTTGAAAATGATCTGGCAAAAGTTAATGCTTTTTTACTAGGTGTAAATGATTTAAACAATATCAGTAATAATTTACAACATATTATAAATTATTTAAAACAAACAAATTTAAAAGATAACATATCATATGTTGCAGAACAGATACGTGCACACTTATTAAACATAATAAAGATCACAGCTGGGTATCCTGGGCGAAGTAGAAAAAACATCGCAAATGATTTTAATAAAATTGCACATGTATATAAGCAAGAGGCAGATAAGTATAAAGAACAAATTCAGAAAGAATTAGTTTCATATAAATCTGCTTTGGACCAAAATTTACAAGAATCAACTAAAAATAAAGAATATTTAAATAATTTGGTTGGGGATATCAAAGAATTTTCTTCAAAGTATACAACAAAAGAAAAAGCAAAATATTATTCAGACATATCTGCAGTGTCCGAGCAAAATGCAGATAAGTTCTTAAAATATACGAATATAGCGATGTTTTGTGCTTTAGGCTTTATTGTTTTGCCAATAATTATACCAATGTTGTGCAATATATTTAGTGGTAGTTTGGAAGAAATTTTCCCATCTGATATATTAAATTTATCTTTTGGAGGAGCAATTTTACGTATATCTATATCATTTTTAGCTCTGTTACCTGCATTGTTTTTTTCTAAAATAGAAAAGGTGTATAGAGAAAGATCTTTTAAGTTTAGAGATTTAAGTAATGCGATTTTATCAATAAATCCGTATCTGGCCGATATAGAGCAAAATCAATATGGTAACTATTCTGAAAAAGATCAGTTTAAAATAGAAATGGCCAAAATATTTTTTACACAGATTCACTCAAATGATAAACATAACGATAGAGATCTTTTGAAGAAATTGGAACAAATCTCGAATATAGTGAAGGGAATCGGCAATAAATAATTTTTGTACCAGCGATGAATTAAATATTAACAGAAAACTACTAACAAAATTCATAAATAGCCAGGGGTGTGATTATATAGTGAATTTTTTAGGTAATCTTAATGGTACGTTTTCAAAATTGTTAACAAGTCTAGTTTGTATAACGGGACCATTTTTGGTTTGGGTGACAATTGGTTGAAATTTGGTTGTGCTATTGCGTCTGTTTTTAACAAACTGCTTTAATCCATCATCTAAGTATGATGATATAACAAAGCGATTGGCATTAAAAATGGCAGGTTCGTTAATTCTGGAAACAGTTCTTTGGGCATGTTTCCAAAATTTTGATATTTTACCGTATAACATTTGTCCAGGTTGCACCTTGGTAAAATCAGAAAATCCTGGTTGATAAACTTCTGGTTGTATAACCAATTTAGGTGATATTCTTAAAAATGTATGCGGATCCAATACAAAGCCTAATGGTTGATATAGAGGAGGAACAGTATCATTAAGGCACAGATAGTGCGCAGGAAAATCACATGTTATAAAAGGCATGTCAGTAAAATTATAGGTTAAATGCCAATCATATGCATACAGCAACATACCTATCTGACGGGCTTGTTGTAAATTACGTTTTTTTAATGCGAAGTTTAAATCCTGAGAATTTGGATCTACATTTTGTCCAAGTAATTGTAGAGATAAATAGTCGTACTCTTTTCTTGCAGGTGACATTGCAAATAAAATGGCAAGCCATGTCGCAAAATAGTACCTGTCATGGTCTGAAATTTTCTCCCTTTTTAACCCTTGTAAAAATGACCCGATATGTGGTTCTAGAGCTTTCAAATGATCCGATAAATATGTATCTGTACCTTCTGTATCTAATTTATCCCAACCTAATTCATAACATATACGTTTTGTTGGGGCTTCAAACCATCTGTCTTCTTGTCTATCATAAACGTGTAATTTATTTGTATTTGCATCAATAAAACGACGTAAGTAAACCTGTGGCACAAAGTGGTCTTTGTTGTCTTGTTTAGGTAAAGATTTTGTTTCGTTGCTCATGTGTACCATATAGGTACAAAATCAGAAATATCAATGGGCAATATAATAACCAAAGTGTTGAAAAAATATTATGTTTTGTTATAATACTCAGCATGAAAAATGATGCTGTTTTACATCTTGTTTTGAAACACCATTGGTTTGATAAGATAGTGTCTGGGGAGAAAACCTCAGAATATCGTGAATGTTCTGATTATTGGAACAAGCGGTTGACAAACAAGCATTATGATATGGTTGTTTTTCATAAAGGTTATACGAATACAACTGCTACATACAAAATTGCTTCAATTAGCATTACCACAGATAAAAATGATTTAAATTTGCCAGAATGCTGGGAAATTAAATTAAAAAATCGACTATAAACAATATTGTTGTAACTGGGCATAAAATATGATAATATGCACACAATAGAGGATTTTTATATGAATAAAACAATATCGACACAGCATTTAACAAAAAAAGAAGATTTAAAAAACGAATTAAACTGGGATGAGTTTGAAATTCTTACCCCTAGTGGTAAAAAACTAACAAAAGACGATTTTATTTTGGTGGCTGTTGGTAATCCTAATGTTGAAGAAGAAAAATGGGATATGGATATAAAGGATGAAAGATATAATAATCAAGAAGATTTGATATATGCTCTTGTGGTTGATGGAAAATTGTTAAAGCTTGGCAAATCAATAACAACCATGAAGGAAAGAATTCGATCATATCATTGTGGTAAAAATGCGTACAGAAAAAAAGAGAATGCGACAAATTCTGCAACTAATTGGTTTATATTGCAATCTGTGTTAACGATAGGGCTTCCTGTTTATATTTACTGTTTATATATTCCTAAAACAATTGGAAGTTTTATGGGGTGGGAATATCATAATAGGGTTTCAAAAGAAATTGAAGGTAGAATAATCACGACTTTTAACGACACATATGGTACTAAGCCAATAGGTAACAAACAATTTTAGCTTAGTATTTAATCCATTTGATTAAATTATCAATGGTATTTTGTTCCTCTTCGCTGAATGGTTCGTGGTAGTTAAAGTTAATATACCTTAATACCATGATGTTATTGAAGTTGCCATATCTAGTGATATGCACTATGAGTTTAAGCCAGTTTTGTTTCATTATTTTTAGAAAATCTTGAGCTGCCTGTTGCGTATCAAAGGCGATGTAGCCCACAGATTGAGTGACATTTACATTATGACAAACGTAAGGTATAAAGTATGTAGAAAGTGGAACTACAATGATCCATTTATCATATATGTCTTGCTTCATATTAGCAAAACGGGTTTTTCTGGCGGTATGAATAGTCTTATATTTGAAAATAGAATCTTGAGTGTCGCTTAACTTATTTTTTTGCGTAAAGTTATGCAAATCGCATCTATAATCAAAACAATTTCTATCTGGTGACATTACCTTTGTAATAATATTTATTACGTCCTGGGACAAATATAATGGTATAAATTTAAGGTCTTTTGGAATCAATACGTATTGTTCATCTTTACATAAAAAATTATTTTTTACTAAAGTAGGTACTGTTTCGTTGTTTTTTTGCCATACAAATATCGTGAACGAAGAACCAACAGTAGGAAAATACTTTTTTGCATCATTATCTATAACAATAAAATGCCCCTGTGACAGTAAATCTTTCAAGGTTTCATTATTAGAATTATAAGTCATCCAATTATTTGGGGTAACAAAACATAAATAACCGTCTTTCTTCAATAATGTTATACAATGACGGATAATATCGTTTGATATGCTTTGGTTTTTATTGCCACCACCGGAATAAGGAGGATTTGCCATTATTAAGTCCCATTGACCATAGTCAAGCATGGATAAAATGTCCATTTTCATAACATGTGCTGGATTTAATAATGTTTTACAATTTTGCAATCTTTTATCGTTAATATCATTAAAATATATATTGTTTATATCTGTTTTGAATTGACAATATGCGCCAAAATTCCCATTGCCACAACACGCATCTAAGATCTTGAGGCTTTTTCTTTTCCATAGTTCTTCTGGAATATAATCTACCATAGTCTTTACGCATTCCATAGGAGTACAAATGTCATCTCTGGAAGTAAAATGACTCTGATCTGTGTTTAGTGCATTATACACACAAAATATATCTTCAACAGACTTGTTACCAATATATTCCATACAATTTTCTCCTGTGCATATCTTTAACAAAAAAACGTAATTTTTTCAATATGAAAAATATGTATTTTATTCATATTTTCTGTTTCCACAAAGCAACCATCTGTGTCAATTTGCGCTGGATGCGGCGAAGAAGCCATGCCTGGCGACATGCCAAATTACCACCGTTTGTTCGGCGAATAGCGGCCTGTAGCTCGCGTAAAGATCGACATGCAGCAAAGTATAGCATAACAAAATCTGTGCGATGGTTGGGGCAAATATCGCCATAATGTTGATATTTCATAGACAATCCTTTTAAGGTTGTCGTATTTGTCCGTATTTATTGCCAAATGTCCAGTTGTTTATTCAGAAAAATCGCTATGAGTTTCTTGTTGTTTTTGTTGGATTTTTTTGCTATTTTTGTGGTAAAAGGAACATAAATGAATATGTGATAAAATGTGAATCAGTTGCAAAAGTATTGGTGAAAATCGTTCGTGGAGAATACGTATCCCCAGAAGAACGTTTCAAGGCCTTTAAAGATGCTGTAGAGCTTTTTGATTATGAAAATAACGCAAGGCACAATGAAATTAGATAAAATGTTAAACAAAAACAAACAAAATAATATTGATAAATTATTTAAAATTCCAACATCAACCGAGCCGCTTACAATAAGCAATTGGCCTATACTAGAGAATTTTTTGCGTATTGGTTTCAGGATAGTTTTGTTCTGTGGACTATTTTGGTTTTTTAATAAAATAGGAGAGTTGCTGGCTTCACAAGAGTGGTTTTTTACAGAAAGTAATTTTGATACCAGTTTTTTGTATTCTGTATTCTTGTTACCTTTGTTATATTCTTTACGTGATGTTGTACATTGTTTTGATTCATGTTGGACAAAAGCCTATATTGAAAAAGACTGTATTGTTGTTAAAAGGGGCTTTACTTACACGGCTTATGATAAATTATATATCAAGGATATAAATAATGTAGAATTGCATCGAAGTTTGTTAGGCAAAGTATGTGGCTATTCGGATATTACCTTGTTTGCTCTGGGTGGTTTAGTTTCTATACCTTTTGTAAAAGACGCTGAACAAAATTTTAAGGCAATAGAAAGTGTAATAAAACAAGTGTCTAAAAACCAGAAACAAAACATAAAATAGTTGGGTTTTGTTTTGTGGTTCACAAAATTTATCTGCATTATGTTCAAAATATGTAGACAATTTTATGGGTTGAAAAAGCATAAATAATTCACAAGACAACGAATAGGTTGCGGATTCTGTGTAGCTATTGTGTAGCCAGAGGGGTGTTTTATGGCGTATTTTGGTGTATCGTGGTATGCGTAAATACAGAAGTGTTAATTTAAGAAAAATGCCGCAAACCTGCGGGATTTGCGGCGGAATTCCTTGGCTCGGGCAACTGGACTCGAACCAGTGACATACGGATTAACAGAGATAAGTAATTGAATATAGTGTATTTTTTAAGTCCGCTGTGAGCGTGGCTTACAGCCGATTTTTCGTATAATTTTTGTATAAGTAAAAATAGCGGTATAACAAATGTATAATTTTGCGATTGTATTTTGTTGGAGCATAATGCAAATATATCCAATGTTTTCCGTGGGTTTTAGCGAATTTTCCGTAATTTTGTTTTAAATTTTTCCGTTTGATTTTTATGCGATTTTTTGCCTTGTATGAATTTTGGATAAAACCCGAAAAATTGGGATACTGTGCGATACATTTTTATACACTTGTATAACAACATAAAAATTTCATGGTTGTATAAAATTTCACCAAATCCGTATAACATCGCGTATAGCAACTGTATAATCCAAAAATATATATGCCATGTATAAATTCATGCAAAATTACAAATATAACGAATGTATAATTTTGATTTTTTTTATTCGCAAACTTTTTATAAATTCAGTCCGTGACTTACGTTTTGAAAATAGTTGATTATCTGATTGATTTTTGTTCAATGATTATATACTATCCTCATTATGAAACATGTGTTATTTGGTTTTAAGATGTTTATAAAAAATGTGCTATTATTCGTATGGCGCATGGTTTTTAATTTGGCTTATTATATAGCCTTGTTATTTGTACCGTGTTTTAGTAGCAGATTAAATTTTTGGCATACGGTTTGGTTTGTGATAACGACTGTGTATTTGTATAACCATTGGGGGCAGGCAATGGTTTTTGTTCCGTTTAATGGCTATGCGTTAATTTTTATTGTATGGGTTTTTATGATAATGAAACCATTTATAAAAACAGTGGGCTGCCAATTGGGAACTCTGGAATTAAATAAAGCGGATAGTTCTAAACAGGAATTTGAAGAAAAACTTAAACAAGCCAAAAAGAATTTGGCTCTCAAGAAGGGTGAGGGTAAATAATGTTAAAACATGTTTTTGATTTTGGCGACAATAAAAATTTGGCAAGGAACAAACTGTTTGAAGTGGTTTCTAAAGGTGTTGATTTGTTAGCTAGTGATTATATTAACGAAGAATTGCTGAATTCTTGGAAAAAATATGCAAAAACCGTTCTTGAATTAGTGGATGAAGCGTACGGAACGCATTATTCGTCAGATTTTTATATATCTGATACGATGCTTGGAAGTAGTTATTTTAGTGCATATTCTTTGCATTTACATGATGTATATAACCACATCACTCCGGGATTAAACCCGATACACATCCCATATGGACAATCTCCACAAGATTTTAAAGGAAAATTACAAAGATCTCTGAATGAATTATTAAATATTTTGTCAAAATTACAGAAATGATATGAAAGTGACATTGTGCACTTTTCTTTTATAATTAAAAACGAGCATATATTGTTAAACAAAGAATTTCCTTTACAACACCCATTAAAAAACGATGATATAGATACCTTGATGAAAAAGTTAAGGATGATGGTTCGCACCATGGAACAGTTTAAACCCCAAGCAACACAAGATAAAGGTTTGATGGCTATTCATAGTTTGACCGCCGCGATTGTATCTTTGGCGGCAGAGGTTTATGATGCATTGTTAAATGATAGAGTTTTTGTGGCGTGTTCTCTTGCGTGTCAAATAATAGAAGGTGAGATACAGTTATTGTGGTTAAATAAGCATTTTGATACAAATGGTGCAGATTATATAGATTTTGGTTATGTTGAACAGATAGACATGTTGCGGGTACATCCGGAACGTAAAGATAGGGTTTTGGAAATGATAAAACAAAACCATTGTGAGCGTTTTTTGCGGAAAAATACCAAAGATTCTGACTTGTTAGATAGAAATAGTTATAACAAAAAATGGTATGGAAACACCATACAAAATATATCTGGTGATTATTTTGATGATGTTTTGGATCAAATTAAAGATGTTCCTGCATTAGCAGAATATTATAACAATACAGATGTAAATTATGAAAATTACCAGTTGTTCTGTGGATTCAAACATTTTACTACTTACTGTGTTAGAAAATGTTTTGCAACAAGCCAATCTTTTGCAGAAGACACACCAGAAGATACAAGGTGGGTTACTCTGGTCACCGTTTTAATGGCATTACTTGGAGTCTGCCAAGTGTTAGAACAACATGGTGATCATATTTTGAATTCAAAACCGCTTGCCACGGAAGGTTTGACACCAGCATCTAAAAAACAATAACAATCAGAAAGAAGATAGAGATATTATTTCATCATCATTAAACCAATTTTGATTTAACTGATTTTTGGGTGTATCCGTGTATAATATTATAGCGAGATTTTGTTTTGCACGTGTACAAATCACATATAAAAGACGCAGAGTGTCTTTGTTAGCGCTACCTGTGATAAAGAAATTTGTCTCATCATAAGTTCTCCATTTTGTATCATTGTCTATTATCGCCATAACATTATTAAATTCCAATCCTTTTACACCATGGTGCGTTTTAAATTCTGATAAACCGTCTATATACTTAGCATAAGGAATTATTTGTGATAATTTTGTGTCAAAAAATAACTCAAAATTTTCTGGTTCATCATCGTACTTATGCGGAATATTAAAAATACTGCAAGTTTTAATAACATCAAGCATCTCTCCAAAGGTGATATTTGGGTTTTCTGTATACGCTGCTTTAATTCTTGAAACGCCTTCTGATATAGAACGTAATGATTCTTTGCATATTTGTTTGAATAAATTTTTATAATATTTTCTTGTGATTTTCATTGTGTCAAAAGCATTTTTAGATTGTAGTAAAGGCAGTACGAAATTTTTAAAGAAATTTATTTCTTGTGATGTACCGGATTTTACACTGTCAAATTCTGTTGTGTTTTTTAAGGCATCCCACATCTCAACAAAACCCATACGAACCGCCGCCATTCTGTGCTCTAAAACTAACGTAGCACCTTCTTTATCTTGCCAATTTTCTTTATTCCATAGACTATCACCTGTTATAGAGGCCATTTGTTCTTTTACATGGCTTTCTGTTAAAGATTTATTCGTGTTCGTTGGTGCTAAAAATAGTCGTACGCATCCTTCTCCTTTGTCTGGTACAGGATTTTGTGTAGGTGTTTTATCTATCAAACTACCAATTTTATTCGCTAATTCTATAATTCTGCTGCCAGATCGGTGATTTTGCGGTTTTTGTGGGGTTTTAAATCCACGAGAAGACCAATCTATATCCCCCAAATCCTCTTTTCCGGTTGCATATATTCTTTGTTTTGTATCTCCAAATAATCCTAATGTAAAGCAATCTGCAAATTTATTTTGTATTGATAAAAAAGCTTCCATTAGGTTTTTGTCAGTATCTTGGCTTTCATCAATCAATAATATTGGAAATTTTTGAACAAGCATTTTAGCAAACAAAGGTTTGTTGGTCAGAAAATGAGCGCATATCTTTAATACCTCGGAGTGATTCAAGCTATCTTTCCCAGAATTAGCAGCCTCAGGAGCCGGATCATAATTAAAATGTTTTATAGTTTCTAATTGTTTTAATCGTTCTAATTGTTTGTTATAACTAGCTTCCAGTTTTGTGCCTGATTTGTGTGGCTTAGAATCATATTCGTTTATTTTTGATTGCAGATAGTCTTTCAACCATTTTTTTATATCGACATCAAATCCCTTAATAAGTTGCCAAACAAAACTATGTATAGTAGATATTGTAAACAAAGAATCATATTGTGTTCTGTTTTTTATTTCTTCTGCTGCAGCATTTGTAAATGTAATTACGGCTACATGTTTGTCAAGCAATACCAATTGATCGCGTATTGTGTTGTTTATATATTGTAAAGCGTTTACCAAAGAACGCGTTTTCCCGGAACCAGCACCAGCAAATAAAAAGAAACTTTTGGGGTTATGTAAAGAAAGACATTCTTCAATAATTTTATCAGCTTCTGTTCTTTCATATTCATTATTCATTTTTAGCTTCCTTGTCATTGAAAAGTTTGTTTTGTAAGATATTATCCAACCATATTAACCCTGATTCAATGTAGCGTGGAGTGTTTAAGCCTGTTTCAAATTCTTCTATATATAATAGATTCAATGCATTTTCTGCTTTTGGACGATTGTCATTGATTTTATCAGACAAATGCGGATTCTCGTTTTTTATTGCGTCTTCAAATGTTTGTTCCCCTTCGGTCGTTTGATATACTACTTTTAATGGGAATGTATCATTGCTTTCTTTGTCTTGTTCTGTAGCGCTTAGTAATTTATCAATGCTTTCTTGTTTCGGAATCCATGTTTTTAGTGTGTTATTACAGGTTTTTTGACCGGTATTGAGTTTGGAGGGGAATCTTACGCTTCTTTTTTTGTCGCTATCTTCTTGTACAGGATCTAAATCTGTTATAATCAGTGTTGGAATACATAATGATTCTATTAGCGGTCTTAATCTATATGCGTGACTTCCACCTATTGCTAGGATACACATATAAGATTGTGTAAGGTGTTCATGTTTGGAAATAAAATGCGGCATTAAAATACGCTCTGCATCGCCTTCAATTAAGATAGCCGCATCTGCAAAAAATAGATCACAATGATTTAATTTTATATATCGTGTCACGAAACGCTTTGTTTCCCAATCGCTGCCAAAGATATTTGTTAAATTAACAACATTTGTTGAGGGGATTTTTGCGGTAAAATCACGTTTAAAATATCGTAGCTGTTCAAAGTCGCATTCATGTACAATATGAGATGAATGTGTGGATACAATCATTTGTGTTGTTAATTTTCCGTCATTTATTTCTTTTCTGGATGTCAAAACCTGGTAAGCTTTTTTAATAAAAACTTGTTGTGCTTGAGGATGTAAGTGAGCTTCTGGTTCTTCTATAAGTACAAGGTGTATAGGCGCTATTTTATCAGCTTCAGTTTTTTGTTTGCCATACTTAAGCCAAGAGTCCCTAAAACAAATCATCTTAAAGGTCATAAAAATCAGATTCTGATATCCAAGCCCATTATAGTTTTCTGGAAGAAATAAGTTGTCATCTGCTTTATACTGCAATGCGTTTGAATGATTTATGCTGTCAGCTGCTTTAATTTGTGGATTTATGGTAATACTTGGTGTTCCAAAAGGTGGATACCCAATCCCTGAAAGTTCGTTCAGTGCAGGTTTAAAGCTTGTTTCCATTATTTCGGTAAAATTAGAAGTGGCTTCATTAAGTTTTTCTATTGCATTTAAATCGTCATCGGATATCTCACCTTTGTTTGGATCCAAATGGTTAAAATAATAACTCGTTAAAAGGTTAGACAATTTTCTATTTTCGATTTGTTCTGTATCCGCAATTTCATCATTCATACCACGCTGAGCATTTATAATGTCGATTTTTATAAGATTATCTAGTGGCGAATTCTCTAGAGGATCACCTAGTGATATTTGTGGTTGTATGTCTTCTTTATGGTTAGGATCGAGCAAATAATAACGCAAAATAAAATGGTTAGATAATTTTTTTGAAAGAAAATCCATCATATGTTTTGGGAAAATCTTAGCTTTATTTTTAATACGTTCACGTGCTTGTTTATATTCGGCAAATAATTTGGTAATGTCCTTTATTTCATAACGTAATCTAACTCCTAAATTTCCGCCAGCCCAATCTAAAGTTGGCAACAACTGACCAACACGATAAATATCATCGTCTTCAACATGAAACCACAGATCCATTGTTGGAAAAATATCATCAAAAGCTCGTATGTCTGGTTCGGCATCTGCATCAAACAACTCATTTATTTTTAAGTGATTTTTTAAATTAAAATCATATGTTAAAAATTTATTATCATTGCTCAAAAATAGTTTTATAGCCGTTATCGCACTTGTTTTACCACTGTTATTAGCACCAATAAATAGTGTGGTCTGATTATGAATGTCTATCGTGACATTCTCTAATTTTCGAAAATTTCTAATTTTTATTGTACTGATACGCATACTAATGCCTTTTTATATGTTTGTTTATTCTGAAATATAACATAAAATACAATTATCGCAAGAAAGATGAGAAAGAATAAATTATTTGCATTTATCATGCATATCTACGTTCTGCGATGGCACAATAATTAGACATTTTCGACAAATCATATAATTTTTATTTTAATAACTCTTCCAACACACCTTTTTGCACCATGGCGATGTTCAATATGTAATCTGTGGTGTTAAACGTATCGTGCAATGGCCGTTGGGCAGTTTGCCAACCTAGACCATCAGTAATCCAAATGAATTGGTGACCATCTTCAGACCATTGTTGATAAATTTTTGCATATTCACCTGCTGTAGATTTTAGTTTTGAACCGCCACCACCATAAAAGTTAGTTTCGATCAAATATAATTTATGCGGTGTGTTTATAGCAAAGTCTATTCGTTTAGAAGAGTTTGTAACAGTTATATGCTTGCCCCATTCAGTGTAAATTTTGTCTGCAGTAGCTTGGGCAATATAGTCATATCCGTTTCTTTTGCAAATATCTTTGATGAATAATTCTGTCAATGTTTCCATTGAGGTACCACTACGATTTTTGCGACCATTTGAATCAAGCCCGACTTCAACACCAAAGAAATAATCTGGAATGGATTTAATTGTGCGATCAGAAACTAAATCTAAAAAACCACTCTGTTTCATAAATTTTGCACCGTCTTTTGCGGACATTGGTTTTGTAAAATCAAAACCAGTTGTGGCGAAAGAGTTTGTGTGATCAATTAAAGAAATTTTTTTGTGACGTTCCGCGAGTAACGCAGGAATAATCTTAATTATATTTGGATATTCACTTAAAAGTTGTTCTGCTGCTTTTTCAATATCTGGCTTGCCAATAAGGGTATTAAGCAAATTCAACGATACTTCTGCTTCGTGATAATTTTTACATACCTTTTGCCAGTTTACAAAATAGTCCCAAGATTTGATTGTTTCTTTCAAATTATCAATCAAATACGCAAATACTTCGTCTTCATTTTTGCAACCTAATAATTTATTAAATATTTGGGAATATTTCATTTTTTATCCTTTTTTTCAGATATATCATAGAGT
Source organism: Alphaproteobacteria bacterium (assembly GCA_017524525.1). GTDB lineage: Bacteria > Pseudomonadota > Alphaproteobacteria > Rs-D84 > Rs-D84 > Enterousia. Next base: position 2,731 of record JAFXVM010000009.1, on the reverse strand, counting down.
CTTTTTTCTGCCAGGTCAACAAATTGTGATTCTTGGTCTATGCCTACAAATCGGCGACCATGTTTTAATGCTGCAACACCTGTGGTACCGCTGCCCATAAACGGATCCAAAATCAAATCGCCTGGGTTTGTAGATGCCAAAATAATGCGTTCCAACAATTCAACCGGTTTTTGCGTTGGGTGTTTGCCAAATTTCTTTTCTTCTTTGGTCGGCGTTCCAATAGCCCAAACGCTTCGCATTTGGCAACCCGGCTTTTTAATAAAGTCCTTTGGAAAATCACCATTTTTCATCGCTTCATAATTAAAAGTGTGTTTTGCTTTTTTGTTTTTGCGCGCCCATAACAAAGTTTCATGACTGGCGGTAAAATACCGGCAGGACATATTAGGACTGGCATTGGGCTTAAACCAGGTAATATCGTTCAAAATATGAAAACCGAGTAATTGCAGGGCAAAACCGCACGAATATATACTGTGATATGTACCACTAACCCACAATGTACCGTTTGGTTTCAAGACACGATGACAGGCACATAGCCATTTTTTATGAAATTCAAAATCATCGCTCAGACCATGTGATTTATCCCAATCTCCTTTGTTCACGGATACAACACAGCCATTTTGGCATGTGATGCCACCATTGGAAAGCAGGTACGGTGGATCCGCAAAAATCATATCAAATGTATTTTCTGGAAGTTCAAGCAACTTTTCAAGGCAATCAGCACAATAAAGACGATACGATTTCTTAGTCATAGTTAGTTATAAGTAATTCACGAATTGCATCACGACCGTCAGCCTTGGAATTTATAAGACGTTTAGCCAAAATACGGTTAATTTTATAATCTTTGTATAAATCATCAAAAAATGGGTCATCAACATAATTTGTTGGGTCTGAATTGCTCAACATCTGCAAAGCTCCTAATTGATGACATGAGTCAAAGACCTGTTTTAGACGTTCCTGTTCGGCATCGTCAAAATCGCCAATGGCATAAGAATTAAAAGATGATGTTTCGCGAATTGGACGATATGGAGGATCATAATAAATAAATGTATCGGCTTTTACATAATCTGACGTAGCACCAAAGTCCGCCTGCATGATAGTCGCGATTTGCAATGCTTCGGATACATTACGCAGGTTTTCTTCATCCAAAATACGTGGGTTCGTATATTTACCCATCGGCACATTGAATTTGTTTTTACTGTTGACTCTGAACAAACCGTTAAAGCAGGTCCGGTTCAAAAAGATAGTCAGAGCGGCGCGGCGAACAAAACTGGAACGATACATATTTGCATCAACATCTTTATCGAAGTCGTTATATTCATCGCGTCTGGCATAATAATATGCCTTTGTATCATCAGTGTGTTTGTATTCTGTTTGAATCTTGGTCAGTTCAGTAATCAAGTTTTCAACATCGCGTTTGATAACGTTATAAAGAATCACCAGTTCCGGATTGATATCAAACAAGAAAGCTTCTTGGATATTATACCGATTATATATATCAAAGAACACAGCGCCACCACCAACAAATGGTTCAATATAGCGTTTGATGCCGTTCATTTTTAATTTTAACGGAAGTTTTTGTTCGATTTGTTCTAACAATTGCCCTTTACCGCCGGCCCACTTCAAAACAGGGCGACATTCGGTATAATCTGGCAATCTGGCGGGTATCGCTATCAAAAATTATCCTTTCCTTATTGCTATATTAGAAGAAAATAGCAGATAAAATCAAGGTGTTTTAGAACTTTTTATGTGGTTCATTTTTCCACATGGCTGCCATTTGGAATAATTTGCGCTGGATACGGCGGAGCAACCATGTCTGCCGGCAGGTTAGGTTGCCATTATTTGTTCTGCGTATGGCGTTTTCTAACTCGTGCAGTGATCGGCATGCCGCGAAATAAAGCATAATAAAATCCGTCTTGTTACTGGGTTCAATATCCCGAAAATGTTTGTACTTCATCAACAATCCTTTTTAGGTTGTTGCATTCATCAATATCTTTCAAAGATTGTCCAGTCATTTGTTCAAAAAATGACATACGGAGTAGCATTCAGTGTGTCATTAGAAAAAAGATGACCCAAAAGTGGCGGATTTCAGCCGTGTATAAAAAATGTATAAAAATGTATAAATATTTTGGCATCAAAAATCGTTCGTTGTATCCCAAAATGTATCCCAAAAATGCATCAATTTGATCTGGTATAAACAAAATCGTATAAAAAATGTAAAATTCCGTATGTCGGTTAAAAACAAAAAGCCCAGAAATCCGGACTTTTTTGCGCTACTGACACACGGACTAGCGTTTTATGTGTTTTTACAATATAACCTGTTGATTTTTGTGTAAAAACAGCCGTTTTTTATAGGTGACACACGGACAAAAATTCCGTGTGTCGGGAGTGTTGCGAATCTTTTGAAAGCCTTACTGGCATTGGTGTTGCTCTTGTTAGCAAAATATAACCAAAATTCTGGTATAACAAATGTATAAATTTGTGTAAAAAATGTATAAAAAATAGGTGTTTTTTGACGATTTTTGGCTCTTTATGCAGGAACAAATTGCCGCGGAAAAAGTAAAGAAAAACCGCAGGAATCTGCGGTAAATCGTGGCTCGGGCAACTGGACTCGAACCAGTGACATACGGATTAACAGTCCGTTGTTCTACCGACTGAACTATGCCCGAATAACGAGGCATATAATATACTGAAAATCCGCACAAGTCAAGGACTTTGTGAAGATTTTTTATCT
>JAFXVM010000008.1 GCA_017524525.1 Alphaproteobacteria bacterium | reverse complement strand
TTTTTTTAAATAATATTTCCAAACAAAAACTTCATTTTGCAATGTAATATAATTTAATTTAAAATTCTGGTGTTCAATAAGAGTATCATTCATTCTTAACAATAATTCTTGGTTAATTTTTTACTCCTTTCTTTCCCTTCTTTTTTTGTTTCTTGATGTGATTATTTTACCAAATTTTTAATTTTAATGAAAGCAAAAAAACATCCGCCGATATTTTGCGGATGTTTTTTATTTTCTTAATCCTGTTTTTTGGTTTATCCAGACTTGCTCTTTGGCAATTTCCATTATTGGTAAATCTTGACGACTGTCCGAATAAGCACGCACTACATTTGGAATTATTTTGTTATCACGCGCCCAATTATCCAATGCCACCACTTTGTTTTTATTGCTGCATAAAAATTTATATTTATATGGTTTTTCCTTTTCCATCTTGGAACACATAACTGCATCAAATTTCATATCGCGCACCAATTCAGGTATTAAATAATCAGGTGAAGCAGAAATTAAAACCACTTTGTTGCCCGCTTTTTTTTCTTTTGCCACCTGGTCCGCTGCCCAACCAAAGCGATTTTGTTTGTGCGCTTTGATTACTTCTTTGGCAAAATCGTGAACCAGTTTTGGTGTGATAAATCTGCGAAGTTTTTCGCGCCACCATATGCCCGCTGGATTAAAAATTCTTCCAATGCTGCCAATCACAGTAAACGGCATAAATATCCATGGGCGAATTGAATGTTTAAGACAATATTTAAAAAATTCACAATTTGAATCTGATGCAGACAATGTCCCATCAAAATCAAAAACAACCACATTTTCTTTTTTTAACATATTTTACCTCGTATATTTACTTAATTTTTTGCGCAATTTTTCCATTACAAAGAATATCGATGGGGTTAATGTGAATGTCCAAACAAGTGATGCCAACATACCACCTATCATTACCGCACCCATTGCAACTTTCATTCCGTCATTAGACCAAAGTTGTGGCAACATACCTGCAACTATCGCGATTGTTGTCATCAATATCATACGCTTTTTATCCATTAATTCATTCCATAATACTGTTTTAGCATCTTCGCCATTTTGTACGCGCTGAACAGTTGGTTCCAACACCAAAATATTATTATTAACCACAAGTCCCACCAACATAATAAATGCCAACATAGCTCCCACATTCATTGATGCACCAGATAAAAACAACATTATGAATACACCTGCAAAACTGGTGATAATAGATGTTGCAATTGTAAATGGATGAATAAAAGAATTCATAATTGCTGCCAATAACATAAATGTCAAAATCGTAGCCAACAAAAACGCTTGGGCGATTTCAGCATTTGATTCTTCTTGGATTTCTGACATACCTGCGAATGACGCATAATATCCGTTTTCCCAATCTATTTTATCCAATTCTTTTTGTATTTGTGCCTGAACAGGACCAACAGTAGATTTTCCAATATTAATATCTATTTCTGTCACACGATTTTTATCTATGCGGTAAATATTAGATGTTGCAGGTGCATTTTCTAATTTTCCCAATTGCGACAGCGCGACCATACCTTTGTGTGAATTAACATAAACAGTGTCAAACATCGATTTCTTTTTGAACTGTTTATCAAATTCCAAAATCATCGGGTATTCATCACCGTCTTCTTTGTATTTATAAGTGTCGTTCCCAAAAAGCGCAGTACGCAAAGTAGCACCAGCAGTCGCATTCTTTACACCCCAAAAATTCATTTTTTCATTATCTGGGATAAAACGAATTTCATCATTAGGTGTTTGTTGCGCCAAAACCGCACTTTGCACAGCATCTATTTTATTTGCTATGTCAACGATTTTATTCGCATAAGCGTTTCTTTTGTCATCGTCTTCGCCATAAATATTTAACTGCATGTCTGAATTAATACCAGAACCACTCATGTTTTCACCTGCGCGAATTTGAATTTCTGCATCGGCAATATTCGCTAATTCTGGCAATATTTTTTGCGCCAGTTTTTTATCGCTAATTCTGCGTTTACTGACATCTACCAAAGTCACTTTCATATTGATATTTTGCACACCTTTGTCACCTATTTTTGTAGTCACAGATTCTACTTCTGGAAATTTTGAAATATGCTGTTCAATTTCTTTGGCAATAGATTCTGTTTTCGCATAAACACTGCCCATCGGCGCACGCGCTATGACAGTTATTTCATTTGCGTCAGTTGATGGTGAAAATTCATTCCCAACAAATCTCATTAATTGCGCAGAAAAAATTAATATCGCAAAAGCACCAAGTATAACCAACCATGGACGTTTTTGCTGATATTCATACCATTTGTGTAAACGAGATTTATCGTTTTGTTGCTTTGTTTCTTTGGCTTCTTGTTTCGTTTGTTTATGCGATGTCAACCTTAACATTTTCGCAATCATCATCGGCGTTAATGTGAACGAAAACAGCAACGACAGCAAAGTTAAATACACAACTGTCATACCAAATTGCAACATGAACTGTCCTACAATTCCACCCATAAACGCCAGTGGTAAAAACACCACAACATTTGTTCCAACCCCAGCCAATACAGGAATTGCTACTTTCTTGGTTCCTTGTTCTGCGGCAACTTCTGGGGTTTTGCCAGATTGCAATTCGCTAAGCGCTGATTCAATCAAAATAATAGCGTTTGATACCAATGTCCCGAGTGCCGTAGCATACGCCAAAAGCGTCATTGTATTAATTGTAAAACCAGAACCATTCATTAAAAAGAAACCTGATAAAAGCGATGCCGGAATCACAACGCCTGCAATAACTGTTGAACGCCAATTGCCTGTAAAACCAAGCAAAACCAAAATCGTAAATATAACACCAATGATAATGCCATAAATTGTATCACGAGTATCTTCTGCCACATGTACAGAAGAATCCGATACTATTTCCATTGTAGTGCCATCAAAATGTTTCTGTAAATCCGCTTGTAATTCCGGTAGTTTTTTACGCAAAGCATTTGAAATTTTTATTGCGTTACCATCGCTTGCTTTGACCACAGATAAAATAACAACACTTTCACCATTATGTATAGCGCCTTTTTCTATATCACGCGCAGCATCACTGACAGACGCCACTTCTGACAATTTAAATGTTTCTCCTTCAACCGTGGTAATTTCAAGATTTGCGATTTCTTCTACGTTTTGAAATTCACCAATAAAACGAACATTTTCACTGTTAGATATTGTTTCTATTTTCCCGCCAGGCACATTTAAATTATGCGTTGCAACGGCTGTCACTATGTCTGTAATCGTCACACCATACGCAGCCATTAAATCTGGATCCATTGCAATACGAACCGCCCTTTGCAGTCCGCCAAAAGTATTTACAGACGCAACACCTTTGACTGCTGTAATTTTATTCGAAAGTGTATCAGTCACATATTTTTCAACATCACGAGGATTGCCACCACGAATAACAATATCCAATACTGGTGTTTGAAGCGGGTTTAATTTTGCAATTACCGGCTGTTTCAAATCGTCTGGGAATTCATTTGCAAGTCCGTCTATTTTTGCCTTTACTTCATTTGCTTTGTCGTCAACGTTCACACCCAAATTAAATTCAGCGATAACATAAGCCATATTTTCATAAACTTGGGAAGATATTTTCTTTACACCCGCCACTTCGGACATAGCATTTTCTGCTTTTTTTGCAACTTGGGTTTCTATTTCTGCGCTTGAAGCCCCAGGATAAATAAATGTCGCTGTCACATACGGAAAATCAACCGAAGGCGTACGTTCTATATTCATTTTTGGAAAAGACACTATACCCAATATCACAAAAAACAAAACAAACATAATCGTTGTGACTGGTTTACGAATAAAGAATTTTAACATTTTATTTTTCCTTTGCTTTACTTGCTTGTGATTTTAATTTTTTCGTTTTCTGTGACGTTCGATAAAATAACAACATCACCATCTGCTATGCCAGATTTTATAAGAGCATTTTGCGCATCGCGGTCTTCGATTACCGTTTCACGAATTTGCGCAACACCATTATTTTCAACGTATACAGCGTTTCCATGTATTGCAGAAACTGGCACATAAAAACCATTTTTTTCTTTTTCTACATATTGCAGACCATTTTGACATCCAGATGTTTTTATGACATGCATACCTGTATCCAAATCTATGTTATGCGACACAGAAACTATTTTACAATTGCCGATTTTTTGACCTGGTTTAAATACAGATATACGGCTACCCGAAACATAGGCACGATTATTTTTTATTGTCAAAGGTTCCAACAACACGCCGTTCGTTTTTTCCATTTTTAATATTTCAACAGGCGTTCCATTTTCCATATTGTTTCTTATGATATTAAACACTTTGAAACTGTTTTCTCGTTCCACAGAATAAAATCTGTACCCGACAATTAGCACAGCCAACACAACAAGTGTTCTGTAAATAATTTTTTTGTTTTTTGGTGTATTTAAATTTTTAAGAGTTTGTTCAATTTTTTCAATCGTTATCATTTTTATTCACCCAGTTTTTTTACAGATTCACCTGCCATTAAAATGTTATATTTCGCACTTAACAAAGCCATATCCATTTGATAAAGCGCGCTTGACACATCCGATAATTCTATAGCCGAAGTTTGACCCGCGCCAAAACGGTTCGCAGAAACATCGTAAGCCTTTTGTGCCAATGTGTGCGCTTCGTTTAATTTACTTAAATTATCACAAAGATGTTTGTATTTGTTAACCGCAGTATTATATTCTTCGGTTTTTAATTTTTTTGATTTATCCAAATCTTGACGAGCGTTTTCTGCATTCATCGCTTCAATTGTCGCGTTTGCAGAATGAAGACCGCCATTAAACAAAGGAACTTTTAATGCAAGCCCCCAATAAGCAGATTGACTGCCTTCTTTGTCGAACATATTACCTGCGTCTGTTCCCATGGAATAATAATCATATTTACCAATTGCCGCCAAAGTTGGAAAACCGCCTGCGCGTTTAGACGAAGCATTTGATTCATACATTTTAATTTGTCTTTGATAAATATCCCATTCTGGATTAGATTTTAATTCTTTTTGTTCAATAGGTTCAAAAGAATCTGGAAAATTATCAGTTAAAACCAAATCTTCCGCTTCGTCAATTCCAGCCATAATTTTTAGCATTCTATACGCTGTATCGCGGTTAAACTGGGCATCAGACACATTGATTTCTTTGGTTGCAATATCAGATTCTATCTTTATCAAATTGCTTCGGTTAGCACGTCCTGCCGCTGTTAATTTTTTGCGTGCCGCGCGTGCATTATTAAGGTCTTTTTGGCTGGCTGCAACGATTCCATCTGTCATTTTCGCAGTCCAATACAGATTTGCTGCCGCATATTTTACTTCGCGCATAGTCAATTCTTTGGCAGATTTAGACATATCTATTGCATCATGCACAGCATCTACTGCGTTGCCTATTTTTCCAAAAGTATAAATCGGTTGAGTTATTTGAACGCCCGCAGAAAAAATATTGTCTGGGATTTCGTTAAGCGGTATAACGTTTCCCAAAATAGCACCGATATCACTTGGGATTTCAACACCGTTATGATTTCTGGGGTCTTTGACATTTATCAAATTCATATAAGACACCGTTCCGTCTATTGACATCCAACGATTAGCATTAACCGCACTTAATTGAGCCTTGGCTTTTTTGATATTTGCTTCGGCTGATTTCAAATCGTTAGATTCAGCCACAATTTTATCAACCGCATCCTTTAGTGACAAATCCATCGCCAAAGCGTTTGGTATGCACATTAAACCACACAATACACACAACAATAATTTACGCATTTAAAGCCTCCATCTTTTTTAGAATACCATTCATAGTTTTAACTGTTTCAGCCAGTTTATCTTCGTCTTCTTCGGGTAAAACCTTGCAAAGACCTTCGAGTCCTTGCATAAGTTTATCTATTAACTTTTCTGCCAAAGCGCGTCCTGATTTAGTCACTTCGTACCACATATCACGATGATCGTTTTTATCGATAGTACGAATTACCAATTTATCCGCCTCTAATTTACGAAAAACACTACAAAGATTAGCAGTAGATATAAATTCACGCGCAGCAAAATCTTTTAATTTGATTTTTCCAGCCAAATAAAGACGCACCAATACAAACATTTGCTGACGTGATTGCTTGGACGCAACACCCCATACAGGCTGCAAACGGCTTGAAAAACGGCCCATAATGCGCATATTTTCAGCCATTAATTCTGTCACTTCGGCATGTGTCATAAAATGTCCTTTTTAAATTATTTAAAAAAGTTAATTATTAAAAACTTTAACGATTATATATAAAACAGAAAAATAAATCAAGAATTAAATCGAAAAAAATTTAGACTTTTTTAGAAAAAAAATCAAGTATATAAAATTTTTATTGCAAAAATTACAAAGCCATGTATAATAACTTCGATTTTTGGAGCGTCGTCTAATGGTAGGACAAGAGATTTTGGTTCTCTTTATCATGGTTCGAATCCGTGCGCTCCAACCAAAAATTCGACCGGCTTTATGCCGGTTTAATTTTTGGTCTGCGCACGGATCGGTCAGAGCCCGCAAGGGCGCATGACCAATACGAGAATACACAATTAGAAAAATCACAAAAATCGCAGGAACAAGATTTTTGCAGATTTTTATTATTGCGTATCGAGGCAACCGTGCGCCCGCAATATTTTTAATAGAGTTTTTACCCTGCGGTTGGTTATTGTTCATCAAGGTCTCGTGCACATTCCAGAGAATAAAAAATAATTTTTGTTGACCGGGCTTTTGGTAAAGTTATATGATTACAGACACAGGAAAACAATCTTAAACCAAAAGGATTCAATATGAAAAAATTGTTTTTAGTAAGTATGTGTTGTGTAATGGGTGCTATGTCTTCTGCAAATGCTGGCTGGTTCGACAACTTATTCAAAAAAGATGCAGAACCACAAACATTAAGCGAAGCATGCAACACAGATGAAATCACTGCGGTTTGTCCTGAAATTGCATTGGGCGAACAAACTTTGGCTGGCTGCTTGTCCGACAATATAAAATCTTTATCAAGTAAATGCGCAAAATATGTTAAAAAATCTATCAAAGAAAACAAAGAATTGATTTTGGGTCAAAAAGACGACACAACAAATGCGGCAAATGAACAGGTTAAAACAGCAAAAGATACTGTTGCAGAAACAAAAGCAACAGTGAAAACAAATGTCAAGGCGGCAGGAAAAGAATTAAAAGATACAGCAAAGGCTGTTAAAACAACCGCAATAGAAACAGGTAAATCTGTTAAAGAAATTGTTACAGAATAAAAAATCGCCCGATGGGCGATTTTTTTTATTATATACCAATACAATCCTCACTTAAATCAATAATATATATCAATTGGAACATTGTGACCCGTGCAAAAATCTATGAAAAAATTAACAAATGCACGCACTTTTGGAGATTCTGCAATTTCGGTTCTGCAGATACATTGCATTTCTGTTTCATATTTAAAATCCAGGTCTTTTAAACAAACAAGGTTCTTGCTGCTTTCTTCAAACCATTGAGGAAAAACCGTGATACCATCACCATCATTAACCAGACGATACATCAAAGCCAAAGAATCTGATGTTGTATTCAAATGCTTTGCATGTTTCATGATATTTTGAAATTCTGGTAAATTCATATAACGATTAAGCATGCATAAATCATGATTTTCCAGCAAATCAGCCAGATTTTTTGGAACACCGTGTGTTTCCAGATATTTTTTACTGGCATAAAATTTTTTGTGTGCTTTGAATTTGAACAAAACTGTTCCATGAATGTTTGGATGAACTTTGGAATTAACAATCAAAACATCTGTATTAGATACATCTGGATCCTGTTTCATTAATAATTCCAAACGAATTTTTGGATATTTAGCATAAAATTCAGATAAATCTTTTAACATGAAACTGCCGAACAAACCTTCTTCGGTCCAAACTGACATAGAACCCGATAATGCATTTATGTCCACAAAATTTTCTGAAATTTTATTAAGCAATTCTTCTATGGCGCAAATATCGTTGTATATAAGTTGCGCAGAATTCGTTGGCTGACTGCCATCAAAGTTTCTGTTGATAAGTTTAGTATTAAATCTGTCTTCTAAATCCTTAATCAGTTGGGACAGATTAGAATTTTTCATACCGTTTTCACACGAAGCAATTTGGATACTACCCTTATCAACAACTTCTTTCAGCGCCAGTAATTCTTTTAATAAAATTATTTTCGTTTTTAATGTCGACATGTTCTCTATATTATACGGATAAATGTTTTTGTAAATAAAAAATTTACTTACAAATACATTTTATAAAATCATCCAAAGTTTTACCCGTAGAATTTAATATTTTTGCAATGCTGCCAGTTGATGGCCATCTGGGTTGTCCATATTTAGACCAACGTTTACTTTTATTAAACGTTGTTGCATCCAGACCAGAAAGTTTTGCCAATCCAGAACAGGACATATTTTGTTGAAGTGCGAAATTATCGATTGCTTGCCAGATATCTTGATGTGTCATGTTAAACTCCTTTTGTTGTTACGATATTTATTATATTCGTCCTAGGAAATTTTGTTTTATCCTGTTTTTATTAAACAGGTATCTAAAAAAAGGTAAAAGCTGGATCATAAAAAACATTAAAAATGTTAAAAAAACGCTTAAAAACTGGTGTTTTTGCATAAAAATTAAAAAGATAAAAACAATATATTTTTTCCTATTTGTCATAATAAAAAAACACCCGTTTGAGTGTTTTTATTTTTATTGTTTTTGCAATTGTTTGTTTAATATTTGTATCAAATGTGTTATTTTTGGATTATTAAGGTTAAGTGTTTTGTTGCCCTGGTGAAATTCAATACTTTTGTCGTTTACCGCGACCACGCGAATTGGTTCTTGAATTTTTGGTTTTTGTGTATTTGCCACTTTTGGTTTTACATCAACTGCTATTTTTTTTATTTTACATACGCGTTCTACAATATCTTGAATTTTAAAATTAGCATCAAACAACATGTTTTCAAATTCTTCCGTAATACTGATATTAAACCCATATTCCAAAGCCACGATGAAATCCATCCTGTCTAAAGAATCCAGACCGATTTCTTCTGCTGTTGCGTCCACAGACACATTTTCAACAAATTTTTCTTTTAAAATATTGATAATCTTATCTTCGACTTCTTTGTATGTCATTTCTGCCCCTTTTGGTGTATCTGTGTGAGAATACACTAAAAATCTCATTTATCAATAAAAAAATTGAATTTACAATTTACAATATACAATTTGAAAAAAGGGATTTTTTCGTTATAATGTATAGGTATTATGCGTAGCAAGGTTTCTTTTTTATTAGTTTTTGGGATGTGTACATTTGTGCCACTGGTGGTGCATTGTAAAAGTCTTTTAAGGTCTACCGAATTTCCAAAAACTTTTGAAGATTTAAGTTTTTCTGCGCAAATGGAAGTCAAAGCAGAAGGTTATGCCCCGTTTGCAGACCTGTCTGCGTATGACATATTGACGATTCTAGAAACCGATGAAGGCATAGAAGAAGAAATACAAACAAACGAAACACAGGCTGGCGATGCTAACGCTGCTGCCAACACAACAACAAATACAAATCAACAACCGAATAATTCAACAGCTGCTGTCACAACACCTGCGCCAACCCAGACAACCCAAACGGCTGTTCCAACAACTGCACATGGCGGATATTGCGCGATAAAAAACAATGAAATTCGTCCAAATCAAACTGTACCTGTTGGAAAACCTGTGTTTGAACAACACTATAAATTTTGTTCAAGATATGGGTACCGCAATATATACGGCAAAAACGACCCACATTATGGCTTTGACATAGGCTGTACATCACAAAATTACCGTAATCCTGTGTTTGCTATTGCAGACGGTGTTGTTGAAAAAGTCAACAATTGTTCCAAGGGCAGTTCTGCTGGGAATTACATTTTAATTAACCATAAAAACGGATTTAAAACATACTATATGCATTTGGATGAAATATATGTAAATCAGGGACAACAAGTATCGGCAGGCTGTCAAATCGCAGCACTGGGATATACTGGCGGGGCAAAAGCAAACAAACAGGCTTTTGCAAACGAAATGTGTCCAAAAATGCGTCAAAGTATTTCTCATTTACACTATGAAATTCATTACACTGGCGACCAAACGTCTATCACAGAAAACGGCCGAACAATTCCTATTAAACACGGATATCCAAAACACAAATCTGTTGACCCTGCTTATTTTATGGGCGTGCCACAACACAATTAATATTATCTTGTGTTATCGCATTTTTTCCACTAGGATTTACATCATAATCAACCAAAAGGTTTTATCATGTATAAATATGGTCTTTTTCGCCAAGTAAGTGCAACTGTGGCAGGTCTGTTCGGCAAAGACAGAGCGACACGCCGCATAAATCGCGACAAAATAAGATACAAAGGTTTAATCGCAACTGTGGGCAAAAATGTTATTCCACGAAAAAAGTATGAAACAAAAATACCTGTGGCGTTTTGCTTTGATGGGCGGGGTTGCAAAATGGCAGCGGTCACTATTAAATCTTTGCTAAATTCTTCTGTTAATCGTTGTGATTATGATATTTATTGTGTTATTGGCGAAGATGTAGATAAATCTTTGCAAAAAATTGTGGCTGATATTGTAAAAGGAAGCGGATCAACAATTCACTTCGTTTATGGTAACCATGATTTTGATGAATCTAATCGCCGCAAATGGCCTGTGGCTATGTGGTACAGATTGATGTTGCCTGAATTATTGCCGAATGTACCCAGAATTATTTATGCTGATTTAGATATAATATTCTGTCGCGATTTAATTGATGTTTATGAATTAGATTTAGGTGACAATATCATCGCTGCCGTGCCAACAAGAACAGACCATTATTTTAATTCAGGATTTTTATTGATGGATTTAGACAAAATTCGCAAAGAAAAAATTTACCCGAAATGGATAAAAGAGTCTATGGAACACGACTATAAAAACCCAGACCAAGATGTGTTAAATCATACTTTGGTTGGGCGCGTTTTATTTTTACCACTTAAATACAATTTTCAATTGTCGCATGGATCACGAATCTTTAAGATATACAGCGAAACAGAAATCGATGATTTAAAACATAATTTGGTGACATTACATTATTCAGATTACATCAAACCATGGGGCGAACGTGGAAAGCGTCCTGTGTTTTCTGCTATTTGGTGGGATGTCGCAAAACAAACTGGGTTATTCAAAGAATAAACGCATTTGCTTGAAAAAGCAGATTTATAGTATTAAGATATCGATTATTGGTCCCATCGTCTAGCGGTCAGGACATCGGATTCTCATTCCGGTAACACGGGTTCAATTCCCGTTGGGACTGCCACTATGAGTAGCAGAGCGATTTATCGCGATGCGTCAGGAATGCCGCACAGGCACAAAGTGCCGCGTGAAACTTCAAGACCACCGTTTTGGTGGTCTTGTTATTTTTTCCATCTTTTTAATGTCGGATATATTTTTTGACAATATTCACGCATTTGATCACCAGTCATGTTTGCCTGATATGCGAACGGAACCATCTTTTCGATGTATTCTTCCATAGTCGCTTGTTGAAGAAATTGACCATCTTTATAGCAATAAATACAATAATCTGAATTTTTAGAACCGTCTTTGTTTGTTCCAAATACAGATTCATCGTTCATCGGCATAGCACAGCTTTGACATATTTTTTGCATGAAACTTCCT
>JAFXVM010000002.1 GCA_017524525.1 Alphaproteobacteria bacterium | reverse complement strand
AGAAATTGACCATCTTTATAGCAATAAATACAATAATCTGAATTTTTAGAACCGTCTTTGTTTGTTCCAAATACAGATTCATCGTTCATCGGCATAGCACAGCTTTGACATATTTTTTGCATGAAACTTCCTTTGTTTATACAGACATTATATCAAGACTTATATGCAGTTGCAAGTTGTAACAACACCTTAACATCTTTCCCAAACAACAACAACTCATGCATTCTATTAGTTCGTGAATTACACGATATGGTTGCATGTTGATTTTTTATGTAATTTGTGATATAATACGACTAATTTGACAGACGGCATTTTGCCGTCTTTTTTTATTCTGTTTCATCAATCCTGTTTTTTATTTAACAAAGGAGTTTTTATGAAAACAAATGGTGAAAATAAAAAATTCGACCAAGCGTATAATAATTTAAAAGAACGCGAAGGCGGATATACAACTGGCAAAAACCAAAAAAAAGACGAACCAACCAATATGGGCATAAAACAAAGTACTTTGGATAAATATTCTGCAAAATATCCTGATAAAAATTTTCCACATGATGTAAAAGATTTAAAAGACTATCAAGCAAAAGAAATCTACAAGAATGAATATTGGTATAACACAAAAATACCTCAAATAGAAAATGACCGAATACGCAATGCAGTATTTGACATGAATGTTATGGGCGGTGCAGGAAAAGTTGTTCAAAGAGCAATAAACTTTTTTTCTGGTGCAAAATTAAAAATTGATGGCGTTATAGGCAAAGAAACAATCAAAGCGATAAACGCAATTCCAGATACAAAAATTGAAGAATTTATGTCAATGCTAAAATTTGAAAGAATCAATTATCTGCAAAAAACAACAAATTGGGGAACTGCGAAAAACGGATGGATAAAAAGAACTAATGCATATTGATTATTGTTTTGTCTAAACACTTTTCCGCGCAACACATCACATCAGCATATGCGATACCGAACTTTTTTGTTTATTCAATATTTTTTATGCTATAATGCCGATATGATATTAAGGAGTTTTTTATGGCAGAATTAATCATACATGGTGTTCCTTTGGGTCATCAAGTTTCAAAATGTGATAAAAAATTACATGATTTTTTAGGTCTATTTTATGATGGGTCTAAAGGGACAAAACACAATGTATCGCGTCGTGACAATGATGTGATTTACAGTTATCTGTTATATGAAAATCCAAATGCAAAATTTAGTGATTTTAATGGTCGCACTGGTTCTTATTTTGGAATGTCTTTGGTTTTGCATGGTACATACGCACAAAATTCAAGTGATGTATTTAGATTATTAAAAGCAACCTATGATAACTTTGTAAAAAACAAAATTATTCAAGAATTCCCAAATGGTTCACGCAGGTGGATGTATAAACAAATAGACACACAAAATGACGAAATCGCAACATACATTAGCAAAGGTATGGCACAAATATTAAAAGAACATCCTGAATTAACACCAAAAACATTGGCTTTGCCACCAATTACAAACCAAAGTCAAAGATATTAAAAAAAATCGCATCGTTTTTTGATGCGATTTATTTTTTTCATCTATCTTCCCAATGACATATTATTTTTGCATGTTCTATTTCTTGAGTCATTATTTTATGGCAACTGGTATTACCCTTAAAACATGTTTCAATTCGAACAGTTGGCGTAGTTGGATTTATTTCACGTTCAAAGTATATATCTATACCACGTAATTTATGTGTGTTTCTAAATTCAAAACCAACGCTTTCCGTCGCCCAGACAGTATAAACAGCGTTATTTATATGTTGGTTCACATCAATGTCGTCAAAGCGACAAGCCATAACACTGGTCTTGGTTGGAATAAAATCTGGTCCTTTGTCAAATTCGCGTTCCCATACACGTTCTGGCAATCCAGACCAATTTGGAATATGATCCGAAATACGCGCCGGTTTGCGAGTGTTTAAATCTATTAATACCCATTGACTGATTGCGCGAACTTTCAAATTACCATTCGTATCTGTTATTTCAAAATCACGTTCGCTGCGCACAGCACCACTCACAGACGGCCATGTAGAATATACCAACATTTCTTCCGCACGTGGCATATCAACAATATCTACGAATATATGAGTCAACACCCATGCAACATTATGCGAAAGACAATATTCGCGCCCTGCCCCCAACATTTCAGCATGCGTGCCAGCCAATCCTTGCAATTTATTCATCAAAGATATTGGACGCAAATAACCATAGCGGTCACATTGATATGTTTTTAATTTTCTTTCTTTGACTAATTTTGTTATCATGGCGTTCCTCTCCGTATAGACTCTCTCGCTTTTACATATTATGCCATTTTTACGCGTTTTGAGCAACTGTAAAATCTAAACCTTTGCCCAAGATAATTTCATTTGCACGCGCAGCAGATTTAATCAGCCCATGCAAAATTTCCGGCGTATCCTTTGGAATTGTCAAAGTTTCAAGTTTCGCACCATTACCAATTTTGCGTTCTGTACGAAGTCCGCGAACCTTTTTCAATATTTCCAGCGCAATATTCATTGTTTCAACATCTGTGTTGTATTCGTAATTAACATCTGGATATTGTGTAAGATGAAGTGTTTCGCCACCTTCGACATCCTTGTAAATCTTTTGCCATAATTCTTCGGTAATAAATGGAATAAACGGTGCATATAAACCAATTATACTGCGCAAGACTGTGTACAAAGTCCATTGTGCAGATAATTTTGATTCTGCGCTGTATTTTTCAGGACTCCAAAATCTGTCTTTGATGAATTCCAAATACTGATCACAGAATATTTCCCAGAAAAATGTATCAATAGAAGCACGCGCATTGTAATTGTCATATTTATCCAAATTTCTACGCGTTTCTTCAATTGCTTTGTTCAATTCTTTTAATACCCATCTATCTTCGATAAATCTTTCGCTGGCTGGGATTTGTTTCGCAGTTTTCGGGTCAAAATCAGTCAAATTCATCAAAACATATTTCGAAGCATTCCATAATTTAGTTAAAAGTTTGGAACCACGTTTTACTTCGTCTTCGTTATAAGGCAGATTTGTTCCAATTGGGGCAGTAGCAATCCAATAACGCAATGCATCCACACCAAATTTTTCAACTGCTTCCATTGGGTCTGTACCATTACCTTTGCTCTTTGACATTTTCTTGCCGAATTTATCAACAACCATGCCATGCATATATACCGTCTTGAACGGAACATTACCCATAACGTACAATCCCATCATCATCATACGCGCAACCCAGAAAAAGATTAAATCTGAACCTGTGCATAAATAATCTGTTGGGTAATATCTTTCTAATTCAGGTGTTTTATCAGGCCACCCAAGTGTTGAAAACGGCCAAAGTCCCGATGAAAACCAAGTATCAAGTGTATCTGTATCTTGTGTTAATTTTTTACCACCAGATTGCTTAATTGCCTCTTCTTCTGTTTCTGCAACGTAAACATTGCCTGCTTCGTCATACCATGCTGGTATATGATGTCCCCACCACAACTGACGAGATATAGTCCAAGGACGAATATTATTCATCCAAGCCATAAACAGATTGTATCTGTGATCTGGTAAAAACCTTGTTTTTAAATCTTCTGCTGCTTGGATAGCAGGAATTGATAATTTTTTTGCATCAACAAACCATTGTGTTGTTAACATTGGTTCAACTGGTACGCCACCACGTTCTGAATAAGGTGTTGGAATAACTTTGTCTTCCACTTTTACCATTAACCCAGCCGCTTCGATATCTTCAACAATTGCTTTGCGCGCAACATATCTGTCCATGCCACGATATTTTTCTGGTACCACAGATTCATTATTTAATTTCGCGTCTTTGGTCAAAATACACAAAGGTTCCAAATTATGACGAAGACCAACTTCATAATCATCAAAGTCGTGTGCTGGTGTAATTTTCACAGCACCTGTACCTTTTTCAGGGTCAGCATGTTCGTCACCCACAATTGGAATTTCAATGTTTGTTAATGGAATAATCGCTTTCTTTCCAATCAAATGTTTTAATTTTTTGTTTTCTGGATGAACCGCAATCGCTTTGTCCCCAAACAGAGTTTCAGGACGCGTTGTCGCAATCTCTACAAAACCGCCGTCCGTAAGTGGATATTTAAAATAATAAAATTTTCCATGTTCTTCGCGGGTTTCAATTTCCAAATCTGAAACAGAAGTTTGCTGTTTAGGACACCAATTCACCAGACGTTTATCACGATAAATTAAACCTTCGTTATACATCTTTACAAACAATTGAGTCACTGCTTTCGACAGACCTTCGTCCATAGTAAATCTTTCACGTTTCCATGTTGGTGTCACACCCAAAATATGCAATTGTGTTAAGATTTGCCCACCTTTTTCTGCTTTCCATTTCCACGCATAATCTAATTTTTCCTTTAAAGAAAGTGCGTGTGGATTTATACCTTTTTTAGACAAATCTCGTTCAACCAATAATTGTGTTGCGATTGCAGCATGGTCTGTGCCTGGCTGCCACAAAACATCAAATCCGCACATACGTTTATAACGACACACAATATCAGTCAACACATTATCCAACGCATGTCCCATATGCAAATTACCAGTCACATTTGGTGGTGGCATCATTACGCAAAAAGATTTCTTATCACTGTTTACGTCGTTATCCCAAAAATTATTTTCATCCCAAAATTTTTGAATTTTAGTTTCTAAATCGCGTGTATTAATGTTTTTGCCTAAATCGATATTCATGTTGTGCCTCGTATGATTTGTTCATAAGTAGTCGAATTTTACACGATAAAAAACACAAAATCAAGTGGTTGAACAATAAAAGATTCCTAATGAAAAACGCCCAATAAAAGCATATTATTTTTATGTAAAAACATGGAGCCACACAATGAATAAAATTCTTAAAATGTTAATCAAAGAAAATATTCACAATAACATTATTTCCATAGTAAAAACTAACCGGGGCGACGAATATAAAATCTTTGGCAAAAACAAACGCGAAATATTATCAGTCATAAACGGATGGGCGATAAACCAATACAGTTTATTTGTTAATGGGAAAAATATTCTTTCTGTAAAATGGGACGAAACAAACAGCAAGCCTTTGACCAAAGACCAAAAAGATATGATAGATATAATTAATGCCTGCAAAGAAAAAATAGATTTACAAGAAACTGCACAAACTATGAATCAACAAGAATTAGAAACTGCGAATTTTTTACAACAATCTTTGTGTTCTGTTCGCTCTTAAATTGCATGAACTACACGACAAAACGAAACGCCGTATACGGCAGATGCCCCTGCTTTGCGCAAAACACGATTTAATTCATAGAATGTTGCACCACTGGTCATAACATCATCAACCAGTAAAATCTTTTTACCACGAATTTTATCTTTGTTAACAACATTGAAAACCCCGCGAACATTTTCTTGTCTTTGTTTGGCAGTCTTGTGTCCCATATCTGGTTTATATTTGCGAGAAACAGAATCAGTATCAAGAATCGCATTGTAATGTTCTGCAATCGGCCGCGCAAGAAGTGTCGCTTGGTTATACCCACGTTTGAACAAACGGCGCCACGCAAGTGGCACAGGCATAACAACATCCACATCAAAGTCTATATCGTGCAAACAATTTATCATGGCACGCGACATCAAAGTTTTATATTTTAATTGTGACGCATGTTTAAAAGGCAACATAACATTTTTGGAAACATCATCATACACGCACGCAGAACGTATAAAATCTAAATCACATTCACCCGCTGCACAGTGCGGGCACATTGGTTTTGCACCCAAATCTAGATTAGCAGGAAACGGATAACCACATTTGAAACATTTTGGATTTGTTATCCAATTAAACTTTGCCCAGCAAGTCGCACATAAATTCCCATGTCTTTCGACACGTTCTCCACAAAGTGGGCAAAGCGGCGGATAAATAAAATCAAGAAAAGATTTGAAAAATTTTACCACGTCATACTTTTGTATGTTTTCTTTGAAACATCATCGCCAAACATATTGCGTTTTTGCTGAGTCAAAGATTCAAAAACTTCGCCAGAAATTACACGCAAAACAAAAACATCATCGCTGCGCTGTGATAACACAGGAACTATGCGTTGATCTGCAACACCAGTATCACGCAAAGCCTGTTCGACAATCGCCAATCTGCGTGCTGCCAATTTACGAGCGTCTTTGGTATGTGTCGCTGATTCTGGTATAGCAATTTGAATAGCGCGTTTTGGATTGTTAACAACAATAGCCGCAGTTTCACTTAACAAAGTATAATTATCACGCGACAAACCTGCGTCACCGTTCAAAAAAGAAATTTTAATTTCCATTGGACGAACACCACCATCCATTTCAGACAAATCGCGTTTTGCGGTAAAACCTTCGCTGCTTGACGACATGTCACTTACCACATCAAATTTATCATCTGTTTGGTAAGTTGATAAGTGTTTGTTTTCAGAAAGATAAGTCTTTTTAAACGCCTTTTTCAATTCGTTTGGTGACATCTTTGACATTTCTTTGACCGAAGTTAATTTTGGTTCTGCAACAGATGCAACAGCCTGACGCGAAGCGATTTCATGTGGCGCTTCGACCACTTCTCGTTTTGTGTTCACAGAACGATTTTCAACATCTTTTTTCACCGCAGGTCTTACATCCACAGTACCACTGATTGGTGTTTGAACAGCCATTGGACGCGCCGCAGCGATTGTTTCTTGGGTTTGTAATTGCAATTTAGCAAGACGAGAAACTTCTTCGCGTAGTTGCTTTAATTCGCTCATCGCTTCATCACGAGTGATACGATTATCCGCAACTGTTTTCACAGGTTGTCTTTGCGCAACACGTTGTACCTTTGGCACAGGTTGTGCAACCGCTGTTTTTACAACAGGTTTTACATCCAGACTTTCCTCTGGTAAAACCGCATTATAATTTATCAATGCAATTTCATCCATACGCGGCATACGCAACGGAGCATCACTTTGCGCCCACAAATCAGAACTTGGTTTATGTGGTCGCAACACATCAGCACTTGCGACAATATCATTATGATTTGCAACAGATTTTTTTGCACTGCGTGCGACAACTTTTTTTTGAATCTTCTCCGGAACAGAGGCAACATTAACCGCAGACGCTGCAGAGACCGGCATAACTTCTTCGCCAAAAGCAGCGCGCGCCGAAACAGTACCATTTGACACATCTACAACCGGCAGATATGCGGCATTTCCAGTGCTTATAAGAGTTAAAGACAACAATAGAAAAAACGGTAAACGTTGCATGTTCCTTTCCTTCCTTACCCTCATCATAGAACAAATCAAAAAAGTCAATCAAGTAAAAAATGCAACTAAATAAACATATCTTTACTTTTCGCTATTTTTAGCCCCTTTTTTGTGATATAATGTAAAGTATTAAACAAAAGAGAAGGAGAAATAAAATGGCAGAATCTCGCTTAAGAAGCATGAATTCAGACAAAAGTCAAGAGTTGTTAGACAGGGTCGCATTATCTGTATTTTGCGATATGGGCGTAATATCACAGCAACAATTTAATGACGCTGTAAACTCTGGTGTCGAAGCACAAATACAACTTTTGAATTCAATCAAAAATCCGTCTGGCAAACAAGCGGATGAATTTTCTGACCGTTTTGTTGAAAAAATTGTTGATGTTGACAATCAATACGATACTAATGATGCTCTGTTTTCACACGTTCCTCCTGCCACATTAGCAAAAGCCTATAACGCAACCAAGAAAAGACTCCAAGAAAAAAATCTGTCGGATGAACAACGCGACCATTTGGAAAGCCGCTTGGCAAAAATCACAGATCGCATGGATCTTTTGACTAATAATTTCGCGACAAATTCTGGTTTTTATTTTGCAGACCCAACAAACATTGCTGATGTTTACAGTGGCTACAAAGAAATGTTTGATGCTCGCGAACCTGATTTAGAAGAAAAAGAAGAAGATAACGAAGATTTGAAACAATACAAATCTCAATTGCGTTCTCAAATCGCATCTAATCGCCAGGCTTTAGATGGCTATATCCAAGAATATGACAAAGTCAATGGTATTTCATCCGTCGAAGAAAAAGAAGACGAAGTAGAAACAATTGAAAAAAATTATGATGCAGCAGCTGAAGCGGCTGATAAATGGCGTCCTGGTGAAGAAACTTTACAAACAGCATCTAAATACAGATTCTTGGATGCTGATGGCAATGTAAAACCACAATTTATTAACGAAGAAGGTGATTTAACACAAGATTACCAAAAGGGTTACGAAGTTAATCCAACTGGGGAATTACGTGGAATAATCGATTTGACACGCCACGATTATGCATTACAGCACGTCAAAGACGACCCTGTTTCCGGAAAAAGCGAAGAAGAAATCAACAGCGAATTAGATAACGGTGTTTTATACAAATTGTTTGAACTGGACACCGCTGATAAAATAGCAAAAGGTGCCATAGAAGACCCGGAACGCTTTACAGACCCTGCACGTTTTAATGAATTCGTTAACAATTTAAATGCCAACGGCGGTGAAATTTCACAACAAGGTTACGAAATCGCTTTGGATGCCCAAGTTAACAAAACTGCCGGATTTGCAGGTCGTTTAAAACAAAAACTTGGCAAATTTGGTGAAAAAGCAGGCAATTTCTTTGGCAAAATATTTAACCCTATTCGCAAAATCGACAAACGCAGAGATGACAGAATCCAAGGACCAGTCAAAACAAAACGCGAAAAACGTATTGAATTTTTTGTTCGTATGTTAAAGGGCTTTGGTTGCGCATTTTTGGTATCTGCATTGATAACCACTGTTGCCACGGCGGCTGCGGCTACTGCGGGTCTCAGTTTGGCAGCGTCACTTGCCACTGTTGGTACTTTAGCAGCAATAGTTATGACCGCTATACAGATTCAAAAATGGCGCAAAGCACAACGTGAAGCCGGTAAAGACTACGACATAAAAGCACTGTTGAAAGACAAACGAATGTTGGCAACAATTGGAACTACTGGTATCGCGGCGATTGCTTTGATATTTGGTGCCACAGGTTTAACAGCAGCAGCAGCAACATTGGGATATGGCGCATTGGCTTTGGGTGCTGGAAACAATTCTATATCAACATATAAAGATGCAAAAGCCCATGGTATGAAGACTGGTGAAGCAATTGCATGGGCATTGGGTAATGCAGCAGCTGTTATCGCTGGTGGTTTCGCAGGACGCGAAACTGCAAATTCGCTTATAAGTTCTTATAACCAAAGCCACCCAGATAATCGTATATCCCAAAAAGAAGAACACCACACGGAATACAGACATGATACACGCGAAACCCAAGAAACAGTTTACAAACAAGAAACTTTGGATAACGCTGAACGTATTACCGAGATGTGGTACAAAGATAATCCAGACCTGTTGCAACAACGCGTAGATATGATAAATGATTACAACGCGACACACGGGACAAATATTGATCCATATCGCGCAATCATGATGCATGCAGATGCTGGCGGAATGACTGCTGATAATATGCTGTTGCATAATCAATATGGGCCAGACATTCATTCTGGTGGTCAACATACTGTATTTGGTCCCCGTTGGGCTGGCGAACACGGATTTTCAATGAACGAAGTTCATGCAATGCAACATATGTTTGATGGCGGTCAGGTTTCCGACGCTGGCATTCAGGCCGCAATGAAAGCAGATCATTTTGTTTCGCCTAGTAACGAAGTAGGACATGTGACAAATTATCCATTCCAAAATGATCACGTTTTGCCTTCAAACGCAGTTGATGCAAATGGCAACCCTATTTATACAACTTATAATGATGGTGTTAATCCATATACAACTGTGACCCACATTGAAGATATTATTACTCCAACGGATGTAAGCACTTTGACACCTGTAAATACCCCGATGGTTGGCACTTTTGGAAACTATTTTTCCAAGATGCGTGCTAAATTGAAAGACAGAGCGGGTTCCAAGGCAGATCAAATTAAGAATGAAGACGTTCCACCGCACGTACCAGACGAAAATGATGACAAGGGTCCAAAGAAAAACGATGGTTGGGCTCAGGGGAACACCGGTGCAATTGATTATCTAGACGATTGGGATGATGAAGACGTTCCACCGCACGTACCAGACGAAAATGATGACAAGGGTCCAAAGAAAAACGATGGTTGGGCTCAGGGGAACACCGGTGCAATTGATTATCCAGACGATTTTGAACCGGACGCTCCAAAAGGTCCAGAAGAATGGATTATTGATATTCCAGAAGAAGAAAATGAACCACCTGTGGAACCTGTGCCACCAATTATTGAGATTCCAGAAGAAGAAACAAAAGATAATGACAACAATGGTCCAGATAATGAGCCAATTGATATTCCAGAAGAAGAACCAGAACCCAAAAAGAAACAAAATGATGGTTGGGCGCAAGGAAATACTGGCGCCAGCGATTGGCTTGAATTATATCCAGACCTGCGGGAAGAAAAACAAGAAGAAAAACAGGAAAAACATACTGATGCTCCAAAATATTTACGCATCACCAGAGCCGATGCCCAAGATATCACTGTGAAACAGAAAAATCTTGCAAAAGCACAGGCTGATTGGCAAAATCCAAAAATCCAAGGCAAAGCACGCGATAAACTGGGTGAGAAAATTGCAACACTGCAGCGCGATTTGAACCACAGATTGAACGAAATAGGCAATCCTGACAAAGAAACTTTGGATGATGCTATGTACTGGGCTTTCCGCAAAGAAGATTTGGAAAACGCGCAAAAAGATTTAGCGAAAGAAGAACAATTCAAACCTGCTGGCAAAAACAAATACGAAATCAAAGAACACGAACAAAGACTGGCAGATTTGCGCAGAATGATTGATGAATACTCAGCAGAAATCCCAGACGATTCTATGTTCTATGACCCTGTGGCAGTACAATATGACAAAGAAAAACATAAAAAAGTACCTGTGAAAAAGGTTGAAAAACCAAAAACAACAAAGACGCCAGAGAAAAAGGTTGAAAAACCAAAAAGTATGGCAGAGCAACTTGCAGAAGCACAGGCACGTGTAGAAGCGTTGGAAAAGCGAAACGAAAAATTAAAACAAGACAAAGAGAAACTGAAACTTGATTTGATTGAAGCAAGACAAAAGGCCCCTATTAAGGGCAAGAAAGAACTGCGAAATCTTATCAAGAAGCATACACGTGCAGCATAAAAACAATAAAATTCGTTTTGTTAAGAAAAACACCCAATTTCTTGGGTGTTTTTTTGTTTTGATATGAATCCATCCAGATTATGGATTCGCTGGATTGTAAAGGTTTTCGTCCGGATCCAAACTGGTCGGTACAATTTCCCATCCATCGAATACGAAACCTGGTTTTGTTGGAGATTCTGGCAATACGATACCTTCGCTGTAAGTACACTGACCGCCAGATGTTGTTCCGTCGATATTGAATGTAAGACCAATAGTATTCTTTTCATAGTGTGCAGTACATGCAACCGTCGCACCATTGGCAAGTGATGCCCACGGACTGCCACTGATAGAGACTGAATTACCAGTATAACTTCCAGATACAGGATTATCGTTTTGATCCAGTACCTGCGTAGCACCACCGTTGCTTAAGATTGATGTATTACCGCTGGTGCAATCCCAACCTGTGAAATGGTAACCGGCACGTCCGCAATTATTTGCATCCAAATTGCCCGCCCAAGCATCTTGGGTATCAAATGTAAATGTATCGCTTTGCGTACTTGGTGTTCCTTGGCCACCTTCACCATCATCACAAGAATAAGTAATATTAAATGTATTTGCATTCCATATTGCATATACGTTTGTATCTGATGAAACAGCGCCCGGCGCTTCTACGACATCATCCGTATTCAAATCCCATCTTGCGAATTGATAACCGTCTCTGGTTGGTGTGCCAGAAATTGTTGGTGTACCAGTGCCCCAATTCGCAGTCCATTCTTGATTTCCTGCCACAGCCAATCCATCAGCGGTCAAAATACCATTTGCGTCAATCATTTGAACTGGGGCTGTTTCATCTTCTGGATCGGCATCATAATAGAAACCAAGTAATTCTCTGTGTGCTGGGTTTACTGTTGCACCGTTAAGCGATGCTGTTGTTGAACCGTTGCCTTCGGAAGAATCATTAAGGTTAATGGTATAAGTCACACTATTACCCAATGGTGTATCTGCCGCAAAAGGTGTTTGATTTATATTAACTTGATCGCCCAATGTACCGTTTGTTAAAGATGTGTACAAAAGTTTTTGATTGTTGTCGCCATCTGTTATATACAACGTTGATGGATTCGCAACCACACCACCCGCACTTGTATCAACATTAGAATTCAAAGTGATTGTTTTATATACACCCTGCCACTTTGCACGCAAAGTCACAGAACCACTGTAAACACCCAACTTTGGTTCAACGCAAGCGCCAGCGATTTCGATTCCGTTTGCAACTTCTGTACCATTTTCAATATCTGTTGTTGAAAAGCCAGTCTCTGCGAATGCAGGGCATGCCATACATAAAATAATACCC
Organism: Alphaproteobacteria bacterium; assembly: GCA_017524525.1. Taxonomy (GTDB): domain Bacteria; phylum Pseudomonadota; class Alphaproteobacteria; order Rs-D84; family Rs-D84; genus Enterousia. The sequence continues at coordinate 601 of JAFXVM010000002.1, read as the reverse complement.
GAAGTTAGAAATATTTTTTTCATGATTTTTTCCTTCCTTAATTTAATATCCCGTTTAACCTTTGATTTGATTCTAGAAAAAAAATAAAACGCGGGTCAAGACTATATTTAATTTTTTTCGAATTTTTTTGAATTTTACCTGATTTCTGCACCACACAGCACGTCAAAAAAACAAAAATTTGTATATACAAACGGGACAAAAACAACACAAAAGTGTTGTGTCATTGCGAACGAAGTTTGACGTGCTGGGGTTCCTGTGGTTTATGCGTATGGTGGAAAATTACATAAAATAGTTTTGAAATAAAAACACCGGTTTATGCCGGTGTTTTTTTTGCAACCGCCCCTTTTTCATTCCCCCCCGTGGGGGAAGTGGCGCAACGCGCCGAAGGGGGTATTCTGGTATGTTCGTAATTACGGATGGATGGCGACAGTCTTTACCCCCCTCACCCTGCGGGTCCCCTCCCCCAGTGGGGGAGAATTGGTTCTGCAACGAGAGCAAAAATTCTCCCCTTGGGGGGAGTACGGTCGAAGACCGGGAGGGAGGTTTATATATTCTCAATATTATGTTTAATCCATATTAAAATATTGTTCATATCGCGTTT